>CALALS010000212.1 GCA_937925525.1 uncultured Flavobacteriales bacterium | reverse complement strand
TAAAAGATGAGCGAAGTAAAGGTAATCATAGCAGATGAGAATGAGATAAGTGCAGAGGGTTTGCATTCTATTTTAAAAGGCGATGTAAATATTTCGGTTTTGGGTGTCGCAAAATCATTTGACGAACTAATTCAAATTGGTTCAACCGACAAACCTAACGTAATTGTAATGGATTTTTCAGGAGAAAATTTTGGAACTGAAAAAGTTCAATTAATTAAAGGCGTTTTTCCTAAGTCTAAAATAATTGCAATTACACCACAGCTTCATAAATCACAAATTCTTAAAGTTCTTAAAACAGGTGTGAGCAGTTACTTGCTTAAAGACTGTAGTAAGGATGAAATTGTGGATGCGGTTCATGAAACCAACAAGAATAAAGCGTTTTATTGTGAAAAAGTGTTGGGACTAATTTCTCAAACCGGTCAGGGAGATTTACTATGCGATGAAGTAGCACTTTCAGTTAGAGAGATTGAAATTATTAAGCTAATTGCACAAGGCTTAACCAATAAAGAAATTGCTGATAATTTGTTTTTGAGTGTCCATACCGTAAACACCCACAGAAAAAATATTATGCAAAAGCTAGGTTTAAAAAATACCGCAAGCATTGTTATTTATGCCGTTAAGGAAAACATTGTTTCTGCCTAAATGAAACTTATTGCTGACAGCGGTTCTACCAAGACAGATTGGAGATTAATTAAAGCAGATAATTCATTTGACCAAACAACTACTATCGGACTAAATCCTTATTATGTTTCTGTACAGCAGATTACGGATGAAGTTTTGAATGATTCATTGTTGTCAGGAAATGCAAACAAAGTTTCGGCTATTCACTTTTATGGATCAGGCTGTAGTTCCGATGAAAAAAAGACGGTAATAGTTAAAGCATTATCAGGTATTTTTAAAAATGCTGAAATAGAAGTGCAGCATGATTTATTAGGAGCAGCAAGAGCTTTGTGTGGTAGAGAAGCCGGAATTGCTGCTATTTTGGGTACCGGCTCTAATTCTTGTGAATATAATGGAAAGGAAATAATAACTAATATTCCCTCACTAGGTTTTGTTTTGGGAGATGAAGGAAGCGGAGCACACCTAGGAAAAGAGTTACTAAAAGCTTTTGCTTATAATGAATTACCGGATGATTTAAAGAAGAAATTTGATTTTCGATATAAAACAACCATTCCTGAAATTTTAGAAAATACGTTACAAAAACCAATGGCCAACAGATACATGGCCGGGTTTGCTAAGTTTTTATTTCATAATATTAATCATCCTTTTGTCTCTGCTATTGTAATTAAATGTTTCACAGTGTTTTTTGACCGACATATTTGTAAGTATGAAACTCATAAAAAAGTACCTGTTCATTTTGTGGGTTCAATAGCTTATTATTTTGGAGATAGATTGCGATATGTTGCTGAAGAAAAGGGTATAGTAGTGGGAAATATTTTGGAAAAACCGATTGCTGCGTTAACGCTTTACCATAGTCATTAAAAAAAATCCCGAATGTTTCCACTCGAGATTTCTAAATAAAATGAAGTTTTTTAAAAAGCTGCTTTAAAAGAAATCACTATGTTTCTTCCAGCTGCTACAAGCCCTGAACTATAAGGTCGATACCTCTCATCAGTAATGTTTTCTATGCCTGCACTTACCGTAAAATGATTGGTAAATTGATACATTGCTTTAAAATTTAAGGTGTACCATCCCGGAGAATAAGGATTACCGTTTTCATCAATAGCGTAAATTTCTGTTTTTCCTTTTTCTTCATCAGGCATATCTTCAAAAGGTCTTTCACCATTGTAAATACTATATAGTTGTAGGCTTAAGTTTTGGTATGAATAAGTTAAGCGGGTGGTTCCAAACCATGGAGCAGCATGTCTTGAAGGACTTTTTGTACCGTCATCTAATTCTTCTTCTCCCACCTGATAATTAAAATTACTTGATAAAGTAAAGTGGGATGGTAATTTTATTTCAATTCCTGCCTGTAAGCCATAAACTGTTGTCACAGCAGCATTTTGAATAGCCTGAACCTGACTAAGCTCTCCATCATACATAATGCTGTCCATGCCGTTTAAGGTATAGTTTCTTCTTACTAAAGCATTTTGAAGTAGAGAATAATAGGCGGTAAAGTCAATTTTTACCGATTCGCCAAATATTTTTGCTATACCTAAGTCAGCATTATAAACATATTCAGCTTCCAAGTCAGGGTTTGGTATAACAACTGCTCCCGGCTCTGAATCAAACACTTTACCCATATCATCTACATTTGGTGCTCTAAATCCTGTAGCTAAGTTGGTGCTAATTACCCATTTATCAGTTGGTTTGTACACAACACCAAAGCTTCCTGTTACGGCTCCTGTATTTAAGTTGGCTTTTTTAAAAGGAAATGGGTAATAAGTGGTGTCAAACACTGCATCTATCATAAATTGATTATATCTGGCGCCAGCCTGAATTAAAAATTTATCAGAGAATTTGTATTGGTCTGATACATATACGGCAAATGAAGACCATGTAGATTGTGGGTATCTGGTAGGACCGGGCTGACTAATACCAGTAGAAATATCTTGACTGGTTCCTTTAGAAGTGATGTCATTTATAACAGCTTCAACCCCATAAAATAGGGTGTTTTTCTTTTGATTAGATTTAATGAAGTCAACATTTGCAGAGTAAGCCCCAACTTCTTCTAACCTTATTTCACGATTCGTTTTATTTATATCTCTGCTTATTCTGCTTTCTTCAAAAGATTGTTGTGCTAAGCGAATAGTAAACTGGTCGTAAATCGGGTTTTGTTTGCTATTGGTGATACTTAAATTATTCATCATCGATTTTTGAGGGCCGTAATACCACTCTCCATATCTAGGCAAGCCGTTTTTATAACGAATATGTCTATCGTATCTTGAATAGCTGGATGTTTCCGAATAATGAAACCCATACTCGAAGTTCCAATTTTCGTTTGGTTTAAAGCGAAGCTTTTGCATCATATTTATTTGTGTGTAGCCAGATGGTATTTGAATTTTAGGGTCAGGGTTGATAATAATTACATCCATACTATCTTGCCTTTGAACATAAAAAGGTCTGAGGTATTCGCCTGGTCCATAACTCCCCATTTTTAAATCACCAAAATCATTTGTGGTAAAACTGCTTACCAACGCCCACTTTTTCCAACCTAGGTTTACGTCAAAATGCGCTGTTTTTTCATTATTGGCAGAAGAATATCTGCTAACAGCTTTGCCCGAAACTAACGGGTTTTCATTATTAGAGAGTTGTGGCGTCATGATTTGAAAACTCATTACTCCTCCAATTGCCTCACTTCCATAAATTACTGAGCCTCGTCCAAAAAACACTTCTGTTTTTTCCGTTGCAAAAGGGTCTAGTGAAATTACATTTTGCAAATTCCCACTTCTAAATATAGCGGTATTCATTCTCACGCCATCAACAGTATATAGTAATCGGTTAGTTGAAAAACCTCTTATCATTGGGCTACCACCGCCTTGTTGGCTTTTTTGAATAAATACTTCTCCTGATGTTCCTAGTAAGTCAGCGGCTGTTTGCGGGTTTTGCAAGGCAATTTCTTTAGATGTGATGGTGGTTATTTTTGACGGAATTTCGTCTGAAGATTGACTCCATCTGGTAGCTGAAACCACCATTTTATCTAGTGTAAAGCTGGTGGGCGTAATTTGAACAACAAATCCATTTTTTTCTAATTCATTGTAAGATATAGTTATTGATTTATATCCAATTAGTCCGAAATGAATTTTTGGGTCGTCTT
>CALALS010000211.1 GCA_937925525.1 uncultured Flavobacteriales bacterium | reverse complement strand
ATTGTTTTTTACAGGTTTTTAGGGTATTTTAAACCTTTGTAACTTGCTGAAAGTCAATTTAATAGAATATTTTTATATATCCATGATACTATATTGTAACTATTATGTATATTAGTGTATTGAAAAACAGAGAAAAAACAAAAACTAAAAACTAAAAAAATGAAAAACGACAAAAACAAAACAGAAAAATATACAGGGGTTAATATCGTATTAACAGATGATGTTTACAATTCTTTGTTAGAAACATTTCAGGAACGAATGTATAATGCAGGTGTTAAAAAGGGGAGTAAAAAATATCTGGATTTACAAGCAGAATTTTTTTGTGGGGCACTTAGGGCTATAGATATTATTGGTAACAATAAAAATAGTTGTATAACCCCGTATGTTTTTATAAACATAATAAGGGGTGAAGTTTTGAAAAAAAGAGTGAAGGAAGAAAAAGCAACAATTTAAAAAAGTATACGGGTTTTGTAAACGATTCTCAAAAAAACAAAACTTACATACTTGTAAAAATAGATGAGTTACACTATTCTGTTCATTTTCACGAAAAAGTAAAAAGCGAATTACTGAACGAATACCAAGTAATAACCAGAAAAATGATTATTAAAATTTTATCAGAATGAGAATAACACAAAACAGAATGTTATTTATTCTAATAACACAAAAGGAAGTTTTAGGGCAGGTATATTACCGGGGTAATTTAATAACAGCAAAAGTAACACCGGGGTTTGCTACAGAAAGGTGGAACGCAAGAGAATATTTACTGCCTTCGGATAAAAGTAGCTTTTTTTATACAGAAAATCAGGCAAGAGAAATTTTACGGCGTGAAGTGATTTCAAATTACAAAAAATACGGTAACATAAAAATTTGAGGTATGGAAGAACTAAAAAAATTGTACATAAAAGAAGGTATGCAGTTTATACTTCTATTGTTAGATTCCGAAACCATAAACAGGATTGAAAGGGTAGTAAAACATAGGATTGAAAGCAGACCTGATACAACCTTAAAAGAAGAAATGGAACTAATGTTAGAAATAATTGAAACCACAAAAACGAAAACTGAAAATGGCTAAACATATAACCCAAAAAAGTTACGGGGTGGAAGAAATTGTAAATGTATTAACAGAACAACAGGAAAAGTATAAATCTGAATACATGGTGTTATTTATCATGGTAAACGGAGAACCCAAATTCCATATTTGTTATGCTGATGAAATGGTAAGATACTGGGAAACTGTAATAGGTAGGGGAACCCTAAAAACATTATCCAAAAAAGTAAAAAAATACATTCAGAAAAATTACCAGAAATGAAAAGAAAGAAAATTGAAACCCCGTTTTTAGATTTACATTTCTACCTTTTAGAAAATGGTTTAACCAATGGTTTGTGTATGGAAATAATTTATCTGCGTAACCGCATAAATTCCCATATTATTGACTATATTTTTAGTCTTGTTAATCCAGAAAGTAATGATTATGCAACTATGTTCATAGAGGGAAAATGTAGTATTTATTGGAGTGCAGATTTAGAACCCCACGAAACAGGTTTAGATTTTTTATATACAGAGTTAAGACAAAATTTAATTTTACTCTGTGCCTGTATTAATGAAGAATATTAACTCAAAAAATACACCGATGAAAAAAAGGAAAACACCAAAAACGGTTAAACCCAAAATCCAAAAACCCAAGGATATTTTTTCTATTGAAATTCCTAATTTGGAAAATAAGGATAAATGGGTAGGGTTCCGAACTTCTCAAAACTTCAAAGATGTTTTGGAGAAAGTAAAACAAAAACATAATGGTATTTCAGATTCTGAATTGTTTGAAAAACTATTATTCGGGTACGCAAAAAATCTTAATATTATTAAGTAACTAAAACCTAAAAAAATGAAAAATCCTACCTACGAAAATTTCTCTGAAGAAACCAAAAAAATGTTAGCAGAACTTTTATCAAAGTTTAAAGACTTACAAAATTTTTGTGTAGAAAACCAGATAAACTTTTCCCTGTATGTTCAACCGGAAGGGTTGGAACCCTTAATGGAAGTGGGTTTATATCAGGAAGAAAGTAGAATTGTATTTTTGCATAGTATTTCTGCAATGCTTTTAGACTATGCAGAAAAAAATCCACACCTAATGGAAGTTAGTGTAAAAAGAAAAACCAAACCCTGATATAAACCAAACACCACCAACAATAAACTAAAAACCATGTCTACAAAAACAAAAAAAGTACATTTACTATTCCGTTTTTGGAATTATGAACTGTACCGTAAATTGGTTAATTACTCAAAAGTTAAAAATTTGAGTATGAACCATGTGATTAATACGGCTATAGAAAAGTATTTAGATTCCGAAAAATAGTTTTATGTGCAGACCTGTAAATATAATTACAAAGGATATATTAATCCTTTCATACAAACATTTACCCTCTTTAATTGCCAAATTGAGGTATGCAGAATCAGACCTTTTAGAAAAGGGTAGAAAAATAGAAGCATATGACTACTATATGTTAAGAAGGGATGCTGAAATTAGGTTTAAAAAAATAAAATACAGATTATGCAAACAGTAAGTTTTGAATGTTTATTATTTTCTTCAAAAGAATCCATGTATTATTTTTTACAGGAAAACAGAAGAAATTTTCCGGCTGATACTCACTTTAAAATATACCATAATGGGGGTATGTATGTAATAGAATTTACACCGCTGACTGTAGGGGATTATTCTATCTACAAAAAATTTATTTACGATGGGAAAATAGATAATGAAAATATGTTTAATAGGTTTTTATATGAATTAATCCAATTTAAACCGTAACATAAATGTCTGAGGTGCTAATATCAGGTGTTTTATTTAGGATTGAATCCAAAAAAATAACCTATTTATTCCCTTCATGGTTTACAGAAAACGAAAAAATTTTGTGGATAAAAAAACACAAAAAAAGGATACATGAATGGGCTAAAAGTTATAATTTAGATTCTCCATTTAAAGAAAAAAAGGAATCCCGAAGCCTTAACCAAGTAGGGAAATTTAAACAACAAAAAAATGGCTAAATCAAAAAAGTCAGAACCAAAAAAAACACCTTCCGGTAAAACGGTAACGGTGGATGGTGTAGAATTTACCAAAGTAAAATCTACAGATTCCAAATTTCGGAAATTCAATACGGAAACCCCAGAGGAAGAACGAACATTCATTGGGGAATTTCAGGGTACTAAATCCACCAAAAACGGTAAAAAAACCTTTGTAAACCATGAGTTTGTAGAAAAGTCTACCGGGGAAACCGTTTCTATTGGGGATTATCATGCAGTTTCAGAATATTTAAAAGACTGTAAAAAAGGTACGCTATTAATGATAGTGTACAAAGGTACTAAGGGAACAGGAAAAAAGAAGTTTTCTCACTTCGATATTTTTGAAGCAAAGTAAAAAATGTCAAAAAGGAAAACACAGAAAAACACACCAACAAAAAAACGGGTTTCCGTAGCTGTAAAACCAGTCAGGAAAAAAACACCCCGGAAAATTGTAAGTGGTACTAAAAGGAAGGGGAAAAAAACCCCTTCCCTTTTTATTCCCAAAGATAAAAAGGTAAAAACCGAACTATCAAAACTTTTACGGAAGTATAAAAAGGGAACGAAAAAATGGAACAAAAAAATTGATACTGTATTAAGACATTATAGTAGGGGTAAAACAACACCAAAGGAATTACGGGAACGGGCAGAAATTTACACCGGAAAAAAACAAAACCGGATAAAAAAAGTTGGAGGTATTAAATCTAAAAAATGGAAAGATTTAAAAACTGGTAAGATTATTAAGGGTAAAATGGTTCAGAAAATTGTGTATAAATCTATTATTACAAAAATGTCACAAAATTTAATGAATCGAAACCCTAAAAAATATAAGAGTTTGGAACAGGCAAAACATTTCCTGTTAAAAAAACAAAAGAAAAAACAGTTATTCAAATTTATAAATCAGTTTTATTATGGCTAAAAAACATAGTAAAATTCGGATAGGTAATATTTATACTTTTGACGGTAAATCCTACATGGTTTTAAAAGTTTTAAAAAGGGTTGTAAAGTTACGGGAAATATATTTTACTGAATGTAAAAAGGGTGTAGTAAAAATTACACCCTGAAGTTTTGTTACTGTTAATATAAATACATTTGATAGTTCTATACGATGAAAACAAAAAAACATTTTGCGTTTGATACAGAAACCAAACAGGGTAGGGCTTTTCTTCTGGCAGGTTCCGGTGATTTTGGTTCTTTTTGTAGGGAAATAAAAAACGAATCCGATGTTTTAAGATTTTTTAAAGAGTGTACAGAATACAAATACGGTAATACAGGGTGGGGGTATAATCTGGACTATGATGTTTTAGCCTTGTTTAAATATTTTAAAACGGATTTTTTGCAAGAATTGTATTTGAAAAAAGAACTAACCTATAAAAAATTCGATTTTCAATATATCCCAAAAAAGTTTTTGGGTGTTACTTATAAGGGTAACAGAATCTTTTTTTACGAACTTATGCAGTATTATAACATGAGTTTGGATAATGCTTCCGAAAAGTTTTTAGGAGAAAACAAAATAGATATTGGAGGCAAAAAAGTTTTGAAGGATATGTATAAGTATTATCTACAAAACAAAAAACAAATTGCTAATTACTGTATAAGGGATGCCGAATTAACTTACGAATTAGCCCGTAAACTGGATGAAATGATTTTGGACTGTGGTTTGAATGTTTATAAATTTTATTCCTGTGGGTATTTAGCAAAACAGTATTTGAAAAAACAGGGTGTGAACTATGATAGTTTATCTGATAGTAAGGCACAGGAATTTGTTGGAAAATCTTATTTTGGTGGTAGAATTGAATTTGTGCAGAAAGGGTATTTTAAAAACAGTTACCAGTATGATATTTGTTCTGCCTACCCGTATGCCTGTATGGATTTGGAAAACATTGTACACACTATTTTTTTGAAAAATATTGATTCTGGGGCAAAATATTTTTTTGTGGATGCGGAGTTAAATATTCCCGATTTACATTTAAGTCCTGCAACCTACAGAGAAAAAATGTTGGTAGTATATCCTACAGGTAAAATTCGTGGGGTTTTTGATAATTATACATGGCAGAATGTAAAACAGTATTGTACAAAAATACATTCTGTTTTAAATTGTTTTACAGATGGTGAAAAACCATTTTTTGATATTGTAAACTTATTATACCAAAAACGGTTGGGCGGTAATGAATCTGAAAAATATATTTTGAAAATTATTTTAAATAGTATTTACGGGAAGTTTGCACAAAAAAACACCGATTATAAACAGGTGGAAGATTTGAAAGGGTTGTTGTATGTAGATAACAATTTTTTAAAATCTAACAGAGGTGTATTATCTACTAAATTTGGTATGTTCAAAAAAATAGAAAATTATGCCAAAGAAAGTAATATTGTTTATGCTTCTCTAATTACTGCCAAAATCAGAAATTTAATTTTTGAAGTAGCTAACCAATTAGGCGAATCCTATATAGGTTGTATGACAGATTCCGTATTTTGTACCAAACCTATACCTAATAAATATGTTACAACAAAAAAACAGTTAGGTAAATTTGAACAAAAACAAACAGGGTTTTTGTATGTAATAGGTTCCGGGGTTTATCAAACCCCAGAGGGTACAAAGTTTAGAGGTTATAAAACAGACAAAAATTTGGTACAGTTAGCCATGTTAAATTCTGAAAAGAAAAATATAAATATCCCTTCTACAGAAAAAAAGGGTTTGGGTAAATTGGTTGTACAGGGTATTGCGTTTACTGAGGTAAACAATATTTACGAAAATGTAAAATCCCTTAAACTTAATTTTGACAGGAAAAGAATTTGGGAAAAAGATTTTTTAACTTTTGGGGATTCTTTAAAAAAATGTATAACCAGTAAACCCTTAAATTATGTTTTCGAATAGCTATCCAATATTTAATATTGTAAAAAACGAATTCCAAAAAAACGGGTATGTTACATTAACTTATTGTAGAACTACCTATTTTACTACACCGGGGTTTAATGAGGATTTGAGAATACTTGCAGACGGTTTAGGATGTCAGTTAAGTTATATTTTGTTACGGGATAAAGTTTGTATTATTTTTCACCGTAGAAATTTGTTGAAATGTAATTGAAAAACTTTATATAAAAATTTACCTGTATTTTTTTCTGTATTACATTTCTCTAATATACATTTGTATTATGTCCGTACACAAGCTAAAAAAATTCCCCCAGATTCGTGTAGAATACATTGTAGAAAATGTAACAGATACAGATGTAAATGCAATTTACCAAAGGTATATGGTTTGTGCTAACGGTTTTATTATAGCAACTTTTGTGGACGAAACCAGTATGAATTCCTATCTGGACTATCTTAAAAAATATTCTTTTCATAAATTCCCTAAACAAGTTATGGATATTATTCTGGCTGGATATGAGAATACCACAATACGGGATGTTATTAAAAACAACAAATAATGGCAAAGTACAAACCCAAAGGAAAAAATTTTAGCAAAGGTAGTGTAATGAATACACCTTTTATTTTTGCAACTTCGGAAGGTATGTATTTGGCTGTGAAAAAACATTGTAAGAACCTTAATATTACTGTTACTTCCTATTTCAGGGGTCTAATTAAAAACGATTTAAACATAGATGACTATGGCAAAAAAACAGAATAAAAAAAGAAAAGATGGTAAACCCAGAAAGGGAACTGCAAACCCTAACGGACTTACTAAAACCGGAAAACCTGATAAGAGGTACAAAAAATTACACAAACCAAAAACTGTAGATGTTGAAGAAACACCTGTAGAAAAAATTGTGGAAGAAACACCTGTAGAAACTACTACCCCGGAAATTACACCGGAATTTATTGTTAAAACTTTTGTTCACATGGCAAAAGAAAACAAAATAACCCCGGAAATGGTACAGGTATTACTTACCGATGAACTTCGGGAAAACTTCAATAAAACTTTTGAGGGATTGGATAGCCCAGAAAAATTAACGGCTATACTGGAACTGGAAAAATATTTACCCGATAATAAATTTATTGTGGTTATGTCCGATGAAACTACAGAAGTTTTAGAATCTGTAAAACCGGAACTGGTTAAAAAAGGATTCACAGGAGAAAAAGGGGCAAAAAAATTTGTTGAGGATTTGTTTAATACTTCTATATTGTTTTACTGTAACAGTCTAAAATTATGAGTGAAAATAAATACATACAGGTTGTTAGTACAATTACTAAAAACCTACACAAAACCCCGGCAAATGAATGTAAGGAAGATTTAACCTTATTAATTCAAAAACTGGTAAGGTTTATTGGAGAATCAGACCCTACAATATTTCAGAAGGGTTTAACAGATGAACAATACATGAAGAAATTTTTTAAAATAATTTCTTCCGTTGCTATGGATGTCATAAATCCTTTTAAGAGAAAAGAAATTGAGGCAAAGATGAATGACTTTAAAGAAATTTTCCCGTTAATCCAAAAATATGCAGAAGGAATCTAATAATAAATTCGGTTCCTTTTTCAAAAGTTTGTCTGATGTAACAAAAGAACAAACAGAAAGGAAAAACCCCGGTGAAAATTCTTCTGCCAATACTTACATACCGAAAGGTGAAAAGTATACAGAGAATCCTATAGACCCACCAGAAAATAATCCAAACCCGGAACCGGATAAAGAGGTAGAACCGGAAAAAATAAAACTACCGGAAGAAAGGATTTTATCATCTGGGAAAACGGGTGCTTACTTGGTAGGTGGAATCATGGAAACCGTTTTTGGTTTGACTGAAAGGGTTGTATACCTTTCAAAATTTTCCGAAGCGGAAAAAAATCTGATTTTAGAACTACAGGAAAAAGATGAAAAGGAATTTACAGACAGGGAAAAAAGTTTAAACCGGAAATTTTTAGCCATAACAAAAAAACATAATGAAATTCGTGCAAAAATTCCTTTGGATGAAAAAGATGAACAAGCGTTAATAGAAGGGTTTAGCGAATACACCAGAGCTACCGGAAAAACTTTAAACCCTACACTTATTATCTGGTCTGTAGTAGTAAAAGTTATGAGTAATAGGGCTATAGATATTTTTATGTAAACCAAAAAACTTTTTAATATGGCTAAAACTGTTTCTTTATCTTCTCCTAAAACACCACCCCGAATTGTAGAACTAAACGGGCAAAAAATAAATTACCGAAAAACCTACAGGATAATTACAAAATCTAAATTTGGTTTTTTGCAAAAATTAAAAATTCTTTTTGGTGTTCCTGTAATTGTGGAAACAGTAATTTTTTCCAAATATGATAATCCCGGAATACAGGGAACACAATCTGCTACCGTAGTAAAAAACATAAACCTAAAAAATGTCAGTAAATAAAATTTTTACTGTAATAGGTTCCAGAGGTACGGGAAAAACACCATTAATTATTGGTGGGGATTTTGAACAAGGCATGGCAAAAGATTATCTGCAAAAAGGTATGAGTACTTTAATATTGGATGAAATAGACCATGTAAAGTATAGACATATACCTTTTTTACACCCTTCAAAATATTCACAATTATCTACAAACCCCGGAATATACAGAACGGTAACACCTATACAGTATTTACCCGGGCTGGTTTTAGATATTGCCCGAAGTAAATTGGTATGGAACACCTTGTTAGTTTTAGAAGATTGTAAAAAGTATATACCACAAAGATTTAGGGATGAGGCTGAATATACTTTGTTAGGAAATTCTAAACAACAAAATGTAGATTTGGTTTTTATGTATTGGGCTTGGGGTATTGTGCCCCCAGACCTAATGAGAAATACAAACTACTATGTAATTTTCCCTACGGCAGACCACCCCGTAGTGAGAGAATCCTATCTGGGGGGTTGTTCGGAAGCGGTATTTAAAGCCCATGAAATTGTAATGAGGGGGAAAAAACCCTATATGGTTGTAGATTCAGGAATATAAATTCTACTATATTAATTTATCCTAATTTTATTAATACTGGTTATTTCTTTTAGATGTTTGTGGTATCTGATTAACAGAAAATCCAAAAATCCAAAATTAATAACCATGAAAAAATTTCTTTGTTTCCTTGTTATCGGAATCCTATCTGTAGTTTCCGATATTTTCTTTAACACCTTTGGGGGTGTTTCCATTGCTACTATGGCACTACTTCGCCCCACCGTTCCTGTAGAAACCTACAGTAAGGGTTCGAACGGTTTGCCCGTTGTTGCTACCGAAATTAAATCTGCTACGGAATCCATTGTAAGAATGGATGGTGAACTGAATATGTTCCCTGATGTTCCTTCCATGACACAGGTTATTACTTCCGCTTCCGGTGGTGGTGCCTTGACACAAACTGCATATTTTTTGAACGAAGATATTTTTAACGAAACACCCACGAATAACGGTTCCGGTGCAGGTACTATTACCAATACTTACGGTGATGGATGGGCTGGTAATGGATATAACAACCTTGCTAAAGCACTATCATTTCAAAATGGAATTAAATGTTATGGGTTCACTCTGGAATACATTACAACCTCTACAGGTGCAGAAAATCCGGCAGGTTTAGCAGTTGCCCAACCTACTTGGTTAATGGGTAATCTTGTTGGAAACCGACAAATTCCTAAGGGGTTTGTACTGCCTGCCGGAAAAAGAAATACCCAATACCTTACTGGCACTATGACTTTGGACGGTATTTTTTACCTTAACGCTCTATGCCAATTTTCCTACGGAATCCCTGTAGGTAATACCGTTACTCTGGTTATTCTTAACAAACCTCTGGTTTAATTTCTCCAATGTAATCCCTTCCCGGTTTTTGTCAAATTTTTTCCGGGAAGGGTTTTATTTTGTAGACTAAATTTTTTCACCATGAATGAAGCATTGGCAAAGGTTTTGCAAAAGAAAAACACGCAAGAACCTATTACATTCGATGATTTAGCGGTAATAATCGGTAATGACCCAGAATCTTTTTTTGTGTACATGGTAAATAACGACCCTGCACAGGTACACAAACTTTTACACCGTTCTTCTACACCTCAGGAAATTGGAAGGGGTATGAGTTTTACCCCAAACCCTGTACGATTGTTAGCGGAACTTAATATGCTAAACGCAAAAAAAGACTATTCACCATTAAACGATATTGTAGAAAATTTTGTGGTGAATATGGGGGCAAAAAATTGGACTACAAACCCCAATGTAATTGCCAAACTTGCAGACAGGCATATTATCAAAAATTTCAACGGCGAATATAAATTTTTAATACGATTCCAATGAGCAAATTCGGAGATTTTTTTCAAAACCTTGTTGGGGGGCCAAAATCTGATACTACTACCACAACCGTAACAGAAACACCGAAAACAAATACAGGCATGATAATAGCCGGAATTGTTTTGGTTTTGATAATTGTGGTTGTATTGGTATTTGTTTTTAAACCTAAAAAAGGTTCGACTACTTAACCATGATAGATTCAGTAACAAAAAGTATAGATGAAGCTACTACAGGTTTTAAGTATATGCAATATACCCTGTTAGCTTTCTGCCTTGTTGTTACGATTGCCATTATTTTAATTTCTGTAAAACTGTTTAACCAATGAGTAGAACCGTTAAAACCATTATACTGATACTGTTTGTACTTCTTGTACTGGCAGTACTTTATTTTCTTTTCATTCCTCAAGTATCGTGGACTGAAATAAAGAAAAATATTTCTGTAGAATCCCGGAAGTATGCAGAACCCACAAAAGTGGAACCCATTATTTTGTCTGCTGTAAAAGAAATTATTTACGACAGAGAACAATTCAGAATGGTGAAAACCTACAGTAAACAAACCGGGATTCCTTTGGAACAGGTAATTGTTAGTACTGCCGTTGCTATGGCAGTTAATTACGGATATTTAGAAAAGTAAACCAATGGAAAAGAAAAACAAAATTATAATTGTAGTAGTATTACTGGTAGTAATAGTACTTGGTGTAATTGCCTTCATGGTTTTCCGTAAATCTGCTGACAAGCAAGTTACAACCCAAACTACTACTACTTCAACAAGTAATACCGGACTAAGTGGTTTACTGGCAGGTCTAAACCTGAGTGGTTTACACCTGTTTGGATAAAACATTTTTACCCATGCAAATACCCAAAATAACAACTACAGGTTGGTTAATAATTGGTGGTGTTTTACTTCTAATTATTATAATGGTTTGGGTATACTTTTCCGGTAAATCCAAAGGAAAACAACAAGGTGGCATTAACATTTCAAACCCCGTAACAGACCCCGTTTCCGGTTCTTCTTCTGTTTCAGAATCTGAAATCCGTTCTTTGGCAGGAGAATTATATAACGATATGAAGGGGCTAAATTTCTTCGGTCATAATTTGGAACCTTGGCAAAGATTGTTGTCCTATTCTGATACCGATTTTATTCGGGTAAATAACGAATTTAATTTAAGGTATCAACAATCTTCCAGGCAAAGTTTTAAAGTTTGGGTAGAAAATGAATCTGGTAACATTTGGTGGTCTACCGTTAAAGATACTGTACTGAGAAAAATATCAAAATTAAATATCCGTTAAAAAATGAGTACACAAACTGGAAAAACTGACTGGACAAACATTATAATTTTTGGTGTAATAGCCTTAATACTTATAATTGGTATTGTATTCTTTTTCCGTATGAGAAAAAGAAAAAAACTGATTGAAGAAATAAAAAAGAAATTCCCCGGCATGACCGATGCAAGTTTTAAGGGTAAATCAATTAAGGAACTGGAAAAACTTTTAGCGTGAAAAAATATATCTGGATTCCTTTTTTAATCGGAATCCTTTTAGTATTTTTTGTGGTATATTTGTATTTTAAAAATCGGAAATTCTTAAAAGCAGGTGAAAACATGGATAAATAAAAACCGGGAACTGATATACATTCTTTTGGTTTTAGTATTCATTAGCCTGATAATTGGTACAATTTTATTATACCAGTACATAATGAGAAAAAGAAACACTAAAAAATTTCCGGGTTCTGAAAATGTTTCTTTTGTACCTGCTACAGAAGCCAGTATAAAATCTGCACTTCAAAAAGTTAAGGATATGTACGGAAAAGAAACGGCTATAAATGTTGAAAAGATTTTCCGATGGGAAACCAGACATTTTCAAAGTGGTGGATTTAAAAATACCAATGCCCCCGGAATGGAAGCGGTAATGGTTACAAATTCCGAAGGTAAAAAAGTGCCAAAATCCTATCCTTACGGATGGACTTCTTTAAAATCTTTTTGGGATGCAAACCCAAAATACAAACCGATGGGAATTTATACAACCCCTGAAAATGTTACTGGAATTATAAAACCGTTTTTAATATTTCCAACAATCGAAGGTTCTATGCTTACATTAGCTTTCTGGCTTCAAACCCGTAGACCCGGTAACTGGTTTTCTACGATGCCAGAAAAACAATTAATGTATGAAAATTCTATTGTCGGAATTACACCCAGAATTGTAAATACTTTAGCGTAATGCCCGAACCAATCCCAAATATAAAAAGTTATGACATTTACAAACTTTGGTTAGCTATAGAAAATTTGGCAGCCTGTTTATGTGAATGCGACTTGCAAGACCAAGTGGGTTCGGATTTGATTGCACAAAATGATTTAGTATTACAAGCAAACTGTTAAAATAAAAATACCATGCCTAAATACGGAGATTATGCCTTAATAAATCAAGTACAACCTACAGACTATTTTGTTGTAGTGGATTCAAATGATTCCATGACTAAACAAGTATCTATAGTTTCAATAAATAAAATTGTTGGAAACATTATCCAATCCGTTACCGGAACCAGAACCGTTACGACCTCTGGGGATTTTGAAGAAACAGTAAACACCGACAAATATAACCGTAGTATTGATTCTGCTACAGGCAATACTACTGTTACCATTGCCGGAACCGTTACAGAAACATATAGTGGTACTTATATTCTGGATATTGGTTCCTCAAACTATTACAAAGAAATATCTGCTGGTGAAGGTTCTTCTACAGAAACTTTGGTAGGTGGAAAAAATGTATCTGTAGGGGGTACATATTTTGAATATGTAGACGGAAGTAGGATTGTAGTAGTAAAATCTACAGCCCCCGGTGAGCAACTTTACAGTCAATCTATCCATGCCGGATTTAACACCGTTACGGAAAGTATTGGCGGTGCATATACACAAACATTTACAGATAATGTAAACATAAATGTAAATGCAGGTAAATACACCAAAACTATTACTGCCGCTTCTGGTAATACAAGCGAATATGCTGAGGGTTCTTTTACCCAAAACAGTTTAGGCGATAGGATTATTAAGGTAAACACCTCACTATCCTTTGATGGACTTTATAACCATACTGTAAATGGTGCAACCGGAAACACTACAGAAACTATAGAGGGTACATTTACACAAACCATTGTTGGTGCAACGGCAAAAAATTATCAAAACAATTACACCGAAACAATTACAGGGGAACGGTTTATAAATGTAAATGGTGGGGGTTATATTCATTTTGTGGATGGATTTAACAATGTAACCGAAGATATTGCCGGAACCCGTACCCTTACCGTATCAGGTGTTAATGTAGAAAACTATCAGGATGCCTGTTCTACAAACCATGAAAACGATTTTAACAGAATCCTGTTACTACTTGGTGTTCCACAAATTGTTGAAACCTATAGTGTATTAGGCGATTACGACTATTTAGGTACTGGATATTATACCCTGAATGTTACCGGAACCTTAACACTACAGGCAGGAATTATAAATGCCGGAACTTCTTTACCACAGTATGCCAGTAATGCCCTTGCCATTGTAGGGGGATTAAATATTGGCGATTTATACTATACACAAACTGCTGGTGAAGGGTTTGTTAAAGTAGTAATACCATAAAACAAATGGAAGGTTCAGAATACATACATAACTTTATGTACACTATGTTAAAACCGTTAATATTAATGGTTGTAGGATTATCTTTACAAGATGTTTCTATTTTTGCTTCTACATTTTCTTTTATGGCTTCTGGAACATTAGCCCTAATACTGATTGTAAAAAATTTGCGAAACAATAACAAACCAAAAAAACAAAAATAAATGGAAACCAGAAAAACACCTGCACAAATTTTCCGGGAAAAACTGCAACAAGCTATAGCAGACCGAAACCCTGAAACACAAACAGAAAAAAAATCCTCACCGGAACATTATGTAGACCCAGTAAACCAAGTAAGAGAAAAATCTGCTTTACAGTCTATAGAAGAACAACAAAAAAATTTACAGTCTGCTGTTGAGGAAATTAATTCTCTGGTAAAAGATGCCAGACAAAGAATAATTGCTTCCCGGAAAAAAGAAGACAAACCCGAAACAGGAAAAAAGGGAAACAAAAAAACTTCCACCAAAAAAACAAAATCTAAAAAGAAGTGAAACCTGTAGAACTGGTATACTGTTTTCTGATTGGATTCTTTAAGGGAATCCCTTTTCTGGCAACCATGACAGAAAATTTACCTCACAAAGAAACCATTTACAAAGTGGTTTTTTATATTGGTAATTTGTTTGGTGTTTATTCGTTCTGTTTCTTTTTATATAAAATTGGTTTCCGTTTAATTGATATTGTCAAACTTTTTGGTCTACTAACATGAAAAACTATCTAATCATTTTTGGGGTTCTTATTGTTCTCGCTATTATCGGTTATGTTCTTTGGGATAAACACCGCAAAAAGAAAAACGGTAAAACCACCAACACTAATAACCCAGAAATTTCTCCTGCAAACCCCTCAGGGGGGGCAGAAACAACCCGGTAAAATTTTTGTAATATGAAAAATTCTTCTATAGTAATTATTTTTGTTTTAGTACTGGCAGGTATACTGGTATACTATTTCCTATTTTACAACAAACAAAAATCATTAATTGAAGAACCTGTTTCACCTACAAACCCCGTAAACCCTGTAAACCCTACAAACCCACAAAACCCAAACAACCCTACACCTACACCCCCCGTAACAGAATTGAAAAAAGGTGATATGGTTAAAAATATTACTGGCGGTAATATTCCTATTTATCAATCTATGGGTTACGGTACTTTAGGACATTTGGCAAAAAACCAGTTAGCCCGTTTTGAAAAAGATATGAGTAATGGATGGGTAGAACTAAAAACTATTGACTATTACGATAATTATAATTCTTATAAGTACGGAACCATTACCGTATATGTAAGGAAATGGGCTATAGGTAAAGTATGAAAAATTTTATTATTTTATTTTTTGTTTTGTGTGTTGTAGGTGTTCTACTTTATTTTACCGTTTTCCAAAAACCTACACCGACGGCAGAATCAGGAACTAAAAAAGCCAATACACCACCACCCCCAAACCCGAACCCTTTAAAACCACCATCTTCTATAAACCCAATTACCAATCCTTCCGGTGCTATTTACGAAGGTGATACATTAAAAAATAATACCTCTGGAAATGTTTTTATAAATATTTCAACCAGTAGCACAATGCCTTTGAAATTTGGGTATCTAAAACCCGGTCAACAAGTTTTAGCAATGGCAGATATGGGTAACGGATGGATGAAAATAAAAACTGTTAGCTACTACGATTTAAACGACCAATATAAAGAAGAATCCAGATTAGGGTATATCCAAAAACAGTATTTGAAAAAAGTTATATGAGTACAACAACAAAAATAATTTTGGCCGTAACCTTAGGTATCGTTATATTTGGTGGATTAATCTACCTGATGAACCGTAACAATTCCAATAACCCCTCTGGTAACTCTGCTTCCGCAACTGGTATACCCCATGCAGTATAAATACGACATAGAAGGGATAAAATTTTCTGTTTCGGTAACTCTGAAAAAATCAGGTGTTTCGTTTCCTAATCATTCTACAGACACAAAACATAATGCGTGGAATGTAAAAATAAAATATGAAGGAAAATCCGTAACGATTCCTTTTTACACCTCTGATAAAGATTATAGAGAAGGTGTTAAAAATTATTCTTCTAAAGATGTTTTGATTTGGATTCATTATATATTACAGGATGCTCATGTAGTTTTAGAATATTCTACATCCGAAGAATTTAAAAATGATTTTGGTTATGAAGATTTAAAAACTGCAAAAAAAGTATATAAAGCCTGTGAAAATTTAATGAAAAAACTTTCTACTATTTTTTCTGCTCAGGAAATTGAAACCCTCTACG
>CALALS010000210.1 GCA_937925525.1 uncultured Flavobacteriales bacterium | reverse complement strand
ATGAAAACCACTAAAATTAAAGAAGTCATAAAGGAGAAAGGGCAAAAGCTTGTATTTGTTTACGACTTTTTAAACATGTGGTGCTTTTATTTAGACGTAATAGAAATCAATCCTGATGCAGATGACGATTACCCTAGAATTGTAAAAGTGTTTGGAAAATTACCCAAACTCAAATCTGTCATGGATGAGATGCCGGACATAGAAGGGTTAGATTTAGACGACACCGATGATGATGATCCGTTTGACGGCTTTGATGATTTTGAAGACATGAGATACAATTAAATGGCAGTAACTACCACCCATAAGTTATTGGTAGTTATTTCCGGGCCAACAGCCATTGGCAAAACGTTGTTAAGTATTGAATTAGCCAAGCATTTTAACACAGCCATTATTTCTGCAGATTCCAGGCAATTTTACAAAGAAATGCAAATCGGGACAGCTCGACCAACAGAAGAAGAACTGCAAGGAGTTGCACATTATTTCTTAGGCTCACACAGCATTAAAAATGAAATCAACGCTAATGATTATGAAAAAGAAGTGTTGTCGCTTTTAGAGAAGTTATTTACTACTCATGATGTGGTGTTGATGTGTGGTGGTTCGGGATTTTATATAGATGCAGTTTGTAACGGGTTTGACAATGAAATTCCGCCAAGTGATGAACAACTAAAACAAGAACTTTCAGCCAAAACTATTGAGGCACTTCAAACTCAACTAAAAGAATTAGACCCGGAATACTTTGAAATAGTGGACACCCAAAACCCTGTCCGCTTAATCAGAGCCATAGAAGTTTGCTTACTCACCGGAAAAAAATATTCAGCATTAAGAAAAGGAACCAAAGCCAAGCGACCGTTTAAGCTATTGAAAATTGCGCTAAACCAAGACAGAGAAGTCCTTTATCAAAAAATAAATGAGCGAGTTTTAAAAATGATTGAAAATGGTTTAGAAGCTGAGGCTAGGAACTTAGTTGATTTTCAACACCTCACTCCTCTTCAAACAGTGGGTTATCAAGAATTTTTCAGCTATTTCAAAAAAGAATACACCCTAACCGAAACCATTGAAAAAATTCAACAAAACACCAGAAAATATGCTAAGCGACAACTTACCTGGTTGAGAAGAGATGAAGAATATCACTGGTTTTCCCCCACTCAAATTGAAGAAATAAAAGAACTGATAAATAAAAAGATAGATTCATGATGTGCGCTTTGCTAACTCAGAAATATAACCCAAACATTCCTGCGAAGGCAGGAATCCACAATAAATAAAAAATTGTTTAAGCTGTTTTCATATTATCACAAAGTAGAAAAACACATTACAAGAATTGTGTTGGCGCAGTTCTTTCTACAATTAGTTAATGCGGCCTTTTTAGCTATTCTGTTGGTATATATGAATAAACAAGGCTACACCGATGAACAAGGTGCAGGCTTTATCAAATATCGCTTTTTGGGAATTTTGTTAACCGCTGTTCCTTTAGGTTTGCTTATCAGAGGAAAAAAAATAAAACCTTTTATTCAGTTAGCAAGTGTGTTAACTCCACTTTTCTCCATTGCTATTGTAGAATTAGTCAGCCTTAAGTTAGATGCACTGCTATTTGTCTGCATGTTTGTTTCGGGCATTTCCATGGGATTAATGCAAATTTCTATACTTCCCTACATACTAAGAAATGCATCCAAAGAAAGCCAGACAGAAGGCATAGCTATGAGCTTTAGCACCTTTGGGTTAAGCACCGTAACAGGCGGAATTCTCACTTTTGTATTTAGAGCTATTGCACCCGATTTCTTTACCGATAAAATCATCCTGGAGATATTTTCTATTCTTGGTTTTGTAGCAGCCTATCTAATGTTAAAATCTACTTACCAGGAAAAAGTAGTAAAATATAGTCGTGATGAACCTAAGAATTTCGACTGGGGTGTTATTTTTAAAGCTTCCGTGCCTACTACCATTATTGCTGTTGGAGCAGGTTTAACTATTCCATTTGTGGGCTTATTCTTTTACAAAATTCATGGACTAGATACCGATAAATATTTTTTATTAGGAGCAGCAGCATCTTGTTTGGTAGTTATTGGTGTATTGGCCGTTCCGTTTTTAAAAGAAAAATTGGGTTTTAGAGTGGCCGTTCCCAGCACACAAACTATTGCTATTATTGCTTTGGTTATTATGGCGACTACACAACTTTATTTAGGAGCCATTTGGGCAATGCCCGTAGCCATGATATGCTACGTAATGCGACAACCATTGATGAACTTGGCGGGACCAATGACTTCCGAAGTGATTATGAATTATGTAGGCGAAAAAAATAAAGAGATGATGAGCGCTATTAATGCTGCTATTTGGAGTGGTAGCTGGTGGTTTAGTTCTACTATGTTTGAGTATTTCCGCTCAGTTCAAATGCCCTACTATCAAATCTTTTACATCACAGCAGCGCTATATATGCTTGGAGTAGTTTGGTATTACTTTATCATTGTGGCGTACGAGAAGCAGTTGGCTTTGAGTGAGTAAAGGGTTAAAGTCATACTTCGACTCCGCTCAGCATGACTTTAAAAAACAAAAACTAAAGCGTCACCCTGAGCGGAGTCGAAGGGTGAAGCGTAAAGATTATTTGTAAATGTGAGAAGTTAAATTATTTCACTTAGCCAACTCCTTTAACTTTTCCCAATCTCTTTTAATCAACGCCTCTTTCTTTTTTCTCGTCCACCCTTTTACTTTCTTTTCAAAATCAATTGCTTGAGCTGGCGTAGGAAAATATTCACAAAAGACTAATTGAAAAGGTCTTCGGGAAAATAAATATGACTTTCGGTCTTCTACTGTATTGTGTTCGAAT
>CALALS010000209.1 GCA_937925525.1 uncultured Flavobacteriales bacterium | reverse complement strand
GTTTAGAAGTAATAATATCTACTTTGCTTCCGCTTTCTTCCTCAGGGCAATTGGTGTTTCCCACATACGCTAACACCTTTCCGCTTTTTACATCTAACACTAAAATAGCCGCATTGTGCACTTCGTTTTGCGCCAGACTGGTATGATATCGGTCCACCAACTCATTCAGTTTTTCCTGTAACGAAAGCTGAATGGTAGCCTTTACCCGCTGTCCCTCTTTGCCTTCAGCAGCCAGTCGGTCTAGTAAATGAGGCGTAATTTGTGGTAACGGAAACGGCTTGTTGGGCAGCGGCTCTGCCTTTGCCAGCATGCAATCTTCTTCCGTCAACACTCCGTTTTGTTGTAATTTATCTAATAAACGATTGCGCTTGTCCAGTAGTTTTTCCTGATTCTTACCCGGATAAATTAATGAAGGAGCATTAGGCAACACCGCCAGCGTAGCCACTTCTCCCCAGGAAAGCAAATGAGCAGAACGGCCGTAATAGCGCCATGAAGCCGCTTCAAGCCCTACCACATTTCCGCCAAAAGGCGCATGCGAAGCATACAGATTTAAAATTTCTTTTTTGCTATAACTCAACTCTAGCCGAGTAGCTAAAATTACCTCAATCAGTTTTTCCCAATAGCTTCTCTCCTGCCCTTTGCGCGACAAACGAATGAGCTGCATGGTAATGGTGCTGCCACCACTTATAATATCATCGGAAGAAAGGTTTTGACGCAAGGCACGAAACAAGGAAACAGGATTAACGCCCAGGTGATAATGAAAATACTCATCTTCAAAATACCTAACGGCTGTGGCATATTTAGCGGGAATAGAATCCGATTCAGGGAAACGCCACTGCCCGTCTGTGGCTATTTTGGCAGCCAGTAAATGTCCTTGGTTGTCTTCTAAAATGGTAGAAGTTGGGTCACTGAATAGCTTACTAGGTAAGGAAAACCAAAACCAGGCAAACAATACTAAAAATACCGCCCAGTAATACTTGCGCTTACCTTTTAAAAATATGTTGGTTAGTTTTTGTTTCAACAAAATGGCTTAATGCTATAAAAGTAATGGTTTATGTGAATTGACGAGATGATTATTTAATTAGATAATGTGATAATGATATGAGTTAATAGGTTAACAAGTTAAATAGTTAACAAAGTAAATTTATGTCATGCTGAGCATTTGAGATTAAGAGGAGAAAGCAAAGCTTTCGGTTTTATTGCTTAGCGAAGTATGACGAACTATAATTAAACTTTGATTGTCATATCGAACGAATGTGAGATATCTATATTAAAAAACAAAGAGATTTCTCCTTTCAGTCGAAATGACAAATTGGGAATGACGAACTATAATTAAAGATTCACCAACCTGTTACAAAGATTTACGAACGTGAATTAAAGATTTAGGTTCATGAATCTAAGTTTTACGTTCTTGAATTCGAGATTCGCTTGTCTGAATCTTAGATTTGGGTTCTTGAATTAAAGATTTACTTCCTTGAATCTTAGATTTGCTTTCATGAATTCGAGATTCGCTTGTCTGAATCTTAGATTTGGGTTCTTGAATTCGAGATTTGTTTCCTTGAATCTTAGATTTAGGTTCATGAATCTAAGATTAGCTTCCATAAAACCTTAATTAAGGTAAGCAAAAATGGCAGTAAAGCCCCTATTTTAGGGGGAAACTGTTAAAAAACCCTTAAAATGACTGACAAAATGGCAAACCACACACTTTTTTATGAAAAAGAGTATTTTTACTAGGCAAACTAGAAATGGATAAAGAAATTAAAGATAAAATATCTCTTGCACTTGCAATTTTAATAGCCTTTTTATTAATGGGCTTTTTCGCTTTCTATATTGCATGGAGTTTTGGACCAGGAAGCTATGCTAGAGCAGAAGTTTATGAATTTGCTATACCTGAAGATTCTTTAATTCAAATTATCTATGAAGCTAAAGAAGAAAATCAAAACATTAAAATACCAAATGAACTTATAGAGCCTATGTTCAAAGAAGGTAGAAAAGATAGTACTGACCATTATTACTATATTTTCTTCTATTACCCAGATAAAAACCATGTTGTAAAAACAGCTACTAGAAAAGATGGAAAGCGAAAATCAACTTTGATGTTTATTCATATTTACGACTTAGAAACTAGAAGCTGGATTCAAGTTAATGAATACTTTTGGTGGTGGAAGAATAAGCCGCTTTTAGATGAGTTTGAAAAGAGAATATTATCAGAAATTCAAGAGAAAATAAATGAATAAGCTATTACAAATATTGTTACTATCTATTTTAGTTTTTGGTTGTGAAAACAATTCAACAAAACAACTGGATGAAGATGACAAACCTTATACTGTAAACTATGAATTACTTTATAAAGGTGATGAATTAAATTCTATCCCAAAATTGGTTATTGATACATCTCATCAAGATAGCATAAAGGTTTTTAATTTAAGCTTTAAAAAAAGCTTTTTTGATTCCCTGATTCAAGAAGCCAGTAGTAAAGAATTATTTTACAAAAACAATCACGCTTTCTATATAGACACAACGGTTGAATACTTATCCCAAAATGATAAATTCATTGTTTACAATGTATTTTTAGGAAAAGATGAACCAAACATAACTATTCGATATTCTCCCACTTATGGGGTTTTGGTAAAAAAAGCCCATTATGAGGTAAATTACTTAACTATAAAAAGAGAATCATATAAAAATAAAAATCTACTCAAATCTGATGACTTTACTGAAATCCAAGAGACTTTAAAATCCTTTCCAATCACTAATATACCAAACAAAGACTCTTTAAAGATGGGATTAAAATTACTTGGATTAGATACTAATTTGGTCGAAACAATTATTAATGTTGATTCCCAGTAAATGCTGCATTTTATCTGTTCAAAATGAAATCAGAACTACATAATCAACCAATCAACATTTAACGAATCAACCAGTTACTTTTTACCGAGCCAAAAATCAAAAAACTCTTTACGGCTGGCACGTGAGGTAAACACCGAAAGCATGGTGCGTACTAAGCCCGCTTGTTTTTGTTCGGGCTCTTTGGGTGTTGCTTTAGGTTCGGGCTGTGTTTCTTGCGGCAACTCATTATCGGCTTTGTATTGGCTTTCTTTTTCTTTTTGCAATTGGTCGGCAATGGCAAAGCGGTCTTGGGCTTGTCTGCCATAACCCAAATTTTCTTCAATCAAGCCAAGGTTGTTGTGTGCAATTTCATCAGTCGGGTCAAGCGCAATGGCTTTTTTGTAGTTGTCAATGGCTTCATAGGTTAAGCCAATGTGTGCTTGTATGTATGCCAGGCTGCTGTATCGGTAAGCGTTTTCGGGCTCCAACTCTTTGGCTTTTTGCAAAGCATCAAAGGCTTCCTCATACTTTTTCAAATGAAAAAAGGTAACGCCCATTTCACTCCATATATCGGCATCTTTGGGCTTGGCTTCCAGCAAAAATTCAAAATCTTCAATAGACTGGCTGTGCTTGTCTAACCTACGGTAACAAATGGCACGGTAATACACCGACTCCAATTGTTTGTCTGTCGATTGTACGGCTTTGGTAAAATGCTTTACAGCTTCTTCATAATTATGTTGCTTCATGAAATCTGAAGCGGTATCGAAATCAGTCATTAAAATTGAATTTTGTAATACAATATAGGCAAAAATCCCAATTGTGGTTCTTCGTAAGCTTCTTTGGTTATAGGGTTATAAATCCTAGTCAATACGTTTTGAATGTTGAGCACATTAATTAAATCCAGCGCCAACTCATGGCTAGATTTTTTGCGGTTGGCCGTATGCGAAATCCTAACATCAAAGCGCTGGTATTTTTTGCTCTGCTGTGAATACGCCTGGTCAGTTAAATAAGCCGTATTAAAATAATCAGAGTTAACTGCATCAAAAGGCGTGTATCGGTTTCCTCCGCCAAGTGTATATTTTCCGCCAACAGTCAAATAGTTTTTCTTTTCTTTATTGGTAACAAACGATTTTGCGCCTAAAACATTAAATAAATAATTGGCGTTAAAAGCGGTGTTTCGTTCTATGCCATCACTTCCTTTGTATTTAGATTCATAAAGCGAGCCCGTAATCAAAAAGAAATATTTCTTGTTGAAGAATTTCTCAATGGTCATTTCAACGCCATAGTTTTCGGCCGTTCCTGCATTTACCAACTTACCCGGAAGTTCAATAAAATTCATATCTCTTCCTTCATTAATCATAGAAAAGGAACTGCTGGCTTCAGACTGCACCGGAATTTTATCCAGGTATTGATAATATCCTTCTAACTTAAATCGCAAAAATTCCGAAAAGTAATTTTCATAGGCTAACACATAGTGCGTGCTTCTGGTAAAATCCATGTTTTGGTTAAACGGACCTTTTACTCCGTTTTTATCCGTTACTTTTAAAAAGTAAGTATAGATAGGTTGTAGTTGATGATGAATACCGTAGCCCGCACTCAATGATGAATTGTCGTTTATATTAAAACGCAAACCTGCTCTTGGCTCAACGGCTTGTGAGTTGTTATAAGTAAAGAGCAAATAATTCACACCTCCATTTGCCGTCCAGCGTTTAGAAATTTTGTATTTCCATTGCGCATAGGCTTGTACTAAAAACAAATCGTTTCTGTCAACGGTAGTAATTCGTTCTTGTAAACTTTCCGTAGATTTCCTATACACACTATCACTAAAATTAATAGCAATGTTTTTTGCCACCAAACCCGTTTTCAATGTATGCTTTTTCCCAATCTTTTTATTTAAAATGGCTTGAGCGGTTTGGTCAATTTCTATCATTCTATTCCTCACAAAAGGAAGCGGATTAATGACTTTAGAAAAATCTGCCGTATCTCTTCTTAGGTCATGTCGGCTATACGAAGAACTATAAGAAGGAGAATAACTAAATTTAATAGACGTTTTTTCATTGACAAAATGATGATAGTTAAATCCCATTATCGCTAAGCGAGAACCGAAATACACATCACGTCCCAAATCGCCAAAAGAAAAGTCTGACGAATCTCTGTCGGCATCCAACAGTTTTATATCACTTATTCCCGCAACAGAGAAAACAGAGAAATAGCCTTTCTTGGTAGGGAAGTTTAATTTAAACGTTAAGTCTTGGTAAGTAGGATTAGACGAAACACCTATTTTTAAACCTGCGGCCGTAAACAACGATAGTGTAGAATATCTGTAAGAAACCAAATAAGAAGAATGTTTTTCTTTATTGATAGGACCTTCCGCAAGTGCTTCCAAACCCATCACTCCAAACTGCCCGGTAAACTCATGTTTTTTTGCATTACCGTTTCTTAGCTTTAAATCAAACACACCTGCTAATGCATTTCCGTATTCAGCAGGAAAAGCTGCCGTCATAAAATCAGAATTGGCTAGAGTTTTATTATTTAAAATTCCGATGGGTCCTCCGGTGGTTCCAAACAATGCAAAGTGACTTGGATTAGGAACGGTAATACCGTCAATTCGCCAAAGCAAACCTAAAGGAGAATTTCCTCTAATTACAATATCGTTTCTGCTATCGTCAGAGCCTCTTATGCCCGGAAAATTACTAGCCATTCGTGCAGGGTCTCCTCTGCTTCCTGCATATCTATCGGTTTCTTCAATGGCAAAAGTTCTTGAGCTAATAGTAGAGAATTCATTGTTCACTTCTTCCCGCTTTAACGACTTTACCTCAAATGCTTCAATCTCAAAAGCAGATTCTTCCAACGAAATAGGTAAATCAATTTGTTTACCGGAAGTTACTTTTAGTATTTTCATTACATATGGTTTGTAACCCAACACACTTACTACCAAGCTGTATTCACCCACAGGAATATTTTCAATAATAAAATAGCCTTGTTCATCGCTAATTACACAACTAAACTGTTGCTCGCCTTTGAGTATACATATATTGGCTGCAAATAATGGAGAGCCAATTTCCATGTCTGTGATTCTACCTTTTACGGTTCCTTCTATTTGAGCATAAAATAAAGTAGAGCAGATTAAAAACCCTGCCAGTAAAATGAATTTCAAACTGAATTGAAATTTTGTTATTTTCGGTCTTTGATGAATCATCGTGTAAAAATAACCGAATGTCCGAGAGATGCAATGCAAGGCATTAAAAAATTCATTCCCACAGAGTTAAAGGCTAAATATATTAATGCTTTACTGAATGTAAACTTTGACGTGCTGGACTTTGGAAGCTTTGTTTCTCCTAAGGTAATTCCACAAATGAAAGATACCGCTGACGTTCTTAAGTTGTTAGATTTATCTAATAGTAATACTCAACTTTTAAGCATTGTCGCCAATAACTCCGGTGCTACTAAAGCCTGTGCGTTCGATGAAATTTCTATTTTAGGTTTTCCGTTTTCTATCTCCGAAACGTTTCAATTAAGAAACACTAACTCTACCATTGAAGAATCTTTAAAGAGAGTAGAGTTTATTCAAAACCTATGCGAAAAGAAAAATAAAACCTTATTAGTTTACATTTCCATGGGGTTTGGAAATCCTTACAACGACCCTTGGAATACAGAAATAGTATGGAAGTGGACAAAAGAACTCAGTCAATTAGGCATTAGAATTTTATCATTTGCTGATACCATTGGAGTTTCTAATCCTGAAAAAATTAAATATGTATTCGAAAACATTGTTCCTGAATTTCCGGATGTTGAATTTGGTGCACACTTACATACCGCTCCTCATAACTGGCAGGAAAAAATTGAAGCCGCATACGACAGTGGCTGCAGAAGATTTGATGGTGCACTAAAGGGTTATGGTGGTTGCCCGATGGCAGAAGATAAGTTAGTCGGTAATATGCCTACCGAAAACATGATTGACTATTTTAACGAAAAAAACATTAGCCTTTCCATAAATAAAGAGCACTTAAAGACTGCCTTTAGGGTGCTTCCCGAAGTATTTACTCATTAGGAATCAAATAATTAAGAGAATTTTTATTCCTATTCTTATATATATTGTATAAATTTATTGGCATTAAACCTATTAACTGTTCACGTTATGAAAAAAACTTACTTTTTAGCTCTGGTAATGGCCATTGCTTTTGTTTCTTCCATTCAACTTTCAGCACAAACTTTTTACCATGACTATGTAGATGGCAGGGTGCATTTTATCATTAAAAAAGACTATCCGTTAGATAATGGATTTTCAACTATTGATGGAAGTGTTAAAAATAATATTGATTGGAATAATTTAGATTTAAATTATTTTCCTTTCATGAAAAAGCTTTCTGAAAAATACCAAATCACCAAGCTTTCAAAGCCTGCTCATGCTGCAAAAGAGTCTTTTGTTCTTCAGCGTACATTTAGAATTGAGTTCTCTGACTTTCACAACATAGAGCAACTCATAAAAGATTTAGAGGCTATTGAGATGGTTGAAATGGCTGAAAAGGCTGAAATGTGTTATGTAGAATATACACCAAACGATCCTTTCTTTAATTCTACCCAGATGTGGGGATTGTTTAGAGTTCAGGCAGACTTAGCTTGGAACCTATCATTTGGTAATGCCAACATTGTAGTAGCTACAACAGATAACGCTATGCAAGTTACTCACCCTGATTTTGCAGGAACTATTTGGACCAATCCCGGAGAAATTCCAAACAATGGTATTGATGATGACGGTAACGGATACATTGATGATGTAAACGGGTATGATGTGAGTGATAATGATAACAATGTGATGCCTCCTACTAACGGACACAATCATGGTACTCACGTTATGGGTACTGTAGGTGCAAGGACAGATAATAGCACAGGTGTTGCTTCAATAGGTTTTGGAATTAAAAACATGCCCGTAAAATGTGCAAGTAATTCTTCTTCTACTTCTGCACTACCAAACGGATATGACGGAATAGTTTATGCCGGAAGTTCAGGAGCACATGTAATAAACTGCTCTTGGGGAGGAACTGGAAATAGTTCTTATGGTTCAAGTGTAGTAAGTTGGGCTATTGGCCAAGGAATTATTATAGTAGCCGCTGCAGGTAACAGTAATTCCAGTGCAAATCACTATCCTTCAAGTTATCCGGGTGTTATTTCTGTAGGAGCAACTACTTCTTCAGATACAAAAGCAAGTTTCTCAAACTATGGAACCACACTAGATGTTTCTGCTCCGGGTGTTAATATTTTAAGTTTATTACCTACTAATCAGTATGGTTACTTACAAGGAACTTCTATGGCAAGTCCTTTAGTAGCAGGCTTAGTTGGTCTTATGCTTTCTTATAACCCTAACATCACTCCGGCAAACGTATTGAATTGCTTAACTTCTACTTGTGACCCAATTTCTGGTCCATTAGCCAGCTCAATGGGTGCAGGAAGAGTAAACGCATTTAAAGCCTTGCAGTGTGTTGGCGCTTTATTAAACAATAAACCACAAGCCAATTTTACTGCCAATGTAACAACTGTTACAGCAGGTGGTAGCGTTAACTTTACTGATTTATCGTTATACAATCCTACTTCATGGAACTGGACGTTTACTGGTGGTACACCGGGTACTTCAACGACTAAAAATCCTGCTAACATTGTTTACAATACTCCGGGAACATATCAGGTAAGATTAATAGCAACTAATTCAAATGGTTCTGATACCGCTACTAAAGTTGCTTATATTAATGTAGTAGCTAGTAACGGTTGCGATTCCATTACCAATATTATTGCCACAGATAGTTTAATTAATATTTGGAATGCAGGTCCTAGTGGATACTTGGGAGGTACATTTAGTCAAACTCAAAATACTTGGGCTGAACATTTTACGAATACCACTGCTGCTACTCACTTACAGTATTTTGATATTTATCTCGCACGTGCAGGTTCGATAAACAATACTAATTCATTTGCGGTAGCCATGTGGACAGTTCATCCTACCACAGGAGCACCTGATACAGTTAAAGCAGCCGTTGGAATTACCTACAGAACCATTAAAAATATAACGGGAACCGGAGGGTTTGTAAGAATTAATTTCGGTACTCCTATTAAGATACCGGCAAATAATCAATTCTTTTTAGGACTTCAAGCTGACAGGTTTAACCCTGACACATTGGCTTGGGGAATGACCCAAAACCTTAATGGTTCTGGTAGAACAGGTAAAGTTTGGACAGATGTTACGGGAACATGGCAGCCAACTCAAAATGTATTTACTGCCAGTGGACAGCCGTTACATTTAGCCGGATGGACGTTTGCTTATGTAACTTCTTATCCTGTTACAGCAGTTGTCACACCTTTAACTGATACCATTTGTGCAGGAGACTTTGTTAATTTTAATGCTTCAACTTCTCCTAACGCTAGTACTTATAGTTGGACGTTTAACGGAGCCAATCTATCAACATCAACCTCTGCCACTCCTACGGTTACATTTAGTAATCCTGGTGTTTATACCCAAACTGTAAGAGTGTATAATAGTTGTGGATATTATGATTTAGAGTACCCATCTATAACAGTGGAGCCTACTCCAAATGTTGTTGCTACAACTTCTGCTGACACTATTTGTCCGGGAGGTTCTGCTGTACTAACTGCTACCGGAGCTAATACTTATAGCTGGACACCTACTACAGGGTTGAGCCCAACAACCGGAGCGGTTGTAACAGCTACTCCTGCTAGCACAACAACCTACACCGTAACCGGAACAACCGGAAATTGCAGCGATATAGATAATGTTACGGTTAATGTAGATGTACCACCAACAGCAGCATTTAGCTATTCCCCAACAAGTAACATCTGTCCTAATACTCCTGTTACTTTCAATCCAAATGCTACTATTAATGCATCATCTTATAATTGGTCATTTACCGGTGGAACGCCATCAACATCTAACCAAGTATTCCCTGTTATCACTTATGCTTCAAGTGGAAGTTACCCTGTTTTCTTAACAGCTTCTAACTCTTGTTCAAGTGACACACTTACAGGATTTATTACTATTGATGTTTGTACGGGAGTTTCTACTATAGAAACAAAAACAGGAGTTACTTCATACTTCAATCCTTCTAACAAAAATGTGCAAATAGGAATGAATAATGTTCCTGTTGGCAATTATCAAATTATGGTAATGAATGCCATTGGACAAAATGTAATTGAAGATAATATCTATGTAAATTCTAAAACTATGCTTAAAACATATAGCATGGAAGAATTCTCAAATGGAGTATATTACATTAAACTCTTCAATGCTGAAGACAACTTCACTAATAAGTTTGTGAAATACTAGAATAGCTAAAATACACTAGCTTTTAAAGCCCTGACTAATCTCAGGGCTTTTTTATTGCTAAATGCTTGATTAAACTTATCAGTAAATCAGAATAACTTACCTTTGCGATATGAAAGTATTATTGATAGGTGCATCTGACAAACCCGAAAGGTATTCGTATAAGGCAATTAATATGCTTACTAACCACAATCATAGCGTAACTGCTGTATCTATAAAAAAAGGTAGTGTTGCAGGTATTGAGTTTGTAAAAGACATCCCGAAAAATGAGGAATTTGATACGGTAACTTTATATATCAATCCCAAACTACAAGAGCAGTATTACCAAGAAGTAATTGACTTAAAACCAAGAAGAGTCATCTTTAATCCGGGTACTGAAAATGAAGAGTTTCAATCTCTTTTAAAAGAAAACAATATAGAGCCCGTTGAAGCTTGCACATTGGTAATGCTAACCATAGGCACATTTTAAAACTAAAAATAAATAGTACTAAAAAAGGGATACAAATTTTGTATCCCTTTTATTTTATAAGGTGAGAAGAGTATTATTCTTCGTCTTTTTCTAAATCAGCTTTTAAAGATGAAAGCGCATCTAAGTCACCAAGAGTTGTTTTTTCTAAGTTAGAACGAACATCTTGAATAGCTTTATTAGTTGCTTTACCTTTTTTCGCTTTAGTTTTACCTTTTGTACCATCATCACCTTCCACTTCATCTTGGAAAGTTTGAGTGTGTGAAACTAAAATACGTTTTGAGTTTTTGTTAAACTCTAATACTTTAAAGTTTAATTTCTCATCAACGTTAGCTGTTTTACCATCTTCTTTTACAATGTTGTTTTTGGTAGCAATACCTTCAACACCGTAAGGAAGAGATACAATAACAGTTTTTCCTTTAATTCCAATAATAGTACCTTCATGTACAGATTCAGGAGTAAATACAGATTCAAACGTATCCCAAGGATTTTCCTCTAATTGTTTGTAACCTAATTTAAGTCTTCTGTTTTCTCTGTCAATCTCAAGAATAACAACCTCTAGGTTTTCACCAACTTTTGTAATCTCAGATGGGTGGTTGATTTTCTTAGACCATGATAAGTCAGAAATATGAACTAAACCGTCAATTCCTTCTTCAAGTTCAACAAACACTCCAAAATCAGAAATGTTGGTAACTTTACCTGTGTGTTTAGAATCAACAGCGTATTTGCTTTCAATACCTTCCCATGGATCCGGTTTCAATTGTTTGATACCAAGAGACATTTTTCTTTCTTCTCTGTCTATTGAAAGTATTTTAGCTTCTACTTCGTCTCCTACTTTAAAGAATTCCTGAGCAGGTTTTAAATGGTTAGACCAAGTAATTTCAGATACGTGAACTAAACCTTCAATACCCGGTTTAATTTCAATAAACGCACCGTAATCGGCCACAACAACCACTTTACCTTTAACCACATCACCCACTTGTACGTCATCACCAAGGTTTTCCCAAGGATGAGCAGAAAGTTGTTTTAAACCAAGTGCAATTCTTGATTTGCTTTCGTCAAAGTCAAGGATAACCACATTGATTTTTTCATCCAACTTAACAATTTCCTCAGGGTGAGAAATTCTACCCCAAGAAAGGTCAGTAATGTGAATTAAACCATCTACACCACCTAAGTCAATGAACACTCCGTAAGAAGTAATGTTTTTAACAACACCTTCTAATACTTGTCCTTTCTCTAGTTTAGAGATGATTTCACGTTTTTGTTGTTCAATTTCCGCCTCAATAAGTGCTTTATGAGAAACTACAACGTTTTTAAATTCTTTATTGATTTTAACAACTCTGAATTCCATTGTTTTGGCAACGTACACATCGTAATCTCTAATAGGTTTCACATCAATTTGAGAACCCGGTAAGAATGCCTCAATACCGAATACGTCAACGATTAATCCACCTTTGGTTCTGCATTTTACGTAACCTTTAACAATTTCCTCAGTTTCAAGAGCACTGTTCACTCTATCCCAAGCTTTTAATGAACGAGCTTTAGCATGAGAAAGGTTTAACTGTCCGTTTTTATCTTCTTGGTTTTCGATAAATACTTCTATCTCATCACCAACTTTTAAATCCGGATTGTATTTAACCTCAGAAATTGGAATAATACCTTCAGATTTGTAGTTAATGTTAACCACAACTTCTTTTTCGTTGATTCCAACTACTGTACCCATCACTACATCTTGTGTGCTTATAGAAGCAAGAGTAGCATCGTACATTTTTTCTAAATCAGCTTTTTCAGAGTCAGAGTAAGTTTCTTCATACTTACCTATTCTGCTCCAGTCAAAATCTTTTAACGGCTCACCATTGGTAACAGGAGCTGTTTCTTTTTTAACTTCTTTTTTTGCTGGTTTTTCAGCCTTAGCTGTTTCTTTGTTTTCTACCGACTCTTCAGATTTTGTAGATTCGGTTTTTTTTGCTGAAGCTGCTTTTTTTGGAGTTTCTTCTGCAGCCTTTTCGTTATCAGCGTTTTCTTTTTCCGCCATTTGTATTTAGCTTGTATCTCACTCTAAGTCCGGATAAATGAGAGTTGGTTTAACATAAGGTATTCCGGATAACACCTATTTTTTAATGAGGCGCGAAGATAAGATTTTAATTTTTATTGGGCAAATACTATCTCTATTACAAATAAAAACTCAAAAAACATACCTTTGTCTATTATGGACATTAAAGAGCATTTTAAACACATTTTTGAACCACCACTATTAGAAGAGCTAGAGAAAAATGCAGCCATCATAAACGTAAAGGCAGGTGAACCCATTTTAAAAGTGGGGCAAAACATTAAAAGCATGCCCATCATACTTAAGGGTAGCGTAAAGATATGTCGAGTAGATGAAGACGGACGTGAACTCTTATTATATTATGTAAACGCCAATGAAAGCTGTGCCATGACGTTTACCTGCTGTATGCAGCAACGCCAAAGCGAAATACTTGCCATTGCCGAAGAAGATGTGGAAATGCTTGCCATACCCATTCAATACATGGATGAGTGGATGGTAAAATATCCTACCTGGAAAAGTTACGTTATGCGCTCCATTCAAGAAAAATTTGATGAAATGCTACACACTATTGACCAAATTGCATTTCAAAAACTAGATGACCGCTTGGTAAATTACCTTAAAGAAAAATCAAAGATTACCGGCTCTAGCTTAATTAATCAGTCGCACGAACAAATTGCTTCCGAGCTGGCTACATCAAGAGTTGTTATTTCACGTTTATTAAAGAAACTTGAAAACGACAAAAGAGTAATTTTATACCGAAACCAGATAAAACTGCTTAAAGCTTTGTAACATTAGTAACTGATAAAAAGAAACATGCAAGTTAACTTTGCAACCAATAGAAACGAATAAATAAATGGAAATTATTGGTTACGTACTTGCAGTTTTTATAGGAATATCGTTAGGACTGATAGGTAGTGGTGGTTCTATTTTATCAGTACCGGTTTTAGTCTATTTCTTTGCCCTGGATGCCGTTACGGCTACCTCCTACTCTCTTTTTATAGTAGGTTCTACCTCTTTAATAGGACTAACACAATACCTAAAAAAGAAAGAGCTTGATTTAAAAATCGCTATTACATTTTCTATTCCATCCATTATAGCTGTTTACTCCGTAAGGCGTTTTTTAATGCCTGAGCTTCCTGAAGATTTATTTACAGTCAGCAATATTGTAATTCACCGAGACAGCTTTATCATGTTGGTATTTGGTTTACTAATGTTATTGGTAGCCGTTAAAATGATTCTTCCAACCAAAAAGATTTCTACCGACTCCGAAGCCCCAAAAAACTATTTATTAATTGCATTGGAGGGATTGGTTATTGGTTCAATTACCGGTTTTGTTGGTGCAGGTGGAGGTTTTTTAATTGTTCCGGCACTAGTTATCTGGATGAAGCTACCTATGAAAAAAGCCATTTCCACTTCTTTATTTATTGTGGCCGCTAAATCTTTACTGGGTTTTATTGGAGATGTACAAAGTCATGTGATTGATTGGACGCTCCTATTAAGTATTAGCCTTGTTGGTATTATTGGTATTTTTATTGGTCTTTGGCTCAACACTATTATTGACGGAAAAAAACTCAAAGTAGGCTTTGGATGGTTTGTACTAATCATGGCCATTTTCATTCTTTCGAATGAAATTTTCAAATTGTAACAAAAGTAACTGTACAGCTCTCCTATTCTTCCGAAATTTGTATCAGAAATTAAAAATGTATTAGCCATGAAAATAGAACAATTTGAAGATAAAAATTTGGCACATTATTCATACGCCATTTTAAGTGAGGGAAAGATTGCATTGATTGACCCTGCAAGAAACCCACAACCTTATTATGATTTTGCCAAAGAAAATAATGCCGAAATAGTAGCAGTAATTGAAACTCATCCACATGCCGACTTTGTAAGCAGTCACTTTGAAATTCATAAAGAAAAAGGAAGTACCGTTTACGCCAGCAAATTACTTGATGCCAAATATCCTCACCAAACATTTGATGAAGGAGATGTAATTGAACTAGGTAATGTAAAACTAAAAGCCTGGAATACACCAGGACATAGTGCAGACAGTATCACTGTTATATTTGAAGATGAAAACGGTAAAGATGTAGCTGCTTTTACAGGAGATACTTTATTTATAGGAGATTGCGGCAGACCCGATTTAAGAGAAAATGTGGGTAATGTTCAACAAAAAAGAGAAGAACAAGCCAAACAAATGTATCACTCATTAAAGAAATATCTCACACTACATGATGATGTTCTTGTTTACCCTGCTCACGGAGCAGGCTCGCTTTGTGGCAAAGGGTTATCAGAGGCTAATAGCAGCACGATGGGTGCTGAAAAAGTAGGAAACTGGAGTTTGCAACCTTCTTCTGAAGAAGATTTTGTAAAAAAACTAATCAGTGACCAACCTTTTATTCCTCACTACTTTGGTTTTGATGTAGACACTAATCGAAACGGTGCTGATGATTTTGAGCCCAGTATTAACAAAGTAAAAACTTTACCAAACATTACTAATGAAAATGAAGCTAAACAGTTAAACCCGGATATAATAATAGTTGACACCAGAAATGAATCAACATTTAAAAGTGGGCACATTAGAGGTAGTATTAACATTCAAGACGGTAATTCATTTGAAACCTGGTTGGGAAGTATTATCAAGCCCGGAGAAAAGTTTTATTTAGCTACAGAAAATGAAAAACAATTAACTGATTTAGTAGAACGAACTGCTAAAATAGGCTACGAGAAGTTTATAGAAGCAGCGTTTGTATTAAACTACGGTAACGCTTTAAGCCCAAAAACACCATTGGATGACTTTAAAGAACACCCTGAAAATTACACCATCATAGATGTAAGAAGTGAAAGTGAAGCCAGGGAAAAAAAGTTTGGGAATGTTACCAATATCCCCCTTCATGAACTAAGAGAAAGAATTGAAGAAATTCCCACTAATAAGCCTGTACTTATACATTGTGCCGGAGGCTACAGAAGTGCAGCAGCCAGCAGTATTGTAGAAGCAAACCTAGATGAAGATGTAAAGGTCTACGACCTTAGTGAAGCAGTAAAAAACTTTAATTAATAATTTAATATAAAAATCAATAGATATGAAAACAATAGTTGACGTAAGAACTCCCGGAGAATACATGGGAGGACATGTGTCGGGAAGTATGAATATTCCGTTACAAGAAATTCAAACCCGATTAGATGAAATAAAACAACTTCCACAGCCAATTGTACTTTGTTGTGCAAGCGGAAACAGAAGTGGACAAGCTACGGCTTTTTTACAAAATTGCGGAGTAGATTGTGAAAATGGCGGAAGTTGGGTAGAAGTTAACGCTAAATACTAAAAAGATGATTAATCAATTGAAAGAAATGTTTGGGCTGGGGCCAAAAGTAGATTATAAGCAATTAACCAAAGAAGGCGCTATTATTTTAGATGTGAGAACAAAAGGAGAATATAACAGCGGACATATAAAAGGCTCGGTTAATATCCCTTTGGACAGTCTAAGCAAAAATTTAAACAAATTAAAAAAAGACAAAACCATTATTAATTGTTGTGCATCGGGCATGAGAAGCGCTTCCGCAAAGAGTTTATTAAAAGCCAATGGTTTTCAATCAACTTACAACGGTGGCGGATGGGCTAGTCTTAAAAACAAAATCAAATAAAAAACATGAGCAAGTTTAACGAACTAATAAAAGGAAATAAACCGGTTTTAGTAGATTTTTTTGCCACATGGTGTGGTCCTTGTAAAATGATGTCGCCAATTTTAGATGAACTAAAGTCTGAAATTGGTGACAAGGCCACCATTATTAAAGTATATGTATATAAAACCCCTGCGGCAGCCGGAGCATATAATGTAAGAGGTGTGCCAACACTCATCCTTTTTAAGAACGGGCAAATAAAGTGGCGACAATCAGGTGTTGTAGCAGCCAATGATTTGAAAAATATTATTGCACAGCACGCTTAAGTGTTATCACCTCAAATCAATAAGAATGTGTTGGCTTTATAAAGGTTTCTTTTACCTTTGTAGCCGTATATGAAAATCTCAGCATCCATCTACTCAGACAAAGGTAGAACACTTCAAGAAGTAGTTAGTGAACTAGAGCAAAACGAAATTGACTTTTTTCATATCGATTGTAACGATAATCTTTCTGTTTTTGAAGATATTGATGCTATCCGAAAACTAAGCAAAAAGCCTATTGACCTTCACATCATATCCTCTGAAACTGATAAGTATATTCCTTATCTAAAAGAGCGAGAGATTGATTTTGTCACCTTTCAATACGAACAACTACCTAAAGACTTTCAATTCCCGAAAGATGTAAGCTCTAAGTTTGGCTTAGCCATTACTTCTGACACGCCTATTGATGTTTATGAAAAACACAAAGATGATTGCTCGTTTATCTTATTCATGGCAACTACTCCGGGACAATCAGGTGGTAAATTCAATAAAGAAAACTTTAAGAAAATAAGAGCTTTTCAAAAGAAATATCCTACTGCTAAAATTCATGTAGATGGTGGAGTAAATGCCGAAGTCTCCTTTATTTTAAGGAATATGGGAGTTTACTCATCCGTTTCGGGCTCTTATTTATTTACTGATGGTGGTGTGGGAAAAGCGGTAATGAGTTTAAAAGCCAGTGATGTTGACTCTCATTTTCAGATTAAAGATTTTATGATTGAAAAAGAGGAAATGCCTCTGGTTTCTGAAACCGAACAAAACTTTAAAAACATTGTTATTTCTATTGACCAACACAAAATGGGCTTTACCATTTTAACGGATAACAATAACAAAATGAAAGGTATTGTAAGTAATGCCGATATTAGAAAAGCGTTGATTAAAAAATTTGACGACTTAAATACCATTAATGTAAACGATTTAATCAACCCCTCTCCTGTTGTGATTAATGAAAATAACACTGTAAGAGAGATGCTACGACTAATAAAATCTAAAAATTTTCCAATAATGTATGTTCCTGTTGTAAATGATAGCCATGAAGCCACAGGAGTTGTTACATTTATGAACTTAATTAAAGGTGAATTATGATTATTCATGTAAAAAAAGAAACGCCAAGCGAAAAAGTAGAAGCAATTGCCAAAGAACTTAAAGCAATTTTAATTCACAAGCCTGAACACTATGTTTTGGTAACATCATCAAGCAAAAAAGAATTAGAAGATAAATACGCTGATGTAGTTGAAAAATCAGTTGCTTTTGAAAATGACATGCAACTGTCAAGCGCTAAATACAGAAGTAAAAGAACCATCAAGTTTGGAAATACTGTAATTGGTGGAGATAGCAACAATACTGTTTTAATGGCCGGACCTTGCTCGGTAGAATCGGAGGAGCAAATTACCCAATCGGCAGAACTAATGAAAAGCCAAGGCATTTCTACTTTAAGAGCAGGATGTTTTAAACCAAGAACATCACCTTACAGTTTTCAAGGCTTAGGAATGGAAGGCTTAAAGCTATTAGCCAAAATGAGTGAAAAATATGGCTTAAATATTATTACAGAAGTAAAAGACGCTACACACGTTGATGCTATTATTGAATATGCTGACATTATTCAGGTTGGCGCAAAATCAATGTACGATCATGGAATTTTAAGAAAGTGCGGAAAAACCAACAAGCCTGTTTTAATCAAAAGAGGATTTGGAACTACGCTTCAGGAATTTGTTCAGGCCTCTGAATTTGTACTTTCAGGTGGAAATGAAAACGTTATTCTGTGTGAAAGAGGGATTAGAACTTTTGAAACCAAAACACGCTTTACCCTTGATTTATGTGGAGCCGCTTACTTAAAAGAATACACTAATTTGCCAATTGTACTTGACCCAAGTCATGCTATGGGATATGCCTACGGTGTTCCTGATTTAGCTAAAGCATGTATGGCAATGGGCATAGATGGATTACTAATTGAAGTGCATCCAAATCCAAAAGTTGCAAAATCTGACGCATCACAGCAGCTTGACCATGAAACTTTTACTAAATTAGCAACAGAATTAAAAGCCATAGGTAAAATTATTGGCAAAAACTTAGTTTAATGCACTTCAAAAAAAACCTCAATTATCTTATCAAAAAACATAAGCTTGAGCTTATCTTTTTAGCTGAAAAGGCAGGCATTACAGCTGACAAGCTATATGATATATTGGGCGAAAACACTTCTGTAGAAGTTGAGGTACTGGTAAATTTAGCCAACTATTTTGAGCTTTCTATTGACGATATCATTCTCAAAGACCTTAGCAAAACGCTTGATTTAAAAGCATTAAACATTAAGTTTCTGGTACTGGATGTAGATGGAGTGCTAACAGATGCAGGAATGTACTATACCGAAAGCGGTGATGAAATGAAGAAATTCAATGCTAAAGATGGTATTGGAATTATTGCCTTAACCAAAAGTGGTTTTCCGGTGGGTATTATCAGTCATGGTACAAATACTAATATTATTGAAAGAAGAGCTAAAAAACTAGGAATAGAGAGAGTTTATGCCGGCAAAGAGGACAAGATTAAAATCTTGAAGAAGTGGTGTAAGGAAATGAAGTTAAAACCTGAAAATGTAGCCTATATCGGTGATGACATCAACGATATGGACATGTATAAAGAAGTAGGTTTATCGGCTTGTCCGGCAGATGCACACAACAAGGTTAAAAAGGCTGCAAAAATCATCTTAACAAAAAAAGGTGGTGAAGGATGTGTAAGAGAATTCATTGACGAATATCTATCGTAACCATTCATAAAATTGAAAAAAGAAAAAGGTATTAAAAGTCCACTTCGGGCACTATCTAGGATTTTTTTAATCTCTATAGCTGCTCTATCTATCTATTTCTTTTTTGATTCCAAAGTTGCTTTATTATTAAAAACTTCTGAGCAAAACATCAAAGTTTCAAAAATTGTTTTAAACCTCTTAAAAGAAGATTTATTTAAGAATAAAGAACACTATTCGGAGCTTTTTAAAAAATCAAAAATTGACTTTTCAGATAAAAAGCTGAAAAACCTACACCAACAACTGTTAGAAGTAAAAAAAATTGATTCACAGATTTATGATATAAGTATTATTGCTTTTAAAGACACTACGCCATATTCCGTAATATCGGCTAATAGAAAATATGGTGGTATTTATGCAAAGAATTTTCCTCACAACATTACACTTAATGACTTTAAAAATGGAAGAATTGAAGGCATTGCTCTATATTTAAGCAAAGAAAAAAGTGAGGTTGCACCTACTATTTTCCCTTTTAAAGACAAAGAAGGTAATACTCTATTTTCTTTACTTGTTAGTATAGATAGCGATTCCGTTATTTCTATCATTACACACGATATATTTGGAAATATAGTAGTTGTGTTAATAATATTAGCTATTTGTATTCTTGCTGTTTTGCTACTCACCAAAAGAATTGTGTCAAAAGAAAACAAAATCAAAGAAGAATTAAACAGTTCTAATCTTTTGTTATTTGAAAAAAACAGAGAAATAATTGCCAGTATATCTTATGCAAAGAGAATACAAGAAGCTTACTTACCTCCTTACGATGTTTTAAAGCATTATTTCCCTGAATCATTTTTAATTTTTAAACCAAAGGATATTGTGAGTGGTGATTTTTATTGGTTTTATTCTCCAAAAGACAAACGAGATAAGGTGGTTTATGTAGCTGCTGCTGATTGTACAGGACATGGAGTACCGGGAGCTATAATGAGTGTTATTTGCTGCGATGCATTAAATGAAGCAGTAATAGACTTAGGAATTACGGAAACTAATTTAATATTAGATAAGGCCAGAGAATTGGTTATTCAAAATTTAAAAAGTTCTAAAGAAGGTAACCAAAAAGATGGGATGGACATTACCTTTTGCAAAATTGATAAGGAGAATAAAACCATTGAATTTAGTGCCGCCAACAATCCTTTATGGCTAATCCGTAAAGGAGAAATACAAGAATTCAAGGCAGACAAACAACCGGTAGGTATTCACCGCAAAATGGAACCATTTACTAAACAAACCATTAATTTTGAATTAGGTGACATTATTTATCTGTCCAGCGATGGCTATGCCGATCAGTTTGGCGGTGAGAAGAACAAAAAATTCAAATCGTCCAACATGAAAAAATTAATCCTTTCTATTGCTAATGAAAGTATGGACAAACAAGGAAAAATAATGGGCAATACATTTGAAGAGTGGAAAGGAGTAAATGAACAAATTGATGATGTTTGCGTATTGGGAATTAAATTTTAATTAACATGAGCACTTGGGAATTCATAACATCCACTTTTTCTCAAGCCCAAGATACTTATATGGGTTTTATGAAAAGTACTTTCCAGACGTTTAGCTGGCAAAACCCTCTACAAGCCGTTATGATTATTGGATTAGTTTGTTTATTACTTGAAGCTTTTCTTCCCAAAAAAATAAACTATTCACTAACCGGTAGAAAAGGTTTTTTTCAAGATTTAGTTTACGTATTAT
>CALALS010000208.1 GCA_937925525.1 uncultured Flavobacteriales bacterium | reverse complement strand
TAAAACTTTTGAGTGATGAAAAATATAGTAATTGTTCTATTAGTTTTATTAAACGTTGCCTGTACGGCACAGTCACAAAAGCAAGAATCAATAAATAAGTCAAAACCGCAACCTGATATTTCTTGGAAAGTAGATAAGCAAGTGGATGAAAACGGAAACATTATCCGCTATGATTCTACTTATACTTGGAGTTATAGTAGCAACGGAGGAAGTGTAAATATGGATAGTTTGATGAGAGCGTATGGTTTTAATCCAAGACAAAACTTTTACACACCAAGTTGGAATCATACTTTTCTTTTACCAAAGGACTCTTTTTTTAACTATAGAAGTTACTTTAATGATATGCACAAACAAGTGGATGATTGGATGAGGCATTTTTTTGACGATCCTTTCTTAGATAATTATTTCCCTCAACACTATAAAAGAAAAGAAGAAGAGCCAGCTAAAAAATCTTCCAATACCAATTGGTATTAAAGCTTCTCCATCAAAGTTTGGTAAAGTTTTATGGAGTTCTTAATGTCCGATTTGTAAACGAACTCATGTGGAGTGTGCGTGTCTTTAATAGGTGTGCCAATAAAAATCCAGTCAATAGGATAGGGGCTGCGCATAATATGTTGTCCGTCACTGCCACCGGCACTTTCGACTTCCAGTTGGTGTTTTACTTTATGCTTTTTAGCAATCTCTATTACTTCATTTACAAATTTTCTTCTCGGAATTCCTGAATCTCTGATGGAAATCACGGTTCCTTTATCGTGATGAATTCCTTCCGTTACCCAGGTAATATCTGCAATAATTGCTTTAGAAACTCCCAATGTTTCATAAATAAAGCGCGATAAAAAACCAACGCTTCCGCCACCATGTTCTTCCTTAGTAGAAAAACAGATAACTCCATTTTTTATGGTTTTAGCCAATTCTAAAGCCTTAAAAACGCCTAGTCTGTTATCTAAGTAACAAGACTGAATAGAGGTTTTAGTTTCTTTAAAAAGAGGGTAATAGGTTAGTGTAGTACCTCTATCAATTTTTCGTTTAAATTGAATGTGATTGGAAACGTATTGGTATTCATCTTCTTTCTGTTCTAGCTCTCCAACAATTTTTCCTTTGCTGTCTTCTCCAACCAGTAAAGCGCCTTTTTTAGCAGCCGGTCCACCAATGTCAATTAAGTTATTGTTATATCCCACACTATAGCCAACCGTATCGGTATGCATAAAAATGGCTGTTTTGGGTTTTCCAAAACTCAATACAATGGTATCGGCAAATCCATCACCTGCATAAATAGTTGGTTTTACCGCCCAGTTTTTAGATTCTTTTTTGATGTACTTTAATAAGAATTCGGCAATAACATATTCACTGCCACTGGGAGCAGGAATTTCGGTTAGTTGTTTTAGTAGTTTGAATTCCATGGAATAAAAGCTGAAAAGAAAATATCTTTTAACTTCTCAACTTTCTGACTTAATACTAATGTTAGTTTTTAGAAATCATAATAGGCATTACCAACATTAAAATATCTTCATCTTCATCTATTTTCTCAGAAGGGACGATAATACCTGCTTTGTTGGGTTCACTCATTTCCAACACAATGTCTTTGGTGTCCATGTGATTTAACATCTCAATCAAAAATTTAGAGTTAAAACCAATTTCTAAATCACCGCCATCGTACTGACAAGTTAGTCTTTCATTTGCTTCATTTGAATAATCAACATCTTCTGCAGAAACATTTAATTCACTTCCTGCTAACTTTAATCTTACTTGGTTGGTAGTTTTATTTGAGAAGATAGAAGCTCTTTTTAACGAACCGCTAAATGCAATTTTGTCTATCAATAATTTGTTTGGATTCTTTTTAGGAATTACCGCATCATAGTTAGGATATTTTCCATCAATCAATCGACAGATAACAGTGGTATCTTCAAATGTAAATTTAGCATTGGTTTGATTAAATTCAACGATTACATCTGTATCAATATTTCCTAAGTTGTTTTTTAATAATGTCAGCGGTTTTTTAGGAATGATAAAAGATGCATTTTTAGTTCCTTTCACATCTTTTCTAGTGTATTTTACTAACCTGTGACCGTCAGTAGCAACGTAGCTTAAGCTGTCTTTACCCAACTCAAAAAATACACCGTTCATTACCGGTCTTAATTCATCGCTGGCGGTAGCAAAAATAGTTTTGTCAATCGCATTTGATAAAATAATTGAATTAACGGTAACCGATGCAGTATCATCTAATTCAGGAACTTTTGGAAAATCCTTGGCATCTTCACCAACCAGCTTGTATCTACCATTTTCTGTAGATATTTCAATACCTAATTTATCATCAATGGTAAAAGTTAAAGGTTGGTCTGCAAATGACTTTAACGTATCCATCAATAGTTTTGCAGGAACGGCAATGCTTCCGTTTTCTTTTGACTCTATTTTAAGCTTAGTGGTAATAGTAGTTTCTAAATCGGATGCGGTAATTGAAAGTTCATTTTTTGCTATTTCAAACAAAAAATTGTCTAGTATAGGTAATGTGCTGTTGTTGGTAAGTACGCCTCCTGCTAACTGTAATTGCTTTAATAAAGCCTGACTAGATACGATGAATTTCATTTGTTTTTAGATTTAAGTAAAATTGGTACACAAAATTAGGTTTTTACACTACTTTACCTCACATCCAATGGCCCACCTTTTCACAATTTATTAACAAAAATGGGGGCTGCTTTAAAAGAAATATATCACTACTTGAATTTCAGATATTTAGTTAGGATTGTATTTTACATTAACTACTTTATTCTTACCAATTCTTCTAAGTTTTGCTAATCTCTGCAGACACTTTATTAAATATTTTTTTAAATTGAACGCAATAAAATAATTTAAAAAGTCAATATATGAAAGCAATATGGAATAATAAAATAATAGCGGAGAGCGATGATACGCTTGTTATAGAAGGGAATCATTATTTTCCTGTTGACTCAGTTAATAAAGAGTATTTAGAAGACTCTGACACAACAACTGAATGCGCCTGGAAAGGCACAGCCAACTACTATAACTTAAATGTGGATGGTAAAGTAAATAAAGATGCGGTATGGTATTATGCAAATCCTTCACCTTTGGCAAAAGGCATAAAAAACAGAGTAGCCTTTTGGAAAGGAGTTGATGTAGAAGAATAAAGTGTATAGCTATGTCTCTTTTAGCTAAATATACTAATGTTAGAAACGCTACAGTTAATTTTTGTAAACCATTACAAACGGAAGACTATATTCCTCAACCCGTAGAATTTGCCAGTCCTCCCAAATGGCACTTAGCGCATACTACATGGTTTTTTGAACAAATGATTTTAATCAAGTATCTTGAGGGGTATAAAGTGTTTGATAGCAATTACAACTATTTGTTTAATAGTTATTACCAAGGAATAGGCGATAGAATACTTCGTTCAAACAGAGGAAATATCACTCGTCCTGGAGTTAAAGAAATCTATGAGTATCGGGAGCACGTAGATGCTAACATGGAAAAGCTATTGTCAGATGAAGTTATTCAGCAAGAAGTTGCAGAACTCTTAACATTAGGTATGAATCATGAACAACAACATCAAGAGTTGTTAGTTACTGATTTAAAATACTCTTTGGGTCACAATCCTATATTTCCTGTTTATGATAAGGGTTTTAATTTAGTAAATGATGAAAATGCTGATGAGGGTTGGATTACCATTCCTGAAGGTGTTTATGAAATTGGGCATAATGGAAGTGGCTTTTGTTTTGATAATGAATTAGGTAGGCATAAAGTATATCTTGAAGAATATGAGATTGCAAAGGGATTGGTTACTAATGAAGAATATATTGAGTTTATTGAAGCAGGCGGATATGAAAACTTTAAATATTGGCTGGACGAAGGTTGGAGTTGGGTGCAAGAAAATCAAATTAAATCGCCATTGTATTGGCATAAAAAAGAAAATCACTGGTATAATTATACATTATCTGGTTTAAAGCCTGTTAACCCTAAAGCTATTTTGTGTCACATTTCTTATTATGAAGCAAATGCTTACGCCAGTTGGAAAAATTGTCGTTTGCCCACAGAGTTTGAATGGGAACAAGCATCAGACTTACTGAACTGGGGAAAACGCTGGGAATGGACTAACTCAGCTTATTTGCCTTATCCAAGGTTTGAAATTAAAGAAGGAGCAGTAGGAGAATACAATGGTAAGTTTATGGTTAATCAAATGGTGTTGAGAGGTGCTTCAGTAGCTACCGCAGAAGGACATAGCAGAAAAACCTATCGTAACTTTTTTCACCCACATTATCAATGGCAATTTTCCGGAATTCGATTAGCAAAAAGTAAATGAAAGAGCAGTTTAAAAAAGATGTAGAGACCGGTTTAAGTAGCGAACCAAAATCGCTTCCTTCAAAATATTTTTATGATAAAACAGGAGATGAGCTTTTTGTGAAAATCATGCATTCACCTGAATATTATCTTACAAGGTCTGAATTTGAAATTTTTGAAAAGCAAACTGAAAAAATTATTGAGTTTTTAGAACTAAAGCCTGACAAATACTTTGAGTTAATAGAACTAGGAGCCGGAGATGGAACAAAAACAAAAGAGCTGATAAAAGTATTGGATGAAAAAAACTATCAGTTTGGCTATTTTCCCATAGATATTTCCAAAGATGCGTTAAGCAATTTGGAGCAAGATTTATCTGAGACATTTCCTGAGGTTACAGTGGAAAAGCAACAGGGAGATTATTTTCAGGTTTTAGAATCTTTAAAAGGTAGCAATCATACTAAAGTAGTACTTTTTTTAGGCTCAAACATTGGAAATTTGTCTGATAAAATGGCCACTAAGTTTATTTACAAACTGGGAGAAAATTTAAACAAAGGAGATAAGCTTTTGTTAGGAGTAGATTTAATTAAATCGGCTGAAATAGTGCTACCTGCATATAACGATAAAGAAGGTTTAACAAGAGAGTTTAATCTAAATTTATTGAAAAGAATTAACCGAGAATTGGGGGGTAATTTTGATGTGAATTATTTTATTCATCTGCCTGAATATATTGAACAATTTGGAGTTGCCAAGAGTTATATTCAGAGTGTGATTGACCAAGATGTTACCATTTCCGAAATAGGTAAAACATATCATTTTAAAAAGGGAGAAAAAATTCATACCGAAATTTCCAGAAAGTATAATGACAAAATTATTCATGAAATATTTTCGGCAACTGATTTTGAAGTCATTCATAAACTGACTGACAGTAAAAAATATTTTGCTGACTATATCTTTAAAAAGAAATAAGACGAAATGACACATAGATTAGGAATATTGGGACTTGGAAGCAGAACTACTCTTTTTTATATAGATGAACTTAATAAAAAGTATCATGAAAAATATGGAGGATATTCCACCTGTCCATTTCGGCTTTTGAATACAAATTTCAATAAGATTAATCCTTATCTCCCCACTGAATTTAATGTGCTAGAAGAAGTTTTGGAAACTTATGTAAGCGAGCTCATTTTTATGGGTGCAAATGCTATTTTAATCCCTAATATTACATTACATGAAACATGGGATAGAATAGAATCTAAGATGGATCAAAACATAAAGCTTATCCACCCGGTACAAAATACTATACAACAACTAAAACTGAACGGGAAAAGTGAGGCAATGATATTTGGTTCGGGATATACCATGAACTCAACGCTAATGAATGACGTTTTTTCTGCAAATAATATAAAGCTTATAAAACCTCAAAAAGAAGAACAACTGGTTATAGACAATATTAGAAAATTAATATATGAGGAGAAAGAAACTCAAAAAGATATTGAGCTTTTTCATGATATCGTTCGCAACTACTCCGAAAAACATGCAATTGTTATCGCATGTACAGAATTGTCAATACCTCTTTATCTGGAAGATAATATTTACGACATGTGTCGTATGCAAATCAATGAAGCTTTTAATTTATTAAACAGTTAATGCGTGATGAGCAAAAAATACAATCACCATTTTATATTGTACTCTTACTTATTCTTTCTGGCGAAATCATATTTATTTTACCATTTGTTTTAGCCCGAATTTTCCGCCCCACATTTTTAGATGTTTTTCAAATAAATAACCTGGAACTAGGAAGCTGTTTTTCCATTTATGGCATAGTTGCATTTTTTTCTTACTTATTTGGAGGTCCATTAGCCGACCGCTTTAAACCAAGAGTTTTAATTGCCCTTGCATTGTTTCTAACGGCAATAGGTGGTGTGTATATGGCAACATACCCTTCTTATTTCATGTTGCAAGTATTGTTTGGTTACTGGGGATTTACCACCATTTTCCTGTTTTGGGCAGCAATGATTAAAGCAACAAGAGTTTGGGGAGGTTCAAAAAATCAAGGCAAAGCATTTGGTTTTTTAGATGGAGGAAGAGGTTTAGTGGCTGCCGGAATGGGCTCTGTAGGTGTGCTTATTTTTTCTTTTTTCATAGGAGTTGATTTAGATGCAGTTTCTTTAAAACAAAAGAAAGAGGCTTTTAAATATGTTATTCTATTTGCTTCGGCTATAGTTGCGTGCATAGGTTTTGTCGTGTTGTTGTTTTTAAAACTAAAATCATCTGCTGTTGATGAAAACGAGAGTTTAAAAATTACCTGGTCAGATTTTAAAACAGTACTAAAAATTCCAACGGTATGGTGGCTTATGATAATTATACTTTGTGCGTATGTGGCATACAAAACCACCGATATTTTTTCACTTTATGCCAAAGAAGTAATGCTTTTTGATGAAGTAGAATCGGCAAAAATAGGAACACTGTTACTTTACCTTAGGCCTGTTGTTGGTGTGGGAATTGGCTTATTGGTTGACCGTTCGCGCTCATCTGTTTTTATGGTAGCAAGTTTTTTAGCAATGGTAGTGACTAGTTTACTTTTTGCCATAGGTGTAATTACTTCAGGCTCAGTAATATTATTTTTTATCTCAATTATTGCGCTGGCTATTGTTACTTATGCCTTACGTACACTTTATTTTGCCGCATTAAAAGAAGGTTTTATTCCTCTTGCAGTAACGGGAACAGCCGTTGGATTAATTTCAATTATTGGTTATACACCGGATATTTTCGCAAGCCCGTTAATGGGGTATTTAATTGATAATTCTCCCGGAATAAAAGGTTTTCAGCATGTATTTTTTATGTTATCATTTTTTGCTATATTGGGTTTAGTGGCCTCACTAATTTTTTATAAAACTACTAAAACCAATATATAATGATTGACATAGATTTTTCAGAACTAAAAGCAATGTATGTGAACTGTACGTTAAAAAAAAGCCCTAGACTAAGTCATACACATGGATTGTTAGAAGTTTCTAAAAACATCATGCTCAAAGAAGGAGTGAAAGTGGATGAAATTCGCTTGGTTGACCATCAGGTAGCTCCCGGTGTTTATCCTGATATGACCGAATACGGTTGGGAAAAAGATGAATGGCCAACACTTTTCGATAGAATTTTTGATGCAGATATTCTTATCATCGGAACGCCCATTTGGTTAGGAGAAAAATCTTCTGAAGCCCAAAAATTAATTGAACGATTGTATAGCATGAGTGGCAAACAAAACGATAAAGGACAATATCTTTTCTATGGTAAAGTAGGCGGATGCATTATTACCGGAAACGAAGACGGAGTAAAACATTGTGCCATGGGAATATTATACGCCTTACAACATATTGGCTATTCTATTCCTCCACAAGCAGACTGTGGCTGGATAGGAGAAGTGGGGCCTGGCCCCAGTTATCTGGACAAAGAATCAAATGCACAGGAAAATGATTTTACCAACAGAAACACCACTTTTATGACGTATAATTTAATGCATTTGGCCAAAATGCTAAAATCCGCTATGGGATATCCAACTTACGGAAACTCAAGAAGAGAATGGGATGAAGGCTCAAGATGGAGTTTTGAAAACCCTGAATACCGAGAAGGAAAATAATTTCCTTTCATTACTTTTTAACACTACTTGCATTATTTAGCTTTGGAATATAGGCTTGTTATAACACCTATACTAAAGCAACCATCATTTTAATTACCGATGGTATATAATCATGTAGTAGTTGTATCTATTGTGGATGTGTTGATAGAGGGTTTGCTTTTTCAATTACAAGCAAAAAAATCTAGTTGAAGCATATTGAGTTTTTAGATATTAACAATTTTTAATTTTCAAAATATAATTATTTAAGTGAAAGACTTGAAAATACTGGTAAACCATTTTTTTCTTTACTGACTCAAGTGCTAATAACTTTATTTTATAATTGATAAAAAAAGCTGGTTTTGTATTTACCTTTGCGAAAATTTCCCATACAGCGCCCAACCATGTACTGAGGGGTATGTTGCCTGCCAAGAAATTAAATAGGTAATAAAAACTGGTATTTTCCAAACAAACAATTTAATTTTTTTAATTATGAAATTAAGATTTAAAAAAAATCTGTTTAGAGTTTTTCAATTGGGGTTCTTATTAGTTGGAACAGCAACATATGCTGCCCTAAATGGTACTTATACCATTAATTCCGGTGCTCCGGCATCAGCAACTAATTATACATCTGTTACGGCAGCTGTTTCAGATTTAATATCAGGTACTCGCCCTGATGGCGGTCCTATTAATGGACCGGGAGTTACAGGCCCTGTTGATTTAAGAATTGTAGCTGGTTCGGGACCATATACTGAGCAAATTACATTTGGTTTAATTACAGGCACTTCGGCTACTAATTATGTTAGATTAACCGGAGGACCAACTAGAGAGCAAATTAACTTCACAAATACGACTATAACAGATAGACAGGTAATTAAGTTATCAGGCACAAAAAATATTATTCTAGATAGTTTGACCATTGTTAACAACGGAACGACATATGGTTTTGGAGTGCATATAACAAATAACTCAGACAGTAACTTTGTACAAAATTGTGTAATAAATATTGATACTTTATCTACCTCTTCAAATTTTGCCGGTATTACAATTTCTGGTTCAGGTGCCACAACAAATGGTAATAATGGAGACTATAACACCATCCAGAATAATGTTGTTAGTGGAGGATATTATGGATTTTCTTGTCACGGTTCGAGCACAACTGTTTTTTCACAAAATAATATTGTAATTAATAATGAGTTTAAAGACTTTTATTATTATGGTATAAGACATTATGGACAAATAAATGGCGTGATTTCAAATAATGTCATACATGCTAGATCATCTGGTAGCACAGCCGGTTATGGAATCTACTCTTATTATCAGGTTAATTCTTTAATTGAAAGAAATAAGATATATAGAATAGGATCAAATGCAATTTATTGTGCTTATCAGAATGTTTCATCTTCTACTCGTTCAGTTATCAAAAATAACTTCATTTCTGATTTTATAACAACAGGAACTGCCAATGGAATATACTTACTTACAAGTTCAAATAATGTTGATGTATTTCATAATTCTGTGAGCATAACAGCAGGTAACGGAAGAGCTTTATATATCACTTCAGGTTCAGGTAATGATATTAGAAACAATTCATTTTCTATTATTAATTCTATAACAGGATATGCTGCTTACATTTCCTCATTGGCTTATATCACAAATATGGATTATAACAATTATTATGCACCCGGATCAAGCAACTTTGTTTATTTGGCTACTGCATTTACCCCAACAACATACCAAGGAGGTAATGGATTTAATTTAAATTCAATTGATGGTAATCCAAACTATGTTGATTTTAATAATGACCTTCATGTTTATGCCACTCAATTATTTGATAAAGGTGACCCAACGGTTATAGTAACTAATGATTTTGATAATGAAGGAAGACCATATCCTAATTCACTAATTCCTGATATAGGTGCCGATGAATATTTACCAGATTCAATTGATATAAGCGTAGATGTTTTATTAGATCCTTCAAATAATATTTGCCCTGACAGTAATCAAGTAGTTAGCGTTATAATTAGTAATAAAGGAACTAATTCTATTTTTAATATTCCAATTACTGCTGATGTTACCGGAGTTATCACTACTACTTTAAACGCTACTTATACTGATACTATAGCTCTTGGACAAACGGATACCTTACAGTTGGGAACCATTAACACTTGGTCTGGTGGTAACTTTAACTTTAAAGTGTATTCAAATCTTTCTAATGATCAGTCTAGAGAGAATGATACACTAGTTGACTCCAGATTTATTAATTTAACTCCAGTTGCTCCTTCTATTACACCTATGGGAGACACTATTTGTTCAGGTGATAGTTCAATGTTTATTGCATCTTCAACAGGAACTAATTATTGGTTTGATGCTAAAACGGGAGGAACCTTACTAGCCGTAGGCGATACATTAAATACTGGGCCTGTTTCAGCTACTAAAAGCTTTTTTGTGGAAGCAAGAGGCACAGCAGTATCTTCTTTAACTACAACTTTTGCAAATAATAACAGCTGTGGAGGTGGTAATATGTTTGATATTACAGCAACAGCAGATGTAACTATTGATAGTTTAGATTTACACATGTCTGCTGGCGCCCAAGTAATAATTTACTATAAGTTAGCTACACACACTGGCTCAGAAACCAATGCTTTAGCTTGGACTGCACATGATACAATAAATATTACAGCAGCAGCTATAGGAACTCCAACTAGGTGTGTAATAAAACCATTAAATATTCCTAATGGGCAAACGTATGGTATTTATGTGTACACCACTACCATTGTTTATACTACTTTACCTTCAACTACTAACTATACATCTCCGGAGATGACATTAACCGCAGGAACAGGGTTGTGTGGTCAATTTTCGGGAACGAATAATCCTAGAGGTTGGAATGGAACGGTTTACTATACTGCAGAAGGATGTCCTTCTCAACGTTCAGAAGTAGTTTTAACTGCTGTTAATCCACTTTCTACAGTAGTTACTTATGATACAACTTTAACCCCAACTATTGTCTTTACCGCAACTAATTCCGGTGGTCCTGCCGACTCAATCCATTGGGATTTTGGTGATGGTTCTACAGGAACCGGCAGTATGCCATCTCATACATATACAAGCCCGGGAACCTATACTGTTATTTTAACACAAAACAATATTTGTGGTACAGAAATAGAAACTATTGTTTTAAATGTTTTCACTTCTACAGGAATTCAAGAGATTGTTCACGGAGAAGTTTTACTTTATCCAAATCCTACTAAAGGAAAAGTGAATCTTAAACTTGATGGATTATCAGGATTAAAAGATATAAATATATCTGTAGTTGATATGATGGGGCGAACTCATATTAATTCTAACATAATTAATGCTGGAAGTTTGATAGAGTTAGATGTTGAACACCTTTACAAAGGGATATATATTATTCAGGTTTCCGGTGAAAAATTTAACTGGAGAGCTAGTCTTGTAAAAGAATAAACAGTACGATGAATTATTTAAAAAGCCTTAGCAGTATTGCTAAGGCTTTTTTTATACCTTTCATTACTTTTTATTAGTGCTGATGGTATATCAAGTTTTAGAGTAGTTTTGCGAAAACTTAGGCTAAAGCAAATTAAAACTTCCTTTAGCTTTTTTGTTGTCATAAAGAGTCATAAATGAAATATAAATCCTGTTTTATAAAAGATAATAAATGCAGTGAGAAGTTCAAAGAAGCTCATATCCTTTCCAAGGCTGCTACTATGAGCCTTGTTCATGGTCCAACAAAATCCGGACTTCAGGTTATTCATTTAGGATATAAATCAGAAGGAAATAAATTTATTCCAACTCCTGTAGGTTGGAAAAAGGCCTCTGCTCATTTTTGTTTTTGCCATGATCATGACAATGATTTGTTTGAGCCAATAGAAAATGACAATATTCTAGATCCAAAAAATATAGAGCAACTGTTTTTACATACATTGAGGTCATTTGCTTATGCTTATTACAGAAAAAAGAAAGAACTTCAACCTTTTAACGATTTAATGGAGTCTATTCTTGATATTAAATCAACATTGTCAGGTTTCCTCAATTCGGATAGGGAGAATGAGGATAAAGAAAGTAGAAAATTGAGAGAAAGGTTTGACCTGAAATTCTGGCCTTATGAGTCAATAAGAAAAGATCTTTTAGATATTCTGAAAAACAAATCATTTAATCAAATGGTCTATCGCACTGCAATTATTGGAAAGCGATTTCCCTTTGCAAGTGCCGGAGTGCTTATGGCTCAAATAATTGACCCAGAGCAAAAGAATTGGTCAATTGTGAGTTATGACAGCAGTGATCCAATTATTAAACCTCCAGCTATTATTCTTACTGTTTTGCCTGATAAGCATGATAGAACTATTGTAATAATGGGTGCACTTAAGAAAGACCAGAATGCAATAATGACTATAAATAAATTTGACCGTTTAGAGGGTTCTGACTTAAGGAGAGCATTGAATGCTTTAATTTTAGATGTTAATAAGGATAATACTATCTTTAATCATAAATTATGGGATTACATGAAAGGAAAGGGATATCAAGATAAAATAATAGAAGAGCTAAACATGGAGAGAGGTTTAGATTTAATTACTCAACCTTTATCACTTTCTTCTTTTGATTTATTTAATCCTGAATTTTCATGTAAAAATTTGAATATTACTTAAAACGAACATCCATCAATTTCTATACGCAGTGCTCTTTGGGATAATATGTATCACCAAACTGTTATTTAACCCATACTTTCATTACTTTTCAACAAGCCTTTAGTCTAAGCATTGTGTTTTCTAAATTTGTGTCAACTTTCTAACGCACAAAAAAGATGTTTTTAATTTTTGATACAGAAACCACAGGCTTACCTCAAAATTATAATGCGCCTGTTTCTGATATCGAGAATTGGCCCAGAATGGTGCAGTTGGCATGGCAAGTTCATGCGGCTGACGGCTCACTTATTGAAGTAAAAAACTACATTGTTAAACCGGAAGGCTATACCATTCCGTTCAATTCCGAAAAAATTCACGGTATTTCTACCGAACGTGCACTACAAGAAGGGCACGATTTACAATTTGTATTAGGAGAATTTAAAAAGGCCATCAGTCAATCTGAATTTTTTGTCGGTCACAACATTGAGTTTGATATTAAAGTTGTGGGAGCCGAAATTTTTAGGCTGACTCAAAAAGATGCGCTTTCACAATTTCCATACATCGATACCAAAGATGAATCTACCGATTATTGCGCTTTGCCGGGTGGTAAAGGTGGTAAATTCAAATGGCCTACACTTACCGAGCTTCATCAAAAACTATTTGGTAACGACTTTGATGCTGCCCACAATGCAGCAGCAGATGTAGAAGCAACTGCCCGATGTTTTTTAGATTTGGTTCGTGTGGGTATGATTACTCAGCAAAAAATGGGAGTAGATGATGAGTTTATGAGGGTTTTTAAAGAAAAAAATCCGGATGTTATTCAACCCATCGGACTAGCCGTAAAAGATTTTCATGAGGAAGATAAGTTAGAAGCCACTTCAGTAGCTGAAATCAAAAAGGAAAATACGGATGTAGATTTTGATTACTCAGGCTTTTTTCATTTGCATACACATTCGCAATTTTCAGTGTTGCAAGCTACTCCAACCGTAGATGATTTAGTAAGCAGAGCCAAAATCAATGGTATGAAGGCAGTCGCCATGACAGACCATGCTAACTTAATGGGTGCTTTTCACTTTGTAAAAAAAGCATTGAGCGAAGACATCAAACCAATTATTGGTTGTGAATTTCATTTGTGTAGTGACAGGTTAAATAAAGCCAACAAAGACAATGGGTTTCAAGTTATTTTATTAGCCAAAAACAAAACAGGTTATCACAATTTATTAAAATTAGTTTCCGCTTCGTTTACGGAGGGCTTTTACTATGTACCAAGAATTGACAGAGAATTATTGTTGCAATACAAGCAAGATTTAATAGCGCTTTCGGGCTGGATTTACGGAGAAATACCTTCGCTAATTTTAAATCAGGGAGAAAAGCAAGCGATAGAAGCAGTTGATTGGTGGAAAGAAAATTTTGGTGATGACTTTTACTTTGAACTGAACAGACATGGTTTAAAGGAAGAGGAAGTGGTGAATGAATTTTTAATTCAACAGGCAAAAGAAAAAGACATAAAGCTCATAGCTGCTAATAATGTGTATTACATTCATAAAGAAGATGCGGAAACACATGATGTGTTGTTGTGTGTGCGAGACGGAGAATTGAAATCCACTCCAATTGGCAAGGGAAGAGGCTTGAGATGGGGCTTTCCAAATAATGAGATTTATTTTAAAATTCAGGATGAAATGGCAA
>CALALS010000207.1 GCA_937925525.1 uncultured Flavobacteriales bacterium | reverse complement strand
TACTGACATAAAAGTCTATTTGAACAAACACTTTAAAATAACGATAGATAGAGAAGTGGTAACAGGCAATTATTTGGGTAAAGAATATGAAAACGATGTGTGCTGGATGTACATTGAATATCAAAACATTAAAAAACCAAAAAGTATTAGCATACAAAACACAATGTTGTTAGATACCTATTCTGATCAAGCTAATATCATACATTTCAAATCAGGAACTACAAAGCATAGTAAAGCACTACAGTCTCAAGATTTTATAATGTCATTTAATTTATAAGATAATTAACATAAGTTCGTTAACTAAAAGGCATAATTTCTGTAAATTTTCTTTCTATTTTAGTTAACATCGTAGGCTGTAATGAAAACACAAATCACAACACTTTTAGCAATACTTACTTTAGGAGCAAATGGCTTTGCGCAATGCAATGAGTTTAACAAAGAATTAGAAGAAGTAAGGAAGGATGCCTATTACATAGAGTTTATTCAATACTACAACCCAAAACTTCTTGATTTCTCAGCACAAAAACTAAAACCGTTTTACGAAAAACATAAATTAACCTTCTTACCAAAAGTAGAAGAACGAATTAACTTTCTATCTACACAAAAATTTGGTGAAGTAGCATATCTGTATGCGGTACACAAAAACAACAAGTCAGAAATTGAAAAATATCTCATTCAAAAAAACCTACCTACTTATCTATCTGTTTTAGTTCCTTCCCTTAGCGCTTACAACAATTTACATATAAGCAAAGACGGCAAAGCAGGTTACTGGCTACTCTCCTATCCTGTTGCATCAAAATACGGACTTACCCAATCCGTTTCAGTAGATTCAAGAAAAAATGCTTCGCTTTCCATGGTTTCAGAAGTAGCCGCAAACTATCTAAGTGATTTAAACAAAAATTACAAAAACCTTGACTTGGTAGCCGCTTATATTTTTAATCCGGCAGCCTATAACAGAGCTAAGTTAAGAAGCACAAATCACAAAGACTTTACAGAAGTGGAGAAACACATTGAAGAATGTGACAAAGAAAAACTCTACGACTTTTTGGCCATGCTTTACATTTTTGGGGAGCTTGAAAAAATAGATAAGGAATTACCACTGGCTAAAGTTAAACCCAATGTTTTTCCAGCAACTCTAATTGAAAAACCCTTAAGAGTTGAAGCCATTGTAAAGGTTTGCAACATCACACAAAAAGAAATAGAAACATACAATCCTATTTTATACGGAAGAACACTACCCGCCTATTTTTCGTTTCATTTACCTAAAGAAAAGTTAGAAGTATTTAATAGTTTAAAAGACAGCGCTTACAAATACCAAGATTCAGTACTAAACAAAAAAGCAGTACCCGTTGACCGAATTGTGTTCAGCTCAACCAATGACGATATAGCTGCTGCAGACGTTCCGGAAAATAAAGCAAAAGTAGTTTACACCGTAAAGTCGGGTGATAACCTTGGTTTTATAGCAGAAAAATTTGATACCCGAGTAAGCAAATTGCAATACTGGAATGGCATTAGAGGAACAAGAATTAATGTTGGACAAAAGTTAGATGTGTACGTTCCAAAATCTAAAAAGGACTATTATCAAAAAGTAGCAAAAGGCGGTTACGTAGCTAAAAACAATAATAATGAGAAGTCAAACACCAATAACAACACTCCCGAACCAAAAGAAATTAATGCAAAAGGAACATTAACTACTTATACTGTGAAAAACGGAGACTCGCTCTACTCTATTGCAAAACAATTTCCGGGAGTATCTTCACAAAACATTATGGATTATAACGGCATTGATGCAAACATTAAACCCGGACAAGTCATTAAAATACCTAAATTTTAAACCTAACTTATGAAGCCCATTCAAACACTAGCTTTTTTACTGGTCTGCCTCTTAGGAATAGGAATTATTTCATGGACCTTCCCTGAAGATGGTATTGCTGTTAATGATGACTTTAAGTTTCAGTTTGTAACCCTTGATGAGCTTTTCTTTAATGAAGAAAAAGAGGAAAAGGATTTATCAAACATCCTTTCAATTATAGAAAGTGAAACAAAAGACAAAAAGCTGGAGGTAGATAGCAATGCAATAAAAGCAAGAGAACAAGCCATCAGAGATTCTATTCAAAAAATAAACCTTAAACTTCATTATAAAGACAATAACAAAGCTATACTACATTCATTTTTTGCAGCCTTAGACAAAGTAAAAGCCGAAGGCGGTAAAATAAGGGTAATGCACTACGGAGATTCACAAATTGAAGGTGACCGTATGACATCCTTATTCAGAAACAGATGGCAAAACACTTTTGGCGGTAGCGGCCCGGGATTAGTTGCACCCGTTCCGTTAGTTACGGCATCAAGCATTCGGCAAGAGTTTGGCGATGAATGGAAAAGATACACACTTTACGGTGCAAGAGATACTACTGTAAAGCATAACAGATATGGGCTCCTGGCAGGCTTTGGAAGATATGCACCTGTAAATGCTTTTGAAAAAGATACCATGTACTCCGGTAAACTCACTTTTAAAAAGTCATACATAGGATATAAAAACACTCAAAACTTTAGCAAGTGTAAAATACTTTACGGCTACAATAAAGCTGAAGTAACATGTGAGGTTTATCATGGCGAAAACTTAGTTTCTACTCACAAACTACCTGCAAATAATGCTAATCAAACTTTAGAAATTAATTTCGGTGGAGTACCCAATGAATTCTCATTTGTTTTCAAAGGAAAAGACAGCCCTGATTTTTACGGCATTTCATTTGAAAGCAATAGCGGAGTAATTGTAGATAATATTGCCTTAAGAGGAAGTGCGGGAACCATTTTCGGTAAAATAGACAAATCATTACTTCAAGCTCAGTACGATAAACTAAACGTAAAACTTTTAATCCTTCAATTTGGAGGAAATGTAATTCCACACATCAAGTCAGATAAGAAAGCGGAAGACTATGCCAAATGGTTTGCTTCACAAATCTATCGTTTAAAGGGCATGAACCCGGGCGCTTCTGTGATTGTTATCGGACCATCAGATATGTCGGTAAAAGAAAAAAATGAATACGTTACACAACCTTATTTAGAAAAAGTAAGAGATGAATTAAAGAAAGCTTCTTTAGATGCGGGCTGTGCTTACTTTGATATATACGAAGCAATGGGTGGTAAAAACTCCATGCCACTGTGGGTAAATGCAGAACCCAGCTTAGCAGCACCTGATTATATTCACTTCAGTCAAAAAGGAGCTCAAAAGATGGCGGAATTAGTTTACAAAGCAATTGAAGACGATTACAAAGAATACAAAGCAAAATGAGAATAGTTATTAGTTATTGGTTATTAATTATTAGTTTAAAAAATAGATTAAGTTCAACTCTCAATTCTGAACGCTGTATTCTCAATTCTCAATTCTCAATTCTCATTACTATCCTTCTAACTTTTTCCTTTCAACTTTCAACACTCAACTCACAAGCTCAACCCAACTATCCGCACGAACTACCCTACTATCCTTTTATCCATTACGCAAGTAACAACATCCAATTCTTTGGCGATAGCAGTGCTTTTGATAATCTCTACGCAAAATTTGACGACATTATTTTTCAAGGCAAAGGAAAAGTAAACATGGTTCACATTGGTGGTTCGCATATTCAGGCAGACATTTGGAGTGAACGTATGAGAGAAAGATTACAAAAGTTTAGCACCGGAAATAACGGAGGAAGAGGATTTATTTTTCCTTATAAAATTGCTAAAACTAATAACCCTTACAACTACATAGCTTCTTATGATGGCGATTGGGAGTTTTGCAAAAACACTTTAAGAGACAGAAATTGCAATTTAGGCTTATCAGGAATTGCAGTAACTACATTTGACACCACTTCACATATCAACATCTCATTCAGAGAAGAAGTGGGTGGAATACCTTATGCAAAATACGATGTAAAAAAAGTGAAAGTCTTTCATGATTTCGACAGCACACAATTTGAAGTAAAACTATTCAATGACTCACAAGCAGTAGCCACACATTACGATTCGTTAGGTTATACAGAGTTTGTTTTATCCAATCCAATCAATAAAATTGAACTGGAAATATATCGAACCGACACCAACCAAACTAGTTTCACGCTTTATGGAATTACACTTGAAACCGAAGACCCTGGATTTGTTTATAATGCAATTGGAGTAAACGGAGCAAGCACTAGTTCTTATTTAAAATGCAAACAACTAGCACAACACATAAGTGTTTTACAACCGGATTTAGTAGTATTTTCAATAGGTATAAACGATGCTTACGATACTGACTTTAATGAAAAACTATACTTTAAAAACTACTCTAGATTAATTGATGAAATAAAAGAGTTGTGCCCTAATGTTCACTTCTTGTTAACTACAAATAATGATAGTTACTACAAAAGAAGATGGCCAAATAAAAATGCCTATCAGGTAAGAGAACAAATGCAAAAACTATCTGAAAAATATAATACAGGTGTTTGGGATATGTTTGAAGTAATGGGTGGTTTGGGTTCAGTAAACGACTGGATTGACAATGGATTAGCAAAAAAAGATAAAATACATCTTACTAGAGAAGGCTATAATTTAATGGGAGATTTGATGTTTTCAGCATTGATAAAATCGTATGACGATTATTTAAAAAAAACTAACTCTGAACCCATAGATTGACAACAACACTTTTAGATATAAATTCAATTTTGGATTTTCTGAAGTCTATTTTCGTTTATAACGAAAAGACTCCTCTCCTTTTCACCGACTTCTATTTCTGGGCATTCTTTGCATTTGTTATGACTGTTTACTCAGTTATCTACAAACAAAAAGCACTACGAAATGCCTTCTTATTCATTGTTAGTATATTCTTCTATTACCAAACTAGTGGGCTATTTTTCTTTATACTCCTCTTCTCTACTGTTTCTGATTTTTACATCGGAAAAATAATTCACTCTAGAAAGAAAGTAATTTCTCAAAAACTCTGGGTAACAGTAAGTATAGTCATTAACCTTTTTGTTTTGTGTTATTTTAAATACGCTTACTTCTTCACAGAATCGTTTAACGAGATGTTCCACACTAAATATGAAGTCATTAATTACATGGCATTGTGGAGCAACAGCTTTACAGGAACCACATTTGACGTAGATAAAATTATTCTTCCCGTAGGAATTTCCTTCTATACTTTTCAAACTATTAGTTATGCCGTAGATGTTTACAAAAGAAGAATAGAACCCGTTAAAAGCATGCTCGATTTTGGCTTTTTCGTTTCTTTCTTTCCACAGTTAGTAGCAGGACCAATTGTTAGAGCAAATGAATTCATTCCTCAAATTTATAAGCCTTACAACCTCACTAAATACCAATTTGGATTAGCCGTATTCTGGATTTTAAATGGTTTGATAAAGAAAATGGTAA
>CALALS010000206.1 GCA_937925525.1 uncultured Flavobacteriales bacterium | reverse complement strand
CTGAAATTCCAATGACACTTGGTTCATTTTTTAATAGGGAACTTGCATTTGGCGGAGGGGTTTACTTTAGAACTTTACCTTTTAGCTGGATAAAACAACAATTTTCAAGGCACGATATAGTAACCGGATATTTTCACCCTTATGACATAGATAAAAAGCAGGAAAAATTTATGCACCCTGGAATAAACAACAATAAGTTTTATAACTTCTTAATGTATTACAATAGAAAAAATGTGTTTCATCGGCTGGAAAGAATATCAAAAATGGGGTTTAAAGTGATGCGCTATGATAAGTTTGTGAGCCAATTAACCCAATGAAAGTCTTAGGGGTAAATATAGGTCATGATAGTGGTGTGACGTTAGTAGAAGACGGGAAAATAGTTTTTGCTATAAATGAAGAACGACTTAGTAGAAAAAAATTGCATCACGGGTTTCCTTATTTGTCAATAGAGGGGGTATTAAAAACACTTTCTATCTCTTTAAAAGAAATTGATGTTGTTGCCATTGAGGGAAAATCTGTAACTCCTCAGGACGAAATAGGATTTGAATTAGAAGACAGTGACTGGAAAAAGCTTTGGCTGGAAAGGCTGGGCTTAACTAAATTCTTTTTGGGAACGGAGTTAGGGTTAAGTTTTGTCAGACTTTTGCTTAAGCCATCAGTCAAAAGAAAGCATAACGAAATCAAAAAGTTTTTTATAGAAAAAGGCTTTGAAGGAAACTTTGAATTCATTGACCATCATCTTTGCCATGCGGCTTCTGCATATTATACCCAAAAAGAAAATAACGGGATTGCCATTACACTTGATGCAAGTGGAGAAGGATACTGCTCAAGAATATACAAATGTGAAGATGGAAAAATGAAGTTGTTGAATTCGCTACCTTGTTATCATTCTCCTGCTTATTATTACGCCTATATAACCAAAATAGCCGGTTTTACTCCATTGCGTCATGAAGGAAAAATTACCGGGCTAGCAGCTTTTGGAAATTCAAAAGAAACGCTACCCATACTAAAGCAAATGATTGACTTTGATGCTACAAACGGACAAATAAAAAACAGTGGAGGCTATCATATTAAAGCCATCAAAACCTTAAAGAAGAAACTCCAAAAATTTTCAAGAGAAGATATTTCAGCCGGAGTGCAAGATTTGGTAGAAGATATTGTTGCTAAATATGTAGCACATCAAATAAAGAAATACTCCAACCAAAAAGAAAATGCCTTTTTAGCAGGCGGTCTTTTTGCTAATGTTAAGCTCAATCAGCGGATAAAAGAATTAGACTGCGTTAAGAATATTTACATTTTTCCTAACATGGGAGATGGCGGTGTAAATGCGGGAGCGGCTTTATATTCTTTTTTCTCAAAAAACAATTCTGCTAAAAGACATGATTTTAATTCAGTTTACTTTGCGAAAAAATATACTTCTGATGAAATAAAAGAGGCAGTAGAAAATTCAGGGTTAAGTTTTACATTTTCTGAAAACATAGCTGAAAAAAACATTAAAAAAATAATCAGCAAAAAAGTGGTGGGCAGATATAATGGAGCAATGGAATATGGACCAAGAGCCTTATGCAATCGCTCCATTATTTATGGTGCTTCAGATAAATCTGTTAATCAATGGTTAAATAATAGATTAA
>CALALS010000205.1 GCA_937925525.1 uncultured Flavobacteriales bacterium | reverse complement strand
GTTGAGTATATTCTCAATAAATTAGTTTTTTATTGTAACACAACAGCTAAAGCAGCTTTTATAGTTACTATTTTAACCGTATTGGTTAGCTTTTTTAATTGGGGATTAGGTTTGATTTTCGGAGCCATATTTGCGAGAAAAGTGGGAGAGTATGCCGCAAAAAATTTATTGTCGATAAATTATCCGTTAATAGGAGCGGCAGGCTATAGCGGTTTAATGGTTTGGCATGGTGGAATTTCGGGTTCCTCACTTACAAAAATTGCTGAAGAAGGACATTTAAAAAGTTTAGTAAATGGAATTATTCCAGAATCTCAGTTAGAACTTTTGCCTAATTCAATTTCTTTTATTGATACGGTATTTTCTCCCATGAACATACTCGTTTCTGTTTTATTGATTTTGATTTTACCGCTTAGTATGTATTTAATTGGCAAAAAATCAAAAGCTAGTGAGTTGCCAAAATTTACTACAGATGTAAAGATTACTGAAAAAATAAAAGCAGTAGGGGCGGAAAAAATAGACCATTCGTTAGTTGGCGTTGTGTTTGGTGGTTTAATTCTTTCGATTGCATTTTACCTGGCTTTTAATTCACCCAATACTACCCCACTTTCTTTTATAACCCCAAACTTTATTAATTTCTCGTTATTAGGATTAGGCTTATTGCTGCACGGTAGTTTTTTTAATTTTCTAAATGCAATTGAAGAAGCTATTTCCGGTGTTTCGGGTATTCTTATTCAATTTCCGCTTTATTTTGGAATTATGGGTATTATGAAAAGCTCCGGATTAGTGAATGACTTGTCAGCTTTTTTTGTAAGCATTTCTAATGAAAATACGTATCCTATTTTTACTTTTATTAGTGCCGGAATTGTAAATGTTTTTGTCCCAAGCGGTGGCGGACAATGGGCTGTACAAGGACCAATTATTATACAAGCTGCTACAGATTTGGGCATTTCTTTACCGAAAAGTATTTTAGCTATGGCGTATGGCGACCAGCTTACCAACATGCTTCAGCCATTTTGGGCGTTACCACTATTAGGCATTACTAAGCTAAATGCTAAACAAATACTGCCCTTTACATTGTTTTTAATGTTGATAGGAACAATTATCTTTTTATTGGGTTTGGTGGTTTTTTAAGGCTTACTCTCTAAGTCTTCAACCGAGCGAGTGTCTAATGCATCTCTAAGTCCGTTGCCTAATAATACAAACGAAAGTACCATCGCCATTATGCAAAGTCCCGGAAGTATTGGTAAAAGCGCATGACCGGTAGTAATGTAACCTCTTAACTCATTAATCATTTTACCCCAGGTTGCTTGTGGTGGCGGAGCGCCAAGACCTAAGAAGCTTAATCCTGCTTCAATTAATATGGCCGAAGCAAAGTTAGATGCCGAAATTACAATTACAGGTCCCATAACGTTTGGCAATATATGCCTGAAAATGATTCTAGGGCTTTTAAAGCCTAGTGCATTTCCAGCTTCAATAAACTCCATTTCTCTTAAGCCTATCACTTGCCCTCTTACTACTCTGGCTACTTCTACCCACATGGTTAAACCAACAGCAATAAATACTTGCCAAAAATCTTTACCAATGGCTAAGGTAATGGCAATTACCAATAATAACGTAGGAATAGACCATACTACATTAATAATCC
>CALALS010000204.1 GCA_937925525.1 uncultured Flavobacteriales bacterium | reverse complement strand
AATTAATAATTACTTTATACGGATGAATTTTTCACTTTCCCTTTTTTGTTTTTTTATATTCATTCAATTAGGCTTTTCTCAGGATTATTATGATGAAAATATTGGGAAGAATATGGATTACACATATTCAGCTAATATTAAAACTGTTCAGCTTTATAATAGCGACTATGATTTATCTGAACCAATGATAAAACTTAACAGCGGGCAAACGCTCACACTTGAATTTGATGAGCTAACCGACAGTTACAAGCAATATACTTTTTCTATACTTCACTGTAATTACGATTGGTCTATTTCAAATTTATCTCCCGCAGAATATATGACCGGCCCCACCCAAGAGTTTATTTCTGATTATGATTTATCATACAATACAGCCATTCCATACGTTCACTATTCGCAAAAAATTCCTTCTTATAACAGTAATTTCAAAATTGGTGGAAATTATTTGCTAATGGTTCATGAAAATTTCAATGAAGAAAATCCAATTTTGGTAAAACGTTTTTTTGTGAATGAAGACATGGTAAAAGTTGATGCCTTTTCAACTAAAGCAACACAGGTAAAAAAAATGGATACACACCAACAAGTGAATGTAACCGTAACCATTGACAATGAATCAACCATACAACCTTTAGAGCAGCTAAAAATTGTTATTCAACAGAATGGTAGATGGGACAATATTACCTCAGACATTAAACCCACTTTTATAAGAGGAAATCAGGTTATTTATGACAATCCTACGAATAAATACTTTGAAGCCGGAAATGAATTTAGATTCTTGAATATAAAAGATATGAGGTATAAAGACATTAATATTGAAAGCATAAAATTTGATGAAAACAATGTTCCCGAGATTATAATTAAACCGGATTTTCCTAGAGCTAATTTACAATACCTTACTTATCAAGATATAAATGGGAAAATTTTAATAAAAAACGACAAAGGAAATGATGATGATATTGAAAGTGATTACTGCAAAGTCAAGTTTATTTTGAAATCACAAAAACTGTCTAATGGAAGCGTTTACATATACGGTGAAATTTCAAACTGGATATATCTGCCAGAATTTGCAATGATTTATAATGAAGAAACGAACTCCTACGAAAAAGAACTTTTATTAAAGCAAGGTTACTACAATTATTTATACTCGTTTAAGCCCATTGATGAAAATGAAGGTTATGTATCAACAATAGAGGGTTCTTACAAAGAAACAGAAAACACTTATAAAGTTATGATTTACCAAAAAAGACCAAATCAAACAGATGTGTTAATTGGAATTGGCGTAGTAAACTCAGTTAGAAATTAAATAGAAAATATTTTATCAAGCAAAGGTTCTTGTTGCTCCCAACAATATTTTTGTGACGCACTTTTACAGTTTTCTTTACATTCTTTTAATTTACCATCATTACTTAACAAGTTTATAATTTGCATAGCAACTTCTTCGGGCTTTCTTGAGTTTAAAACCTCTCCTACTTTGCTTTCCAAAACAACCCTCTTCATTTCGGGTAAATCAGAAACCATAACCGGCACCCCTGCCAATATGTAATCAAACAACTTATTGGGAAGCGAATACCTATAATTTAATCCTATATCTTCTTCAAAAGAAATTCCCAAATCCGCTTGTGGAGTTAATGACTTAAGCTCATCAGGTAAAACTCTACCATAAAAAACAACCTTGTCTGTAAGCTTTAATTTTTCTGTTAATTCTTTCATTTTAATATACTCATCACCAATACCAATAATATGTAAAACAGCATCAATATATTGCATTGCTTCAATAGCCCCATCAATTCCTCTACCTTTATTTACTGCACCTTGATAGATGATGTTCTTTTTATCTTGTCTAAAAGAGATATTAGATTTTTCAGTTTCTGATTTTAAAAGAGGATAGTTATAAATAACCTGCATTGATTTACCAGTAAGTTTTTTATAAAATTCAGCAACACCATTTGAAACGGTATAGGCTATTTTGGTTTTTGGAATCATCTTTTTTTCCACCCACCTCCAAACTGATTTTTTAAATTTTCTATTAATTAACTCAGGTACTTCAGAAAAAGCTTCATGTGCATCAAAAACTATTGGTCTCTTTGTAAACTTTGAAGCAAAGTAATTGGCTGGCAAGGTGTCTATATCGTTTGATAAATAAACATCTGATTTATTAAACAATAAATAAAAAAATAGTCTAATGTTGAAGGTTAAGTAAAAAAAGGCTCCCTTATTAAACCAAAGTTTAAATCTAACCACCTTATATTTTCTATTGACGTTGGAACTAGTTGGCAACTTTCTTCCTAACAAAACAACATCCCAGCCCCTTGAGTAAAGGTAATTACACACCTTATCTACTCTTTGGTCAGTAGAAATATCATTCGTAACAGATACTACTATTTTCTTTTTATTAGACATACCCAATTGCAAAAATGTATTTTTCTACATAATATTGTTTAGTTTTCAAAAGAATACTTTTTTAATGAGTAAAAAAATCCTACTTTTTTTCTGTGTCTTCATTGGCTGTATTGTTTCAATTTCAGGACAAGAAAAAGATAGCTTAAACACTACTTTACTAAAGGAATTAAACGACCCAAAAAATTGGAAATTTGTTTTTTCTTTTGATTCAAGAGCATCAAGAGTGCTAAATCAAAGCGTAAGATTTAATGGTCTTAAAATTGGGTTTGAATTTAAAGATCGTCATCGTTTTGGAGTTGGATTTTATGCTTTAAAAAATCCGATAGTTTTACCGGAAAATGTTATTACAATTCAACAGCCGGACACAACTATTTTAGAGCTTGACACAGTAAATTATATCACAAACTTTAATTATACAACATTGTATTATGAATTAGTTTTTTTTACAAGAAAAAGATGGGAATTTTCTTCAGCTTTTCATCTAGGAACAGGTAGAACAACAATTGGATATACGGACAAATATAAAAGAGACAGTACCTTGATTGATTTTCAAGTACCAATAGGTGCGGTTTCTGTTGCAGGGCATTACAAAGTCTTTCCATGGATAGGACTTGGAGCTGGATTTGGCTATAGATTTGCCATAGTTGGAGACAAAAGAGTAACAGATGCCTTGAATGGTTTTCACACCATTTTTAAAGTGAAGTTATTTTTGGGCGACTTATACAGAGGTTTTTTCAAAAGAAAAGACGGATACAGACTTACTTATAAAAAATGCTCGGTCTGTACTTAATTAATTCATACAGAATAAAATAATTATTTTTTTGACTAGCAACCTTTTTTGCTTAAATTCGTCATAGTAACAAACCTCTTTTTATGAGAAAACTACTCCTTACATCTATCTTATTGATTATAAGTATAGTATCATTTAGTCAACAAAACGTTTTAGTAATTGACTACAACAATAACTTTTCAAGTGACAGGCAGAATAATGCGAGCCAAATATATAATAGACTACTCGCCACCCAAACAAGTGTTACAAGAGTAGCCGACATTCCTGCTACTATAAATCCGGCAACTTATCAACAGGTTTGGATTTTTGGAAACATGGGAGCTACAACGGCTGCTAACTTAAATCCAATCGTTAATTATATGAATGCTGGAGGAGCTGTTTACGTTCAATCAGAGGTAAGTTGCTGTAATAATGAAGCAGCTTTTGTGGACGCATTAATTAATGCTACTGTAATTGCAGGAGGGTCTATTACTCACAATGTAACCCAAGGACCATATTATCAAACAGTATCAAATACTCCATGTACCCAACTAACAACTTATGGTGCTGCAGAAAGACCATTCCTTGGTACTCCGGCTGCAAATGTTTTGTTTCAGTTAAACAACGTTTGTGGTAATACTAGAGTAGGTGATGTTGTTGCAGTTCAGTTTAGAAACTGTGATATGATTTCCGGGCAAGGAGCTTTAATTTCTGCCGGTGACTTTAACATATTTCCTCAGTCAGGTGCATGTGGGACAGTTGGAATTTTGGGAACACCAAATAGGCTTCCACTTATTGATATGATAGCCAATTTACTTCCAAATCTTTTAAATTGTAATACATCTACTCAACCAACATTTGACATCAGAGACACTGTTGTTTGCGGTGGACCTTTAACTTACACTTCTCCGTTAATAAGTCCCGGATATAACTACCTATGGTCAAATAATGCAACTACAACCACAACTACAATTAACACCTCTGGAAAGCACTGGTTAAGAATAGAAATATCGCCCGGTTGTTTTATAACAGATACGTTTAATATTACTTATAATGGTTCTACAGCAGTAACTGTAAACGATACTACAATATGTGCCGGTCAAACCGTTACATTAACAGCAACCCCTGCCACATCGGGTGGAACATATAGTTGGACACCGGGAGGAGCAACTACTCCTAGTATTACAGTCACACCTGGGACTACAACCAATTACATCGTAACCTATACATTAGGAGGATGTACCGGAACAGATACCGGAACGGTAACTGTTAACCCAATTCCAACGGTAAATGTCAATAATACTACTATTTGTCCCGGTCAAAGTGCTACTTTAACCGCAACGCCTAGTATTGGAGGAGGAACATATAGTTGGTCTCCTGGAGGAATGACAACACAAACTATAAATGTGACTCCTGGCACTACTACAACATATACTGTAACATATACGCTTAATGGTTGCACCGGAACAGGAAGCGGAACTGTAACAATTAGCCCAGCCCCTACTCTTACGGTTAATAACGCTACTATTTGTGCCGGACAACAAGCATCCATAACTGCAACACCTAGTGTTACCGGTGGCACATACAGCTGGACTCCCGGAGGAGCTACAACTCAAACAATAAATGTAAGCCCTGCAAACACTACTACCTATGTTGTTACTTATAATCTTAATGGTTGTATAGCTACTGACTCTGGAATTGTTACTGTAAATCCGGTACCTACTCCAGGATTTACTTTTACCTCACAGTGTCAAGGAACAGCTATCAATTTTACTAATACTTCAGCTATTGCTAGCGGAACCATGAGTTATACATGGGATTTTGGAGATAATTCTCCAACAAGTTCTAATGTAAACCCAAGTCACAATTATGCTAACTGTGGAACTTACACCGTAAAATTAATAACTACTTCAAACAGTGGATGTATAGATTCAATTTCACAGAATGTTCAGGTATATTGCTTACCTACGGCTAACTTTAACTTTACAAGTGTTTGTCTTGGAGACCAAACTTGTTTTACTGACAGCTCTTTTGTAAATAATAGTAACATTAGTAGCTGGCAATGGTTATTTGGCGATGGTAGTCCTGCAAATACGACAGGAAATCCTTGCCATACTTATATTGCTGCAAACCAAACTCCAGGTTATAGTGTTACTTTAGTTGTAACCACAGCACAAGGATGTACAGGTAATATTACTAAAAATGTACCTGTGTATGTTGTTCCAACAGCATCATTCAGTGTTTCAAATGAATGTTTGAATAATGCTGTTACTGTAACAGACAATTCTGTTAATGCCGTAAATTATAATTGGGCATTTGGTGATGGAAATACTTCAAATACAACTGGAAATCAATCTCACAATTATAATGCACCCGGAACTTATAATATTCAATTAATATTAACTTCAGGTACTTGTACAGATACATTTACCGCCCCTGTTACTGTTCATCCTATGCCAACCGCAGATTTCAACTTTACAAATGTCTGTGATGGTTTGGTTATGCCGCTTACCGACAATTCAAACATTTCAGCAGGAAATATTACACAATGGGATTGGAACTATGGGGATGGGACTCCAAACGGAAATACGCAAAACTCAACCCATAGCTACACTAACTGTGGTCCTTACAATGTTACCTTAACAGTTACTTCAGATAGTGGTTGTGTTGATGTAATAACAAAACCAGTAGAAGTATATCCTTTACCTCAGGCTAATTATACGGCTACAGAAACTTGCCTTGGGGTTGCCGCTCAATTCACGGACTTGAGTACTGTAAATTGTGGAACAACAAGCGGTAGTGTTACCAATTGGAGTTGGACATTTGGTGATTCGTCACCAAATCAGGGTGCACAAAACCCAAGTCATACTTACTCAAGTTCAGGTAACTATAATTCTCAGCTTGTTGTAACTAGCTCCAATGGTTGTAAGGACTCTGTGGTGGTTACTGTTAATGTTTATGACAACCCGGATATTAGTTTTTCAGTTGATAAAGAAAGTGGGTGTACACCTGTTTGTGTTAATTTTATCAATAATAGCAACAACCCAATAGGAACTACAACATACACTTGGTCTTTAGGTGATGGAACAAATACTTCAGGAAGTAATCCTAGTCACTGTTACAGCAATAATAGCTTGTCTGCAAAAACCTTTGACGTTACTGTTGGCGCAACTACCAACTATGGTAGTAGACAGTGTTCTTCCAGTTTGACTCAAAATGCGATGGTAACGGTTTACCCTCTTCCTATTGCTGAATTTGATTTTTCGCCAATTAATCCTAATGTTTTAAATCCAAGTGTAGATTTCATGAATATGTCACAGGGTGGAAGTGTTTGGAATTGGAACTTTGGAGATGGTGGAACTTCTTCTAACCAAAATCCTTCTCACCTATATAAAGATTCAGGAAACTATGTTATCTGGTTAAATATTGAAAACTCCTATGGTTGTAAAGATAGTATTTCTAAAACCATTAGAGTTGAGCCCGACTTCATGCTTTACATTCCAAATACCTTTACTCCTGATGGAGATAAAAACAATAATTATTTCAGTGTAAAAGGTTATGGTTATAAAGAGCTTACTATGCTTATTTTTGACAGATGGGGAGAAATCGTTTATGAAGGACATCAGATGGATTCTAAATGGGACGGAAGCATTAAAGGTGGAGCAATTGGAAAGACTGATGTTTATACCTATAAAATTGAAGTCAAAGACTTAAAAGGAGAAAGCCACACTTATATAGGAAAAGTGACTCTTCTGAAATAAATTAAACACTAATTATTTAAAAAGGCTGTAGAAATTCTACGGCCTTTTTTTATAAGAATAATTTAAGCCCATCATAAGCTATTTCAACATTTTCAGGTAACTCAGATGATACTTCGTTATGTTTGCCCATTAGATGACTTATATGCGTTAAGTACGTTTTCTTTGGATTAATTCTTTCAGCCCATTCAACTGCCTCTTGAAGATTTAAGTGAGATATGTGTTCCGTTTTTCGTAGCGCATTTAAAACCAACACATCAAGTTTTTTTAGCTTTTGCAGTTCAGCTTCAGATATAGTCTTAGCATCGGTTATGTAAGCAAAGTTATTTATACGAAATCCAAAAACCTGCATTTTGTAATGCATCACTTCAATAGGAATTACTTGTGTATTATTAACATTAAATGTTTCGTTATCAATTTTGTTTATCCTTAACTGCGGCACACCGGGATATTTTTCATCCTCAAAAGCGTAATAAAATTCTCGTTTCAAAGCTTTAATTACATTTTCTGAGGCATAAATCTCCATCTCCTTTTTTTGCTTAAAATTAAATGCTCTTACATCATCTAATCCTGCAATGTGGTCTTTATGTTCATGAGTAAATAAAACAGCGTCAAGATTTTGAGTATTTTCACGTAACATCTGCTGACGAAAATCGGGACCTGTATCAATTACCATAGTTTGATTATCCACCTCCACTAAAACAGAAGTTCTTAATCTGTTATCTTTTAAGTTATCAGATTTACAAACACTGCAATCACAAGCAATCACAGGAATACCTTGAGAAGTTCCGGTACCTAAAAAAGTTACTTTCATTGATTCAG
>CALALS010000203.1 GCA_937925525.1 uncultured Flavobacteriales bacterium | reverse complement strand
GAATACCGCCTCAAACCGGAAGATATAAAGTATATATTATTGATGAGGTTCACATGCTTTCAACAGCTGCGTTTAACGCTTTTCTTAAAACATTAGAAGAACCTCCAAAACATGCCATTTTTATTTTGGCCACAACGGAAAAGCATAAAATATTACCTACCATTTTATCTCGTTGTCAGATTTTTGATTTTAACAGAATTAATATTCAGGATATTGTAGAACACCTTCAAATAATTGCTGAAAAAGAAGGAATTACCGTTGACAAAAATGCTTTGTTTTTAATTGCCCAAAAAGCAGATGGAGGAATGCGTGATGCACTTTCCATGTTCGACCAATTGGCAAGTTTTACAAGTGGTAACATTACCTATGAATCAGCAGTAGAAAATCTAAATATTTTAGATTATACTTATTACTTTAAAGTTACTCAGTGTATTATTGAATCTAATATTTATACTTCTCTCCTACTTTTCAATGATATTCTAAAAAGAGGATTTGACGGACATCACTTTATAAACGGATTAGCCGAGCATATCAGAAACCTTTTGGTTTGCACTGACAACAACACTGTCAACTTACTTGAAGTAACAGAAAATGCAAAAGACCAATATATTCAGCAAGCCAAAGAATTGACTTCAGCGCAATTAATGAATGCATTAGAAATATGCCAAAAAGCCGACACATCCTACGCAAGTTCAAAAAATAAAAGACTTACTATAGAGCTAGCACTTATGCAACTTTGCTCTATTAAATTCTCCAACGGAGCCGAAAAAAAAAACTTTAAAATAATTCCTCCCCCCTCTGTTGAAGGAATACCAATTAAAAAAGAAGAAGTTAAAACCGAGCCAAAACCATTGGTTCAAAAAGAAGAGCAAGCAGTAATTGTTGAAGAACAGGAACAACCTAAAATTAATACTTCTATTCCAAAACCTGAAGCAACAACTCCTAAAAAAAGTTTTTCTTCTAACAAAGTTGGTACTATTAGCATTAATTTAAACCATCATTCCGAAACCAAAAAAGTTCAGGAAAGTTCAGAAATTAAATATGGAAATAATGAAGTAACCGAAGAAGCCATTCTAGCAAAATGGAATGATTTATTAGAGAAAATAGATAAAGAAGGGAAGTTATCATTACATACTACTCTTGTTGCACATCCCCCCTCTATAAATAATTCAAACATCCTTATTAAAATAAATAACAAAGCTCAAGAAGAAGAATTGATATCTGAAAAGTCTGACATATTGGGCTTTTTAAGAGGTGAGCTAAACAACGGAAGTATTCAGCTTCATTTTGAAATTACAGATGAACCACAGGATAAAAAAGCATACACTCCTGAAGAAAAATTTCAAAAATTAATTGAAAAAAACCCTCATTTACAGTTATTAAAAGATAAATTTGATTTAGAAATTAACCACTAATTAAGATATGAAAAAAACAATCCTATATTTTCTTGCACTAATTACAATATTTAGTGCTTGCTCAGAAAAAAAAGAAGAAACAAAATCTTCTTACCAGTTTGAAACCGTAGCCAACGATCCCTTAGATGTGAAAATTTACACTCTAAAAAATGGCTTGAAAGTTTACATGAGTATTAATAAAGACGAACCGAGAATTCAAACCGCAATAGCTGTTAAAGCAGGGAGTAAAAACGACCCTTCAGATGCAACAGGGCTTGCTCATTATTTAGAGCACATGCTTTTTAAAGGAACTTCAAAACTTGGTTCACTTGACTGGGAAAAAGAAAAAGTTTATTTACAACAAATTTCTGACCTATATGAGCAACACAGAGCTACAAAAGATTCTTTAGAGAGAATTAAAATTTACTCTAAAATAGATAGCTTGTCATATTTAGCAGCAAAACTTGTTGCTCCAAATGAGTTTGACAAAATCGTGTCAGCTTTGGGAGGGCAAAACACCAATGCCTTTACTTCAGTTGAACAAACAGTTTATATTAATGATATTCCATCTAATGAACTGGAAAAGTTTTTAATTCTTGAGAGTGAGAGATTTAGTGAATTAGTGCTCAGAATTTTTCATACTGAATTAGAGACTGTTTATGAAGAGTTTAACAGAGGTCAAGACAATGATTATTGGAAAGTATATCATGCATTTGACAGAACCATGTTTAAAAAACATCCTTACGGAACACAAACAACCATTGGAACCAGCGAGCATCTAAAAAATCCGTCAATGGAAAAAATTCATGAGTATTTTAATACTTACTATGTTCCAAATAATATGGCGATTTGCCTTGCCGGAGATATAGACCCTGAAAAAACAATTGAGTGGATAGAAAAATATTTTGGTGGTATGGAGTCTAAAGAAGTACCAAAATTTACTTTCGAAAAAGAAGAACCCATCACACAACATGAAATCGTAGATGTTTACGGTCCTATGTCTGAATGGACAACTATTGGATATCGCTTTCCGGGAACCGGCTCCGAAGAAATTCCATATTTAGAAGTTTTATCAGGTGTTCTATCAAACGGACAAGCCGGATTAATGGATTTGAATCTGTTACAAAAACAAAAGTTAATTGGAGCCAGTGCTAGTGTTGAAGGAAGAAAAGACTACACCATTTTTGAAATGTCAGGAAATCCAAAGAGTGGGCAAACTCTTGAAGAAACTAAAGCTCTTTTATTGGCTCAAATTGACAGTGTAAAACAAGGGAAATTTGATGACTGGCTAATTGATGCCGTTATAAAAGATATGAAACTAAGTGACATTAGAAATTCAGAAAGCAACTGGCAAAGAGCTGCAGCCTTGTTTGATGCATTCATCATGGAAAAAGATTGGGCAGATTATGTTAACCGCTATGAAAAGCTTGAAAAAGTTACAAAACAAGGACTAATAGATTTTTGTAAAAAGAATTTTAATGAGAATTATATTGTAATTAATAAGCGTAACGGAAAAGATGAAACGGTAAGCAAAGTTGCAAAACCTAAAATCACTCCGTTAGATATTAATAGAGACACCTCCTCTACCTTTAAGAAAATGCTTGACTCTATTCCGTCTCAACGACTAGAGCCAATTTATGTAGATTACAAAAAAGAAATTGAAGAAAAATCCATAAAAGGCAAAATACCTTATAGCCATGTGGCCAATACCACCAATGATTTATTTATGTTGGAGTATATTCTTGATATGGGAACTGACAACATGAAAGAGATTGGATTAGCAGTAGATTATTTGCAATATTTAGGAACGGATAAATACAGCCCTGAAGAAATTCAGAAAGAACTATTTAAACTAGGATTGTATTTTGATGTTTACTCATCTAACGACCAAGTGTATGTTTATTTGGGTGGTTTAAAAGAGTCTTTTGAAGATGGAGTAAAATTGTTTGAGCACTTGATTAATAATGCGCAACCCAATGAAGATGCTTTAAAAGAATTGATTAATGACGAGCTTAAAAACAGAGCTGACCAGAAAAAAAATAAGTTTAGTATTTTATATACCGGACTTTATCAGTATGCTGTTTATGGAAAAAACTCACCGGTTTTAACCAAACTTTCCAATTCAGAATTAACTAATTTAAGTGCTGACAAACTAACTGACATTGTTAAATCTATCACCAAATACAACCATAAAGTATATTATTATGGTCCGCATAAATCAGACGAAGTAATTAGTGTTTTAGAAAAAGAGCACATCACACCTGAAACACTTCTAGCTTATCCTGAAAAAGTTCAAAGAGAGGAACTTGAAATAAATAAAAATCAGGTATTCTTTGTTGATTATGATATGGTGCAAACTGAAATTTTAATGGTAGCCAAAGGAGATAAATTTAATCCTAGCATTATGCCTTACGCCATGATGTTTAACGAATATTTCGGTTCAGGGCTCTCTTCAATAGTGTTTCAAGAAATAAGAGAAACAAAAGCCTTGGCTTACTCTGCTTATGCTGCTTATCGAACTCCAAGCAAAAAAGAAAAATCTTACTACTTAACAGCCTATGTTGGAACACAAGCAGATAAGTTAAACAATGCTGTTGACGCAATGCTTGAGCTAATGAACAATATGCCTAAAGCAGAAAAATCTTTTGAATCATCTAAACTTGCAGCATTAAAGCAAATTGAAACAAACAGAACAAGCAGGTCAAGAATATACTGGAGCAGAGAAAGAGCAAAAGATTTAGGCTTTGATTACGATTACAAAAAAGATAATTATGAGGCCATCAAAAAAATATCTGTAGATGATTTAGCTAAGTTTTTTGAAGAAAACATCAAAGGCAAAAACTATACTTTCTTAGTAATAGGGAATAAGAAAAACGTAAACAAAAAAGAGTTGGCAAGAATGGGAGAAGTAAAAGAGTTTAAAATTGATGATGTTTTAGGCAACTAAATTTATTTTAAACTTGACAAACTGCTTTAAACCAATATTTTTGCAAACCGAAACAAATGTGTAACCGATAAATAAAACTAAGTTAATGGAGAAAATAAAAGTAGCCAACCCTGTTGTTGAAATGGATGGCGATGAAATGACAAGAATTATATGGAAGTTTATCAAAGACAAATTAATACTTCCCTATTTAGAATTAGACATTAAGTATTTTGATTTAGGAATGGAAAGCAGAGATGCTACTGATGATCAAATTACAATTGATGCTGCAGAAGCCATAAAACAATACCATGTTGGGATAAAATGTGCTACCATTACTCCGGATGAACAAAGAGTAGAAGAGTTCAAGCTTAAAAAAATGTGGAGATCTCCTAACGGAACAATCAGAAATATTGTTGGCGGAACCGTTTTTAGAGAACCCATTATATGTAAAAATGTTCCAAGATTAGTTCCCAATTGGACTAAACCAATTTGTATTGGCCGTCATGCTTTTGGAGACCAATACAAAGCTACTGATACAGTAATAAAAGGCAAAGGAAAGCTTACCATGTCCTTCACTTCAGAAAGTGGTGAAACAAAAACCTGGGAAGTTTATGAATTTAAAGGCGAAGGCGGAGTTGCCTTGAGTATGTATAATACTGATGAATCAATTTACGGTTTTGCTCGCTCTTGCTTTAATCAAGCTATCACCAAAAAATGGCCATTATATCTTTCCACTAAAAACACCATTTTAAAAGCCTATGACGGAAGGTTTAAAGACATTTTTGAAGAAGTATATCAAAATGAATTTAAAGCTAAGTTTGATGAGTTAGGAATTATTTACGAACACAGGTTAATTGATGATATGGTTGCTTCTGCACTTAAGTGGAACGGTGCATTTGTTTGGGCGTGCAAAAACTATGATGGAGACGTTCAGTCTGATACAGTTGCACAAGGCTTTGGTTCATTGGGTTTAATGACTTCTGTTTTAGTAACTCCTGACGGAAAAACTTTAGAAGCCGAAGCCGCTCACGGAACAGTTACCAGACACTACAGACAACATCAACAAGGAAAAGCAACATCTACAAATCCAATTGCATCAATTTTTGCCTGGACAAGAGGGTTGGCTCACAGAGGAAAATTAGACGGCAATAATGCTTTAATTGAGTTCTGTGAAACGTTAGAAAATGTTTGTGTAGAAACAGTAGAAAGTGGAACCATGACAAAAGATTTAGCACTTTGTATTCACGGAAAAGAGTTAAATTCTTCTCATTATGTTACTACAGAAGAATTTTTAGCAGCACTAGACAATGGTTTAAAAGCTAAATTGAATTAATAAACTAACTAAATTATATCTGGCCCCATTTTTGGGGCTTTTTTGTTTGAATGAAAAAAAGGTTTCTAATAATATTATTTGTTTGCTTCTCGATATATACTAAAGCGCAACATGGCTTAAGGCAAATTATAGAGTTTGGAGAAAATCCCGGGAACTTGAATATGTATTATTTTAAACCGAATGAAAAAAAGAATAAAAAACCATTGGTTTTAGTTCTACACGGATGCTCACAAGATGCAGAAACAGCCGCTCAACAAACAGGCTGGAATAAGCTAGCCAAATTGCATGACTTTTATGTTGTATATCCTGAACAAAAAAGAGCAAACAACTTATCGAGATGTTTTAACTGGTTTTTTAGAAATAATTATCTCAAAGATAAAGGCGAAGTAGCATCCATAAAAGAAATGATTTTATACATGCAAGCAAAACATAATATAGACAGTAACAGAGTCTTTATTACGGGATTATCTGCCGGTGCTTCTATGAGTGTTTCCGTAATGGCATGTTATCCTGAGCTAATTAATACCGGAGCAATTGTTGCCGGTGGGCCATACCATGCTGCCTCAAATGCCTTGAATGCATTAAAAGCAATGAGTGACCCTAATAACAACTCTGCTAAACACTGGGGAGAGTTAGTTAAATCACAAAACCCTGAATACAAAGGGAAATACCCAAAAATGATTATTGTTCATGGGATACAAGACGATGTAGTAAATATTGAAAACGCTAATCAACTTATAAAACAGTGGAGTTATTTACTAAATACAGACTCTGTTCCATCAAAGATTGATAGCACTTACAACAAACACAAAGCCATTCAAAAACAGTTGTTTTATAATACCGACAGTATTTTGAGCATGACTTATTATAGAATAGACGGTATAAGGCACTCCTTATGTATAAAACCCGGTGATGCTGATGAAGAAGGAGGTGAATTACTTCCATTCACTAAAGACATTGGCTGGCATTCTACTTATCAAATTGCTTTAGATTTTGGATTAATTGAAGAGTTCTAGCTGTTGTTCCAGTAGCTTAAAACTTTTTCTGTGATAAATACAATCACCATACTGCTTTATTGCTGCTCTGTGTTCCTGTGTAGGATAGCCTTTATTTTTTTTCCAGTTATAATATGGAAAATCTTCATGTATTTTCTCCATAAATTCATCACGATAAGTCTTAGCTAAAATAGAAGCAGCAGCTATGCTGTAATATTTGCCATCACCTTTTATAATACATTTGTAAGGTATCTTTTTGTAGGGCTTAAAACGATTTCCGTCAATTAAAATATGTTCAGGCTTTTTTGCAAGCTTATCAAGAGCTTTATGCATCGCTAAAAAAGAAGCGTTTAAAATGTTAATCTCATCTATTTCTTTGGGTTCAACAAAAGCAACTTGCCAATACAGTGCTTTCTCTTCAATTATAGTTCTCAGAATATTTCTGTTTTTTTCGCTTAACTTTTTAGAATCATTCAATAAATCATTTTCAAAATCATCAGGCAAAATAACTGCTGCTGCAACCACAGGACCTGCTAAACAACCTCTACCGGCTTCATCACAACCGGCTTCAATCTTTTTAGCATCGTATTTTTTTAATAGTCCCAATGTTAACTTTTAATTTCCTCAATAATTTTCATAAACTTTTCAGCACTTTCATCCCAACTAAAATCTTTTACCCTTCTAAACCCTTTTTCTATCAAGCTATTTCTCAAATCATCATTCTGAACTAATTGAAACATAACGGTACTCATTTCCTCAACACTTTCAGGGTTAGCCAATAAACAAGCTTCAGAACCAACCTCAGGTAAAGAAGTAGTGTTTGAGCACAGCACCGGAACGCCACAATTCATTGCTTCAATTAAAGGAATTCCAAAACCTTCATAAAATGAAAAATAAGTAAGGGCAAAAGCAGAAGCCATCACTCTTGCTAATTCTTCGTCATTCAATCGGCCTAAAAACAAAACGTCTTTTAATAAGCCATCTGAAATAGGGGCTGTAGCCCACATTTTTTCTCCTACTAAAAGTAGTTTCATGTCAGAACCAGACTTTTCTTTAAACTGAGAAAATGCCTTTAATAGACCATGAATGTTTTTACGCTCGTGTAATGAGCCTACATACACAAAGTATTGTTTTCCTCCGGAAAACTCTTTCCTAACTTGAGTTCTTTCTTCTTCATCAAGAACATTAAAATTTGAGCTGACAGCATTGTAAACCACATCAATTTTACTTTCTTCAATATTATATGTTTTTATAATGTCTTGCTTTGAAAAGTTAGACACCGTGATAATTTTACTACTCTTGTTTGCATAAACCGGGAATCTCTTTTTATACAATCGAGCTATTGAATAAGGTAAAAAGTTAGGATAGTGTTCAAAGTTTAAGTCATGAAAAACAGGTATTAATGGACAAACATTAGTTTTTGGCAAAAATCCATCTGGTGAAATAAAAACGTCAGGCTTTATTTTTTTTAATACCCTTGGAAGAGAAAAATCAAACCACCATTTTATAAGTAATGGATGGCGAGTAGGCGGTGATATTTTTTGAAGCTCAACATTTGAAGAAAACTTAAATACTTCATCAGGCTTTCTATCAAATAAAAAAACAAACTGATGCTCAGGATGATTAATAGTAATTCTGTTTAAAATCTCAAACGTAAACCTTCCAATGCCCTCAAGTTTATCTTTAACTAGTAATCTGGTATTTATTGCAATCTTCAAGTATTTTTCTTTAAATAATTACATTTACGCAAATATTGAAAAACTTTATCAAATACCTGCTACAAAAACTATTTGGTTATCACCGATACCTGTTCTTCTTTGCTAAATTTAAAACCAAACTATTTAAGCTTGACAAAAAAGAAAAAGGCTTTTTTTATTTCATTAAACTCATTCCTGACGATGGAATAATACTAGACATTGGTGCAAATATTGGTCTTACCGCATACCACTTAGCCAAATCAAAACCAAATTGTAAAATAAAAGCATTTGAGCCTATTGAAAGCAATTATACCGTTCTAAAAAAACATTGCAGTAATTTTAAAAACATTGAATTTCACCTTTGTGCTTTGGGTGAAAAAGAAGGAATAGCCGAAATGGTTTTACCCATTGTATCAAATGTTAAAATGCAGGGGCTAAGTCATGTAAAACATTCAAGTATAAAAGAATTTAATGAGGGAAACCTATATAAGGTTGAACTTAAAACCCTTGACAGCTTTGAATTTGATAATGTGGTAGCTATAAAAATGGATGTTGAAAATTATGAACAATTTGTTCTGAAAGGAGCAAGAGAGACATTAATAAAATCAAAACCGGTTATTTACCTAGAGCTTTGGGAAAATGAAAATAGGGCAAACTGTTTTACCATGTTAAAAGAAGTTGGCTACCAAATAAATGTGCTTAACTATACTAATTTAGAGCCATTTAATGAATCAAAACACAAAAAAGAGCAGTATTTTATTTGTACGGCTAACTAAGGCAGTTTTGGTTAAACAATATTTTCATTTCAATTGAGTTAATTTTCCTACTTTTACCCACTATTTATAACATAAACCATGGCAAATAATACAGGCAATAAGGCCTATGATTTTAATTCAGGAGGACTATTAGTTTTTTTATATAAATGGAGAAAACCATTAATCATTATAAGTTTATTTGGAGCAATTGTATCGGCTATTGTATCTCTTATTATTCCTAATAAATATGAATCTAAGGTAGTTTTGTTTCCGGCAAGTATAAACTCCATATCTAAAGCATTAATTTCTGAGAATAATATAAAAGCAGACGTATTAGAGTTTGGAGAAGAAGAGCAGGCTGAACAGCTATTACAAATTTTGCATTCAGATGAAATTAGAGATAGAGTAATTACAAAATTCAATCTTCTTGAACATTATGATATTGAAAAAGATGATGAATTTAAAATGACTAAGCTTCACAAAAAGTACAAAGGAAATGTAACTTTTAAGCGAACAGAATTCATGTCAGTTGAAATAAATGTTTTAGATGAAAGCCCTGACACCGCTGCTTTAATGGCTAATTTTATTGCCAATCATTTAGATAGCGTAAAAAACAGAATGAGGTATCAAATAGCCTATCCGGCTTATAAAATTGTTGAAGAGCAATATTTGAACTTACAATCTGAAATTCAAGAACTTGAAGATTCCTTGACAAAGTTGAGAAAAATGGGCATTAATGATTATGAATCTCAGGCAGAAGTATTTAACCAGCAACTAGCTATAGCTCTTTCAAAAAACAACTCACAAGGTGTAAAGTTATTAGAAGATAAATTAAAAGTATTAGAAACGTATGGTGGTGCGTATGTTGGTATTAGAGATTATTTGGACTATTTAAGAAAACAACTAAGTCATGTGAAATCAAAGTACAATGAAGCAAAAATAGATGCTGAGAAACAACTTGAACATAAATTTGTTGTAAACTGGGCGTCTCCTGCTGAAAAGAAAAGCTATCCAATTAGGTGGTTAATTGTTGCTGTATCAACTTTGTCAACATTTATGCTTACTTTTTTCATTCTACTGATAAAAGAAAGCTTTAGAGAAATAAAATTTGAAAGTGAGTAAAGAATTCTCATATACCAATTTGTTTCAACTATTTTTTTCAAACTATAAACTTTTGTTTGTTGTAGCAATTATTGCAGCAGTTTTATCGTCTGTATTTTCCGGTCCGTTTTTTATAACTCCTAAGTACCAATCAAAATCAGTATTATACCCATCGAATTTAATTTCTTACAGCTCTGAAACTCCTACAGAGCAACTTTTACAGCTTTATGAATCTAGCGAAGTTTGGAATTCTGTAATCAAAAAATTTAACCTATTTAATCATTATAAAATTGATTCCAGTAAAGTGGGTGCAAAAACTAAATTGATTAAAGAACTAAGGAATAATGTTACCATCAGAAAAACATCTTATGAGTCAGTTGAAATAACTGTACTGGATAAAGACCCAATCATAGCCAGAGATATTGTAGTAGAATTCACAAAACAAGTAAACCTAAAAGCGCGAAGACTTCAAAGAGAAAAGTCGAAAGAAGTTTTGGCTATTTACAAAAGATTAGTTGACGAGAAAAAAGCTCAAATAGACTCTATAGAGATTAGTTTAAAAAAAATAAGCGAAACTTATGGAGTTTTTGAGTTTGGAAGGCAAGCGGAAGTTGTTACCGAGCAATACCTGGAGTCAATAAGAAAAGGAGAAGGAGCTAAAACAGAAAAAATAGCAGAGCTGTTTAATAACTTTAAAGAAAAAGGAAATGAGTTTAGTGCTTTATCAATTTTATTGGTAAATGCTTATAACGAATATAATAAGCAACTAGTTAACTATGAAAAAGCAAAAAGTGATGTTACTAAAGAGTTAACTTACACCAACGAAATCATCAGCCCGCAAATTTCTGATAAGAAGTCATATCCAATCAGATGGATTATAGTCACCATTTCTGTCTTATCCTCAGTATTCTTTGCTTACCTTTTAATGATTGTAGTAAAAAATTTAAGGAATCAAATTGTTGAGTAGTGTATTAAATAAATACTGGCTCTATTTATTGAGTTTTCTTTTTATTATTCTGAACAGCATATTTATTGCATTAGAACAATACTGGTTTGCTTTAATTCCTTTTGCTCTTGGATTACTTTATCTTACCTTTTTTAGCCTAGATAAGCTAATGTTTTTTATCGTTTTTTTCACTCCTCTTTCCATAAATATTGAAAATTTTGATTTAGGAGGAATAGGAATGTA
>CALALS010000202.1 GCA_937925525.1 uncultured Flavobacteriales bacterium | reverse complement strand
TTCAGTTCAATTTTTATTTTTAACATTGTTATGAGTTGTGCAACAAGCACAGCGGCTTGGCGTAATGGCGGGTTCAGTGCTTCGTATGACAGTTTTGTGGTAGGTTCAAGTGCAGTTCTTCGATTGAGCATTTGTGCTAAAAATCCGCCACTACGCCAAGCCGCAAAACGTTGTGTGTCATGCAGAAAACCCACTGCACAAATAGCACATTTGCAATTCGCACAAGCCGACTCACAAGCCAAAATTGCAAAAGAGCTATTTTCTCCCTTCGCTCCATTGACAATTGAATAATTCCTTCTAAATTTGACCTTTTTAAGTCAAGTCTAATTTTGGTAAAATGACGTTAGGACAAAAAATAAAGGAATTGAGAGAATCAAATGGCATGTTGCAGAGACAACTAGCTGCCAAGCTTGAAATCGGTGACGGTTATTTAAGCAAGGTCGAACATGACCAAAAGGCCTTAAAGCGTGAACATCTCAAATCCATCAGTAAAATCTTTGATTATCCATTGGAAGAACTCGAATCTTTATGGATAGCAACAAGAATTTATGAATTAGTCAAAGACGAGCAATCTGCACTTAACGCACTGAAAGTTGCAGAAGAACAAATAAAATACGGAAAAGCACATGCCAAAGTATAACAGAAACATTGATGAACTAAAAGAAAATGCCGCTTTGTGGTGGCCAGAAGAATTGAAAAAGAAAAATTCTTTGGCAAATGTTCTTCCACTTCTCTTGAAAACTCAAGACGATTTTTTAAGCATTTTAAATTTGAGTAAAAAAGAACCTTTTCAGGTCTTCAAATTAATTGACGTTGCAAAATTCCCAGGCAACTTATTTTTAAAGCACTTAGTTGTTCTATCTGATTATGGTGGCGAACCAATTCAGCGACTTGGTCGCTCCTTCAAAGACATTTTCCCAAAAGATAAAAAGGGGAATTACTTTATGGAGTTTCTTTGGAAAGGAGAAAAATTCAAATACAAGTTTGAAGAACTTCCAGTAAAAGGACTAAATAATAAAAAACTTTGCATTGACGGAGATAATCTTTCAACTGAAACCGAGCTAAACGGTTTAATGAAAGACATGATTGCAATTCTACTTTTTGCATCCACTTCTGATGCAGCAGACCAAGCAGCTTTAGATTCTTGTGAAATAGGAACTTTGCTAGGAAATGAAGAAGAACTTGCAAATTTTGTGAAACAACGATACATAATCGTTAGCCGAATTACAGGTGGTGCTACAGCAAATAGTTTAGGACAATTAGCTCAAACTGAAATAGTAGAGTTTTTATCAAACGTATTAGACGAAGACTATGAAATAGTAAGAAACGGCTCCATCAATCTGAAAGGCTATGACAAAGGTGGCGGAATGCCATTTGATATAGTTGTGAAACGGAACGATAAAGCCGTAGGAATTGAAGTTAGCTTTCAAGTTACCACAAATAGTACGATAGAAAGAAAATCGGGTCAAGCTGCGGACCGATACAATTTAATGCATAAGGACGGCTTCAAAATTGCCTACGTTCTTGACGGAGCGGGTAATTTTCAGCGGTCTTCTGCAATTTCAACAATTTGCCAATTCAGTGATTGTACTGTCGCTTATACCGTAAGCGAGTTCAAGGTTCTTGCTGATTGGATTAAATCCGAACTGTCATGATAAAATTTATAGACTTATTTGCAGGTACAGGCGGAATTAGGCTTGGATTTGAACAAGCTCTGAAAAATTTCGGAGTAAAATCAGAGTGTGTTTATTCGTCAGAAATTGACAAAAATGCTTGCGAATCATACGAGTTGAACTTTGGTCATAATCCATTTTCAGACATTACCCAAGTTAATGAACTTCCAGAGTTTGATTTTATGCTTGCAGGATTTCCTTGCCAATCATTTTCATACGCAGGAAAACGAAGGGGATTTGGAGATACAAGGGGAACCTTATTTTTTGACGTAGAGCGACTACTTAAAAAACACCGTCCAAAAGGATTTCTCCTTGAAAACGTTAGGGGTTTAACCAGCCATGACAAAGGAAGAACTTTTGAAACCATCATAAATTCCCTACACTCTCTTGGATATAAAGTAGAGTATAGATTATTAAATTCAAGTAATTTTAATGTAGCTCAAAACAGAGTTCGGATTTATATACTTGGCATTTTGGAAGATGATTTTGAGATTAAAATCCAATCAGATACAGGAGCAGTTGACTCTCATAACTTTATTCAGAGAAATGGTCAAAGAAGCCTTTTTGATACTGAAAAAGACTATACTGTAGTTAAGGACATTTTAGAAACTAAGCCAGACAAAAAATATTTCTGTAGTGAGACTTTTAGCAATCAATTAAAGAAAGTAATTGGGAATGATTTATCAAAACTTCACGGCTACAGACTTATCGACACTCGAAATGGAAATTCAATACATTCTTGGGAACTTGGAATAAAAGGAGAATGCACTAATGATGAAATTGAATTTTTGAATCTTTTAATCGCAAATAGAAGAAAAAAGATATTTGGAACTCATCAAGACGGCAAAGCCTTGACAAAGGAGCAAATTCAAACTTTTTACACCAAAGACAATTTTGGCGCAGTTACAACTTCATTGATTCAAAAAGGTTATTTGAGCAACTATGATGAAAAGTATAATCCAGTTTGCGGGAATATGTCATTTGAAGTATTCAAGTTTTTAGACCCTGAAAGCATTTCTATTACATTAACTGCTTCCGACACGAACAGACTTGGGATTGTACAAAATGGAAAAGCAAGAAGATTGACACCTAGAGAATGTGCTAGGCTCCAAGGTTTTCCAGACACTTACAAACTTTTGGACAATGACAATGCAGTTTATAAGCAAATGGGAAATGCAGTTTCCGTACCTGTAATTCAAGCATTGATAACTGACCTGATAGAAAATAATGATTCAATTGTAGATAAAATTGCCAACGCTAAGTCATACACATTGGCAAGTCGCTCAAGCCTAACACACGAGCCAAAACTTGCCAAAGAGTATGACTTTGCCAACGCTGAAGAAAAAGCACGAACACACAACATTGTATAAGAGCAATAGCGGGTGAAGTGCTAATATCAAGGTCATTGCATTTAATAAACTTTTGTGGTGGCGGACAGGAAATCGCCTTTGAAATCCGCTACTGCTCTTATACTTGACCGTTACCAGCAAGCGTAGAAGACCAACCCGACCACCAACAGACGACCAAAAATGACAGATAATTTCGCTGTTCCTTGACACAAACCGACCTGACTTTGCCGACACTCAAGCCGACCCAAAAGGTTTTAAAAATTTTCCCACCGCACATTTTAAAAAATAATTTTATCCCTGCCCACATTGGCACATTTGGGGTTTGCCCCACCGCACGACCCGACCCGCAGCAAACCCCAAAAGAGCCAATTTTGCCGACCCGCAACTTGAGTGTTAAAAAAATTTTTTCACTGTTGACTTTTAGAAAAAGAAAATTTATACATTTGCGAAGTAACTATCATAAACTGATACTTACTTCATAATATGGCAAAACAATTTTACAAAGCAATCTATTTCAGCGACTATCCGTCTGACGACACAAAAGACAAATCTGTAACATTGGCCTTTAGTGAGCCAGAAGTTCCTTACTACTCAAAAGTCAAGGATATGTCAACCCAAGAAATAAAGGAGCTTATTGGCATCAAGACATACAAACAACTTGCGTTGTATGCCGACAAACAAGAACGTTCAATCAATCAAGCAGTAAAACGCTTGATAAAACAAAACTTGTCAGACGTTGACCAAGTAAATGGTATGACAAAAAAGGACGTAACCTTTGTAAAGAGCAAAGACACGCCTTTTCAACGTTGGTATCCGTATATTGAAGGTTACTCAACTGACTTTGTGAAATCGTTGATAGAAAACTTTGACATCAAAGACTCTTTAATTTACGAACCATTTGCAGGAACAGGCACTACCCTTTTTGCTTCTGATGAAATTGGCATATCAACTGTTTATTCAGAAGTAAATCCTTTACTTCAATATCTGATACAAACAAAACTGACAGTTCTAAAAGCAAAAGAACAGCAACGAAAAAAACTATCAAGCGACTTGACGGATATTTCAAACTCTATACTAAAAAACATAGACAAGTTTGAAGAAGATAAAGCACTAAAAGAAGCCTACACATCATTGTTTGCCAACAGCAAATACTTTTCTGACGAAACATTGTCTCAAATTCTGAAACTTCGTTCTTACATTGACATTGTAAGATTAGAAGATGAACTATTGGCAGACGCTTTAACTATTGCGGTTTTGTCGTGTTTATTGCCTGTTTCTTATTTAAAAAAGGTAGGCGATGTTCGCTTTAAAACTCAAAAAGAAATAGAAAAGGAATTAAAAACCTTTGACGAAATTCTACCTCAAAAAATAGCAGATATAGCCGAAGATGTTTTGAACTTCAACTATTCACTGAAAAACAAACACGAGTTAATTCTCTCAAACGCAAAAAACATTAGTAGAGTAAATGAATTAAAAATCGGTGCAATTATTACAAGTCCGCCATATTTAAATGGAACCAATTATTTCAGAAATACAAAAGTCGAGTTGTGGTTTCTTCGCTATTTGCAATACGAAAACGATTTACGCTTCTTCAGAGACCAAGCATTAACAAGTGGAATCAATGATGTTAAAAAAGAATACGCCAATGTAAAGGAATTAGACATTTCCGCAAAAAGCAAAATTCTAAAATCAACTCTAAAAGAGCTTAACGAAAATGCTTATGATTCAAGAATTCCGATAATGGCAAAAAGCTATTTTGAAGAAATGTATTCGATTTTCAGCGATTGTAAACCTCATTTAAAAAACAATGCAAAACTTTTGATTGACATTGGCGATTCCATTTTTTGCGGTGTTCACATTAAAACAGATGAAATCTTAATTGAGTTGCTTACTGGACTTGGTTATAAACTTATTGACAACAAAATACTTCGTAAAAGACGATCAAAGAATAAGGAAATCCTTACTCAATCATTGCTTGTTTTTCAATACAGCTACAAAAACGGCAAACACATCAACGGCTTTGAACCTGCTTTTTGGAATGCTAATTGGCAGCAATTCAAAACAATTATTCCACATCAGCAAGTGCCATTTTCAAGCAGAAATTGGGGACACAATAATCATTCGCTTTGCTCATACCAAGGCAAGTTAAAACCCGCAATAGCTCATCATTTGGTAAAAACCTTTGTCCCCGAAAACGGCTCAATTCTTGACCCATTTTCTGGAGTTGGAACAATACCATTTGAAGCCGCATTAGCAGGAAAAATGTCTTACGGAATTGATATTAGTTTGCCAGCGTATTACATTTCGCAAGCAAAAGTTTCATCACCTATTACCGAAGAAAGCTATAGCTATATCAATGCTTTGAAACAATTCATAGGAAATGGTAAATGCACAAAAGACGAATTGAAGGAAGCCCAAAACTTTGGTTTTAATAAAACACTTTCTGAATACTATGAAGAAAAAACTTTGAAAGAAATTTTACTTGCCCGTAGATTTGTAAAAGAAAATTATCCGAAAACAGCAAGTGAAATGTTAGTTGTAGCTTCACTACTTCACATTTTGCACGGAAACAGACCGTATGCACTTAGTCGCAGGTCACACCCGATTGTTCCTTATGCACCAACAGGAGAGTTTATCTACAAAAGTTTAATTGATAAATTAACCGAAAAAGTTGATAGGGTAATTAATGAAGAATTGACTTTGAACTTCAAAAATGGAAAAATCTTTAATCAAGATACGACCATAATTTGGCCACAAGAAATAAATAATTTGGACGCTGTTATTACATCGCCACCATTTTTTGACAGCACAAGATTTTACTTAGCAAATTGGATTCGTATTTGGTTTTCGGGCTGGTCTGACAAAGATTTTAAACATCAGCCTAATTCTTTCGTTGATGAAAGACAGAAAAAAGATTTTGCCATTTATGAGAGCATTTTTCGCCAATCAAAAGAACGACTAAAAAAAGACGGAGTTTGTGTTTTACATTTAGGCAAAAGCGTAAAATGTGATATGGCAGAAGAATTACAGAAAATCAGTAAACGTTGGTTTAAAACAGCAGATTTATTTGATGAAAGCGTTGAACATTGCGAATCTCATGGAATTAGAGATAAAGGAACTGTTACATCGCACCAGTATTTGGTTTTGGTGTAGCTTTATTTAAAACCCAAAAGTTTCTTATTGGCTGCCGATAATTTGCCAGCCAAATTATAGTCGGTGAGTATTTTCTTTAGCTCCGTAATTCGCTTTGGCAAATGGGATTTTTCCCTGACTTGAAGGTATCGTTCAACACATTTGTTGACATTAATATTTGTATTGATTATTGGCGTTTTGCTAGAAATCAAAGTCAAGTCTGCTCCGGTAATTTTAGCAAGCTCAATCAGTTCGTTATTTGTATAAAATTCACTCGGCCACTTTCCTTTCTTGTTGGCATTTGCATCAGCCGACAACAGGCAAGCGTTTTCTTTTTTCAAAGGATACAACCATTTTGAAGGTAGAATATGGTCAATCTCGTATGACGACCGCTTCTTAATGTCAAGTTTTATTCCAGTCTTAAAACACTTACTTTCAAATTTATGAAACAACTCCTCAATATCAATAAATTGGTTTTCACCTTCAACCAATAAATCCGCAATTCTTCTTCTTACAGACGATTCGTGAAGTTGTTGTTTGGTTCTTTTTGGATTAAGAACGGCATTTATTGCTCCTTTACAGCTTCTGCATTCCATTTGCCTTTCAAGTGGACCCCAACCTGAGTGCTTACTGAAAGCAGCAAAGGGAAGAACCCTTCCACAAGTATTACATTGCTTCCAATATGCATCTGAATTTTCAGTTGCAATTCTGAAAAAGGCTTCCCAAAATCGTTGGGCTTTGATAGTTTCAGCCAAAACAAAATCTTCATCCCAATGCTCAAAGGGTAAGTCGGAATCTTTAGAATGGACATACTCGCATTTAGAGCATTCCCATTCGCATGTTTCATAAGCCGTTTTCGGGTCTAATAATTCGCTTCCGATTCGGATATTATTCAATTCCTTACAGTTCAGACAGATGAAGCCAACCCAAGCATCATGGTAGGGAATTCCTTCAATTCTTGATAACCCTGTTTTATTTTTGGTCTTTCGTCTTGCCATTTATCGGTATGATAGCTTCATTTTTCACAAATGTAAGAGTTTATCTTAAAGTAAGAAGGATGCCATTTTACTTAGTTACTTCCAAAAACTTAAGAAACCCTTTGTCTTTCTATAAGATTCATAACCTCTAACCCAATCAATCTTGCCTTTACGAACAAAAAAATGACTTTCGCAACCAGTAGTTCTCCATACAGACGGATAAATATTGATTTTATTTTTTTTGTTGACCTTAAACCCCCAACAGGGGGCAGCGTCTTTTAGTAAATTGAGCTGAATTAAATTCTGACAACCACAAGGGCAGTTGAAAGCCAAAAGCCAAGGTTGCTTTACATCGCCAACAATGTAAATGGTTTTATCTTTTACATTTCTAGGCAATTCATCAACATAGACAAGCTTATGTTCCGGTTGAAGCCACTCTGCAAACTTAGCAACTATTTTCCGAAAGAACATCATGACACAAGTTCTGACATTTCAATGAAAGGGAGCATGTCTCCACGACCAGACTTCTTTTTCAGGTAGTTATCTTGCTCAAAATCCGATTCAGCGGAGTTAACCATATATCCTTCAGTAATATCAATAGTGCTTGCAGCATAAGAAGAAGGATGCTCTGTTTTGAAAGGGTGAATGCGATTGAGAAACTCGTTCACTGCGTGACTGGCAATTTGCATATTGACACTTATCACAGCCGGATTATTGACATTGATATTTTTAATGTATGCCTCTTTTCGCAGGTTCTCAAATTCTTCCGGATTCTTCCGGTATTGACTTGATGCCCTCAAATCTTCTGTTGTGTAAACGCCACGAGTAATCAGGGAGGACTTACAAGGTTGGAGATAATGAACAGAGCCACAGATTTTGTCAATGCCACCAAAACCATTTGCTTCAAGTTTTACACCCAAGTCAAAATAAGGAAGCAAATAAAATGAAGAAAGTTGATTCAACAGGTGGCGACCATCAACGCTGTCCATACAACCAAAAACGACATCGCATTTGATAAGTGCTTTGAGAGTTTCAACATCATCATATAAGTTTACCTGCCGTGCATCAACAACGGTTCCCAATCCGATTTTTTTTATCGCATCTGCAAGAGCAAGAACTTTTGGCTTTCCTTTTTTTGCATCTGCATTTGTTGTGTTCAATATCCGGTTAAGGTTTTTCCTTTCAACTGTGTCAGGGTCAACAAGAACAAGTTTTCCGATTCCTAACCTCACAAGTTGTTCAATCACAGGACTTCCTGTGCCGGAACAACCGACAACACCAACGGTCAATTCGCTTAAGCTTTGGTATGTCCTTTCTCCGAATGCCTGAATAGTTCTGAGAGCAAAATCTGCTTTACTAATTTTCCCTCTGTTTACAAATTGCTGAATCGTATCACCGGCAATCAAAATTTTATCAATCGGTTCATGGTGCAAGTCATTGAAAAAAAATCGTCCGAAAATTTTCCCATCCGGCAACATCACTGCACTTGAGTGCGGTTTGTCATTCATTGCCCAACCAAATGCTGAATCAAAAAACTCATTGTCGGAAATATCATCTGTTCTTGAAAACTTATCGTAACCACCTGGGTGACTATGGATTTTCAGCAGAGCAAAATCTGTTTTTCCAATTCTTTCAAAGTAATGTTGAATCTTTTCGGTTGACCAGTGTAATAAATCGGGTTCACGACAGTAACATTCATCATGAGGAATCAGAGTTAAATCATGCACAAGAAGAATTTCTGATTCATCATCGCTGTATCTTCCACACAAGGCAACAGCAACCGCTTCTTTGCCATCAGCAGGAAGTAAGTGTTGTTTCAGCACTTCGTGATGAAACCCTGATATTCTAAGCTGCAATTCCATTTGCTTGTTTTATGAATTCTTGTTCAAACCAAAAACTAACTAAAGCCAAATGAGTAGAGAGGTCGTCAACACCTTCTCTCCATGGGTTTGCTCCTGTTCTATGCCGAGACCAACGCTGAAATTGTTTACCGTCAATCGGCTGACCGCTTATTGCATTGATGGCTTTGCCATCAAGCCGTTGCAGTGCCGGATAGAAATACGCCATATCAAGTTGCGTTCGTGGATAGCCCGTTTCAATTTTGACGGCAACAGAAACCTTTTCAAGGTTGTAGCCCGATACAACGGGGTAATCGTGCACGATTACCCATTGCATACCTTGGTCATTGATTGCTTCCCAAGGCAAGCCCAACCCGTCAAGAAAGATTACATCTTCTTGTGGCAGTTGAAAATCCTTTCTCATTATCCTTCGGTTTGGTCTAAAGGAATGGTCATGAATTTTTCAATACCCGGTTCGGTGAAGCACACTTTTTGGTCATACCCAAATTTAACCACTTTACCGCCTTTGAAGCGTTGGTTAAGTTGGAATCTTTCAGGTGGGGTTTTACCTGCAAGAACCAGTATCTCTTTGCCAGTCATACACTCTTGCCTTACTGTAAATTGCTGTCTGTCAACCATAATGATGTAATGTTGACCGGGAGGAACGATTTTGCCTTCTTTGGCATACAAGGCAACGTCAATAACTATTACCCCTGATTCTGATTTGTTGTTTGATTCCATTTTTTGAAATTTTGTTTACAGATAAAATACCAAACCGTGACACTGCAATTTTTTCGAATACATTCTACCTTTGTCACGGTTTCGGATTATATGATATAAACATGTTTCTATAATGCAGGTAATTACTCAAGCTAAGCCAATGAAAATTAACTTTACCGACCAACAAATTGTTGAGGGGCTTAAAGATGACGATGACTTTAAAAGATTACGGTTATTTCAACACCAATTCTTTCACAAGTTTAAAGGTTATATCTACAAGATTGCCATACAACGATGCATCAGCTTTCATGACTCACAGGAAATGGCAACTGATATTACGCAGCAAACCTTTATCAATGCCTTCAGAAAAATTAAGGATTTTGATTTATCAAGAGAGCCGGATAATTCTAAACATGAGTATTTAATCAAAGCATGGCTTGGAACGATTGCAAACAACTGCTTCAATAAAGAGTATGCTAAAAGAAAAGACCATGTATATCTGGACGATTTAAAATCAAGACCCGAAGAAGGAGAATACGATATGTTTGAAAGTTTGTATGGTGGTGAACCGATTGAAGTTCCAAATATGTTTCGTTCAAAACTCAGAGAAGCAATGAAGGGACTAACAGAAATTCAAAAACATGTCATTGAGGTTTATGCAGGTGAAGGTTGTATCCATGATGATAAGAAAAAGTTGAGTAAAGAGGCAATGAAAATCCTATGCAAAACGCACGATACCAGTTCTGACAATATCCGTCAAATCAAAAAAAGAGCACTTGATAAAATCAAAAAATACTGTTTTCAAACGAGCAAATAAAAATAGTTATGAAAAAAAGAATCAGCGACAAATCCAAAAGCAATCAGCAGGAAAAAATGATTGAACAAGCACTAAAGACAAGCGGCTTTCTCTTTCCTGAAACTGTTGAAGAAGTAAAGGAGTTTGAACGCATTTACGGAACAACTGATGTAATTCTGCCAGCAGAATTGCATGAGCCAACCTTTCTCTATTCAAAATCGGGAAGTGGAAATAGCTCTAAGGTTGTAAAGTTTCCTTCTGCAAATTTTGCTATGGCAGCAAGAGAAGGTAAGTCTGACCTCCCAAAAGAGATTCAACAGAAAATCATCAAGGACATTAAAGATGTTGAAAGAAAAGTAAAGAAGAAAAAGAAATAAATGCAACAAAGCTTAGACGATATTGCAGAATTGGCAGAAGACCTCGGCAATCGCTTTCTTTTCAGAGGAAAAGTAAACCTTGAAAAGATTGCGAAAGGGAAACGCATTCGCTTTATTGAAAGCAATTATGGCAATCACTTCTTAGGGCAGTTAGTCCATTACTCACGAAAGTTCTACATTCTTTTAAATACCGACCAACTCACAAAAAGTGAATCAGGGAGAATTAGATTTACAATTGCACATGAACTTGGTCACTATTTTATCGATGGACATAGAAGCAAACTTGCAAAAGGAATTTCGTTGTCATTTAGTGGTGATTTAAGTGAGCAGGAATGCAAGAAAATTGAAAATGCTGCAAATCATTTCGCGGCAAATTTGCTGATGCCTAAAACTCATTTTCTTAAACTTGCAAGTAAGTTGGAACCGGGACTGGCAGGTATTTTTGTTTTAAAAAGCCAGTATGATACTTCCATTGAAAGCACAACTAAACATTATGTCAACCAAAATATATCAGCAACCGTAATGATTAAGTGGAGAGCAGACCACACATTTCATTACGCATGGTGTTCAAAATCTTTCACCGAAATGACTGGCTTGAAAAACTTTCATTTGCCAATCCGCTTTGATTCTGATTACATCAAAGGACAATTTGAAATAATTGACAGTAGTGGTTCTGATTATCTTGAAACTGCAACACCACTTTCAAGATGGTTTTCAACCATAATGCAGGGCACATCAAAAGATTTTTTAGGTCTGGAACAGACCGTGAAACTTGGTGACTTCGGAGGAATTACCCTTTTAACATTTCAGCAATAAAGCAACGCACATGTGTAAGCACATTTGCAAACCGCTCCAAGCCCACCCGCAAACCAAAGTTTGCAAAAGAGCTTCCACATCTCCTGCCCAAGAAAAATTATTTTTTAAAATTTCCACCCCTTCAAAAATTTTTAAAACCGCAACCGCACAACCGACACATTAAGACCAAAATACTCACTGGACAATAACAGCGAAACCATCATTAACCTGACTTACACGACACGACAGACAGAACGCCAGCTGGTAACAGGCGTTTGGCAAAAGTGGCGGTTAAGTGCTTCGTATGACAGTTTTTACTAAATTTTAAGTTCGGTGCTTCGTATGAAGTTTTGTGCTGAAAATCGCCACCTTCGCCAAGCGCCAAAACGTTATGCGGCAGCTAAAAAGACGACCGTAACCAAAGAAAATTAATCAGAATGGCAGTATTAAATCAATTCCAACAATATTCTCAAGGGGAAAACACAGTAACAAACAATGTCCTTTTGATGCTGTCAAATTTGTATGAGATAAATCCAAAGTATTACGAAGAATACATAAAGGGACTAACTGAAGACTCTGACCAATACGAAGTAATACCGACATTCAAGCAGCAAGTAGGAAATCGCGGAAATGGAATTATTGACGGACATATTCAACTAAAAGCTTCGAAGATTATTATTGAAACCAAACTGCACGGCTTGGAATGGATTAACAAACTTGTGAAGTATTCCAAAAGCTTTGACCCGAATGAGTATAAATTGCTAATCCATCTAAGTTCAACAAGATATTCTCAGCCCGAAGTAGAAAAAATAGAGAATAGACTGAGCGAGTTAAAAGAACTTGGGAAAATTAATTTTCAATCCGTCACATATCAAGACTTGGTTGACCAATTAAAGGAACTTGCAAATAATTATCAGTTTGAACATTATCTGCAAAGACTCAATGAGCATTTTGAAAGTTACTGTTTAGGAATGGGATTAATGCCACGAAGCAATAATGTTTTGAGAGCAATGGCTTGTGGACAATCTTACGACTTAAATGTAAAACATCAATTTTACTTCGACTTGGCATCTAGGGGATATAGTGACTTCAAATTTCTAGGTATTTACAAATGGAAATCCGTTAGACATATAGGACTTGTTGAAAATATGATTCAAGCTGATTGGGACGAAGTAAATGGACTTGAAGTAAAAAATTCAAAGTATCCAGTAACAAAGGAACAAGAACAAAAACTGATTGAAGCAATTAAAGAGTCAATTAATGAAGGTTGGGGCGTGGCAAAAGACCATCGTTTTTTCCTCTTATCCGAGTTCACAAAAACCGACTTTAAAAAGACAAGTCCAGGGGGAATCTTCAGAGTTCGATTTTTTAATCTTGAAAACGTATTGGATGAAGTTCCAGAAGACATAAAAATGATAGCAGAACGACTAAAAACAAAAACGTGGGAATAGAAAGCCGACCGCATAACATCACCTATACGCAAGCAGGGATTTTGTGCTTCGTAGGACAGGAAAGTGGTAAATTTAAAGTTCAGTTCTTCGTAGGAGGTTCAGTGGTAAAATCCCTGCCTGCGTATAGCTGAAAAACGTTATGGGCAAGGCTATGACGACACAACCCGACAGACAAAATCGGGTTCTTTTTGATATTTTGTATTTAAGTAATTGCTTAAATAAACAAATTGACTATCTTTGCACTATGGACAACATTTCGTGTATAAGACAACAAGCGGACATTAAGCAAATCAACCGCTGTAAAGACCGAGTATTAGAACTGAACGGTTCGTTTGCCTATTTATCCAACGGACTTGAATTGGCGGGTAACAACGTAAGACTGAAAATCCTGTTTTTGCTTTACGAAGAGCAACAACTTTGCGTTTGCGACCTTAGTGACATTCTCGGAATGACCATTTCGGCAATTTCACAACATCTGCGAAAACTCAAAGACCGAAAACTAATTGAAACGGAAAGGCAAGCACAAACCATTTTTTACTCACTGACAAAAGAGTATGAAAAAATGCTCAAACCTTTTTTCAAAATACTTCACGAAAACAAAATTTTGGAAACAATATGAAAACAGACAAAAAATTAATCGGTGCAGGACTTTTGACAGCAATTGCAGCCTCACTTTGTTGCATCACACCTGTATTGGCTCTTGTCGCAGGGACAAGCGGACTTGCTTCAACTTTTTCTTGGCTTGAACCTTTCCGACCTTATTTTATAGGTTTGACAATTTTGGTTCTTGGTTTTGCTTGGTATCAAAAGTTGAAACCTAAAAAACAAATTGACTGCAATTGTGAGACAGAAGAAAAACCAAAATTCATTCAATCCAAAATGTTTTTAGGAATTGTAACAGCATTTGCAATAGTAATGCTTGCCTTTCCTTACTATGCTCACATATTTTATCCAAAGACAGAAAAACAAATCATAGTAGTTGACAAATCAAATGTTCAAACAGTTGAGTTTTCCATTAGCGGTATGACTTGTGCAGGTTGTGAAGAACACGTAAACCACGAAGTGAATAAGCTTTCGGGAATAATAGAATCAACTGTTTCATACGAAAACGGAAATGCAATTGTAGAATTTGATAACTCAAAAACGAACATTGCCGAAATTGAGAAAGCAATAAACGGAACAGGATATTCAGTAACAGACAAAAAGGAAAAATAAAATGGAAATCATACTACAATCAACAATCACTTGCCCAAATTGCGGACATAAAAAGGAAGAAACAATGCCGACAGACGCTTGCCAATATTTTTACGAATGTGATAATTGCAAGACCGTTTTAAAACCACATCAAGGCGACTGTTGTGTTTATTGCAGTTACGGAAGTGTAAAATGTCCGCCAATTCAACAAGACAAGAAATGTTGCTGACAAAAGACGAAAAAGCCCAGCCCATAACAGCGGT
>CALALS010000201.1 GCA_937925525.1 uncultured Flavobacteriales bacterium | reverse complement strand
CAGGTATTTGCCACCTACTTTAATTCTGAGGTTGATTTTGATATTCCCGGAAGTGAAGATATTTACAGCAAACAACAAGCAGAAATCATTTTAAAGAAGTTTTACCAATCCGGCTCACCAAAAGGGTATAAAACATTACACAGCGGTCAATCAAAAAACGGAAGTAACTATGCAATTGGTAATTTAGTTATAGATACCACTAAATACAGAACCTATATTCTTTACAAAACAGGCAATAAAGTTACCATTCATGAAATTCGCATTGAAAAAGACAGCGAATAAGCCAAGTTGATTTAATTACAATTTAAAATACCTTTGTAGCCAAATTAAGTAAATGACTCCGGAAGAATTTATTGATTGGGCTATAATAGAAGATATTGGTGACGGTGATCACACTTCACTTTCAACCATACCTGCAAACACTCAAAAAAAAGCTAGGCTTTTAGTAAAAGAAGATGGCATAATAGCCGGGATTGATGTAGCAAAAACAGTGTTTCATAAAATTGATTCTTCTATTAAATTTTCTGAGATTATTAAAGATGGAGCATCTATAAAAAAAGGAGATATTGCCTTTACAGTAGAAGGAAATGCTCAAAAAATATTAATGGCAGAACGCTTAGCCCTCAATTTCTTGCAAAGAATGAGCGGAATTGCTACACACACCAACTATTTGGCTTCTTTAATTAAAGATTATAAAACAAAAGTTCTAGATACTAGAAAAACAACTCCGGGAATTCGTTATTTCGAAAAATTGGCAGTTAAAATTGGCGGTGGAGAAAATCATAGGTTTGGATTGTATGATATGATTTTAATTAAAGATAATCATATAGATTATGCGGGAAGTATTAAAAATGCTATTGATAACACACTAGCTTATTTGGAGGCTAACCAACTTAATTTAAAAATTGAAATAGAAGCAAGAGATTTGGAAGAAGTGAGGCAAATAGTAGAAATTGTTAAGGTAGATAGAATAATGCTTGATAATTTTTATTACGAAGATTTAAAGACTGCTGTTAGCCTTATAAATGGAAAATATGAATCAGAGGCATCAGGAAACATTAATGCCTCAACTATTCAAGAATATGCAAAGTGTGGAGTAGATTACGTTTCCGTTGGCGCACTTACCCATCAAATTAAAAGTTTAGACATGAGTCTAAAAGCCTTTGAATGAAAAAAATAATTGCCAAAATAAAGAACAGTAAACTTATAAAAGCCATTCAAAAAAAGCTGGACAAAATTGTTTTACCGGGATTTGAAGGTTTATCATTATTACAAGTTGGCTCTTTTTTTATAGCAGGCTTAAAAAAGAACTCTCTTACCACTAGAGCCTATTCACTTGCATTTCGCTTTTTTTTAGCCTTATTCCCTTCTATTATTTTCTTGTTTTCACTTATTCCATTTATTCCTATTCACAATTTTCAAGAAGAAGTAATGTTGATGATGGAAGTCGGATTACCCTCAGACGCTTATAGTTTATTGGAAAAAACCATACATGGTATATTGTCTAAATCAAATGGAGGACTTGTCTCTTTTGGTTTCATTTTTGCATTCTATTTAGCAACGAATGGAATTAATGCAATGTTAATGTCTTTCAACTCTTCATATTTTAATCAGAATAAGCGAAAGCCTATAATTTTATGGCTACGTGCTATATTATTATTATTTGTTCTATCTTCTTTAATGGTTTTAGCAATTACCATTATCGTTTTTGGAGAAAGCATTATTCACTTTTTAATTAATCAAGGAATAATTAAAGGCGGGTTTAACGCATTTTTATTGCAACTCATAGAAGTGTTAGTATTTATGCTTCTCTGCTTTTTCGGGTTTTCACTGACCTATTACATTGGCAGCCCAAAAGGAGAAAAATTTAAACTCATTTCTGCTGGTTCTACACTTGCAACTTTATTAACCATAATCATATCGTTTGGATTTGCTTTTTATGTAAATAATTTCTCAAATTACAATAAATTCTACGGTTCTATAGGGGCGTTAATTGTAATTATGTTATGGTTATATTATAATTCGCTTTCAATTTTAATTGGATATGAATTAAATGCTAGTATTAAATACGCAAAAAGAGTAAATTTGAAAAAATTAAAATTTGTTAATGATGAAAAAGTGGCTTAGTATTTTATTTATCGGGTTATCCTTTATAGGATTCTCTCAATCTCAAGAAGAACTTTATAAAAAAGGTATTCAGTTAATGGATGCTTACCAAAGTAAAGAAGCATACGAAGTTTTTACTAAGTTGTATGACATTGATCCAAACAATGCTGATTATGCAGCAAGACTTAGTTCAAGCTGCTCAAGATATGGAGTAAGTATGCCTACTGAAGCAGAAAGAATTAAATATTATGAGAAAGCAGAAGACCTTGCAAAAAAAGCAATAGCTTTAGATAATAAAAATGCAGAAGCGCATTTTGCTTACGCACTTGCTCTTGGAAGAATTAATGAAAATGCAAGCAGTAAACAAAAAATTGCCAATGCCAAACTAATTAAAACAGAGGCAGAAAAAACAATAGCTCTTGACCCCAAACATGCAGGAGCTTATCATGTATTAGGAAGATATCATAAAACAATAGCAGGCTTTAATGCTATGGAAAAAGCCATGATAAATGCCTTTTTTGGCGGTGTTCCTGAAGGCGGTACTTACGAAGATGCCGAAAATGCGTTTATTATGTGTTGCAAATTAGAGCCGGATTATATATTACATTTTTATGAATTAGCCGACACTTATCGTTTGAATAAAAAAGTGGAATTGGCTAAAGCAGTTCTAAAAAAGGCTCTACAAATAAAAGTTACAACAGAAGAAGACAAAAAAAGATATAAAAACTGTCAGGAATTACTTGAAGATATTTCTTAATTTCAGAATTCCCATATCGATATATTCATTAATGTCATCGGATAGCTTTGTATAATAAATTATAACTAAATACAATACGCTTATTGCTGAGCATCTTATTAATAAGTCAACTAAAGAGTTCCCCATTTTAGGAGTGTACATACTCATAAGAACAAATAAGGTAATAATTAAGGCTGACAAGAAGTGTTTTACTCCAAAAGGCTGCATTTTCAGCTTAATCCACACAAAGAAAAACTTAGCCAAATTAAAAATAATCAGAGACAAAAATGTTGCAAAAGCTGCTCCGGTTATCCCATAAATTGGAATAAAAACAATATTAAAACCAATAGTAGCTACCATAAGTATCATAATTACAATTATGTTGTATCTGTAATACTTAGAGGTCATAATAATTTCACCATTTACTCCTGAAGCTAAATTGACTAACTTACCAAGCGCAATAAATAATACTACATATTTCCCTTCTTGATATTCCGCTTTTAAAAAAATATCAATGATATCGTCTATTCCACACCATATTAATAAAAATATAAGACCAGTGATAATCAATTGATTTAAAGCAGTTCTGCTATACATATCGGCAATCTTAGGTAGGTCATTGTTTTTCCAGGCATCAGCAATAACAGGAAGTGATATTTGCGATAATGAACGACCGGGAATTTCAATTACTGAACCAATATAACTGGCAATTCCATAAATTCCCGTTTCTGCGAGCCCCAATAATGGAGCTATCATTAAAACATCTATCCTCCACACCAAAGTAGATGAAGCAGTCCCAAGCAGTGAAAAACCTGCAAAACTTGTAATACTTTTCTTTAAGTCTTTAGTAAAGAAACTAAAGTCAATTCCTAACAACCAATGGCCCAAGCGTTTTATGTAATAGGCTAAAGCAATAACCGGAATAATAAAAGACAAGGCATATAAGCTAATCATCCAACTAAAATCAATCAGTTTAAAATAAAAAAGGACAACGACTGCTGCCACCAGTATTCTTGAAAAAATATCTCTTAATATTGATGGAACTGTTATCCTCATTAATGAACGAGAATAAGCATCTAGGATATTAAAAAACGTAAAGTAAAAAAGTAAAGGAATTACCAGATGATAATAATCGATAAACTCTTCAGAGCGTTCTTCATAAATCTTTACAAAAACTCCTTTAAAAACGAAAAGAATAACTGTTACTAAGGCAAAACCCAAAAGCCCTATTAAAATAGAAAATCCTAAAATATTGTTATGCTTCTTTTCTCTGTCCTTGAAAAACGGGAAATACTTTAAAATAACACTTGGAATACCTAGTAAAGTAACTTGACTAGCTACAGTAGCAAAATCAACAATAAGACGAATTAAACCTATTTGGGCAGGCGCAAGAAATTGCACAAACAGCACAACTTGATTAAAGTAACCCAAAAATGCTCCTGCATAGGATACAATAGTTGCTTTAATGGCTTGTCTTTTAACTATTCCCAAAATTATTTTTTAAATAAGTGGTAAAAGTATGTTAAATTTGCTACTTAACTTAACAAAGCTATATGAAGTTACTTAAACTTTTTTTGAGTGTTATTATTGTGAGCCTTATATATGTTCCTTTGAAAGCACAAAATAACACATGGTATTTTGGAAATAATGCAGGAATGCATTTTTCAAATGGTTCTGTTATAGCTCTTACAAATGGAGCTTCTTTTGCATACGATTGTTCAGCCTCTATTTCTGATGGTTCTGGCAACCTGATTATATACACTGATGGCACTACTATTTATAATAAAAATCATGTAGCAATGGCTAATGGTACCGGAATATTAGGTAATATTAATGGAGGTCAGGTTGCTATAATAGTTCCTCAACCAAGCTCATCAAATATATATTATGTTTTTACTGTAGATGCCTTTGCTGGTTCAAATGGATTCAGATATCATGTAGTAGACATTAGCTTAAATTCAGGATTAGGAGCAGTTACCAGTAAAAACAATCTGCTTTTTTCACCCTCTACTGAAAAACTTGATGCCGTGTACAACAGCTGCGATAATAGCTATTGGATATTAACTCATAGATGGAATTCAAATACTTTTTCTGCATACAAATTAACTTCAACAGGATTAAATACTACACCGGTAAATACAAATATTGGTGCAAATCTTTCAGGAAATACTAATAATGGAATTGGTCAATTAACTTTTGCTGATAATGGAAAGAGGGTTGCTAATGCTCTTTATGATATTGGGGCTTTTGAACTTTATGATTTTAATATGAGTACTGGTGTTTTGAGTAACTTAATTACTATTCCAAATTATACAAGAGCTTGGGGTACTGCATTTTCACCAGACAATTCATTGTTATATGTTACTCAGTGGTATGGGCAAAATATTACACAATTTAACTTAAATGCAGGCTCTGTCTCAAGTATAATTAATAGTGCTGTCTCCGTAGGGAATGCATCGGGTCCTGGAACTAGCGGCTACCATATAGGCTACCTTGAACTTGCTCCTGATGACAAAATTTATGCGGCAGTATATGACGATACATATCTAGCAGTAATCAACTCTCCTAATAAAATAGGGATAAACTGTAATATGGTAGATAATGGTTTTTATTTAGCCGGGAAGAAATCAAATGCAGGTTTATGCAGAACAGTTCAATATCCCAGACATCTTAATGAAATGTCTATTTGCGAAGGAGATAGTATTTTAATTTTTGGAAACTACGAATCAAATTCTGGGAAATACACTGATACAATTAAAACTTCTTTAAATTGCGACAGTATTGTTGTAATAAGTTTAGTGGTTAACCAAGCACCAAATGTTACCATAAATAACTTTTCAAACGATACCGTATGTACTAAAACTCCGCCTATACTTCTACCCCAGGGTAATCCTTCCGGAGGATATTATACAGGTTCTACAGGAATTACGGGAAATTATTTTGATCCTTCTCTAAGTGGTGCAGGAAACTTTTATATTACTTATAACTATACAGATAATAACGGTTGTAAAAACGCAGATTCTACTTTAATTACTGTTACTTATTGTTTAGGGATAAATGAATTCTTAAATAGTAATATTTCTGTTTATCCCAACCCAAATGACGGAAACTTTATAATTAACTTAGGAGATTATGATGAATTTATTGAATATGAAATAACTTCAATTGATGGAAGAATAATTAATACTGGAAGCAATACAAGTAAATTAATTCCTATTAATATAAGTAATGAATCAAACGGGATTTATATAATAAAAGTATCTGACAAGTTAAGCTCTAAATTCTTTAGAATAAATAAGCTCTAAATTCAATTTTTATGAATTTTCTTAAATCCTTATTTATTCTAACGCTATTTTTATCAACCTCACTATTTTTTGGTCAAAACAATACTTGGTATTTTGGGAATAATGCAGGAATGGACTTTTCAAGTGGACCTCCGGTACCACTTACAAATGGCGCATTATTTGCCTATGATTGTTCATCATCAATATCTGACAGCCTAGGGAATCTATTATTTTACACCAATGGAGTAACTGTTTATAATAAAAATCATGTAGCAATGGCCAATGGTACAGGATTGCTTGGCAATAATAATGCCGGACAAGTTGCTATTATAGTACCACAACCAAGTTCACCAAACATCTATTATATATTTACGGTTGATGTTTTTATAGGAGCAAATGGCTTCAGATATCATATTGTAGATATGAGTTTAAATAGTGGATTAGGTGGTGTTACTAGTAAAAATAATTTATTATTCTCCCCTTCTACGGAGAGAATTGATGCTATTTATAACAGCTGCGATAATAGTTATTGGGTAGTTACTCATAGGTGGAATTCAAACACTTTTTCTTCCTACAAATTAACTTCGACTGGTTTAAACACTACTCCTGTAAATAGTAATGTTGGCTTGATACATTCGGGAATTACCAATAATGCTTTAGGACAAATGACAATATCTGACAATGGTAAAAAAATTGTATGTGCCACATATGGGTCTGACAGGTTTGAGTTGTTTGATTTTAATATGAATACCGGAATTGTTTCAAATCCTATTACCATTAGTGGCTATACCAGAGCTTGGGGTGCTGCATTTTCACCGGACAATTCATTATTATATGTTACTCAGTGGTATGGACAAAATATTACACAATTTAACTTAAATGCGGGTTCTCCTGCAAACATCATAAATAGTGCGACAATTGTTGGTTCAGCATCAGGTCCTGGTACAAATGGCTACCATATTGGTTACTTAGAAGTAGCACCGGATGATAAAATTTATGCTGCTGTATACAATGATAGTTTCTTGGCTGTAATTAATTCACCTAATAGTTTGGGTACGGCATGTAATCTTGTTGATAATGGTTTTCATTTAGGTGGAAAACTATCTCACGCTGGTTTATGTAGAACTGTCCAAAACCAAAGGTATTATTATAACCAAAATATATGTCAAGGAGATAGCACTTTAATTTTTGGAAATTATGAGAATACAGCAGGGAAATATAGAGACACTATAAAAACATCTCTTGGATGTGATAGTCTTGTTATTATTGATTTAACAATAAACCCAAATTTTCAAGTAGTAAATAGCATCTCTATTTGTCAAGGAGATAGTATATTACTACAAGGAGGGTATCAAAATTCTGCAGGAAGTTACTTTGACACTCTACAAACAATTAATGGATGTGATAGTACAATTCAAACTAATTTAACACTAAATCCTATTTTTTCGTCTTCAATAAATACCTTTATATGTCAAGGAGACAGTATGTTTTTACAAGGAAGTTATCAAAAGACTCCGGGTATGTATTTCGATACTCTTCAAAGTATATTAAATTGTGATAGTGTTATACAAACAAATTTATCAGTTAATCCAACTTATAGTTTTTCTAATAACACATCAATTTGCCAAGGAGATAGTATACTTTTTCAAAGTAGTTATTATAAAAATGGAGGAGTATACACTGTTAATATGAATACTAATTTTGGATGTGATAGTATTTTTACCCTTAATTTAACAACAAACCCTATTTATTCAATTTCAATTTTAGATACTATTTGTTCAGGAGATAGTTTGTTGTTTGAAAATAATTATTTTTCTTCTAGTGGTAATTATCCGGTGACAATCAGTTCTTCAAAAGGGTGCGATAGTATTAGAACTCTTTTTCTTACGGTTAACCTAATCACTTCTTCATTAATAAATTTATCTATTTGTCAAGGATATAGTATTTTGCTTCAAGGTAATTATCAATACACTTCCGGTGTTTATTTTGATACTCTCCAAGCAATTAACGGGTGTGATAGCGTTATCCAAAGTAGTTTATCAATAATTCCATATATTACAACTATTAATAACCTTTCTATCTGCCAAGGAGATAGTATTTTCCTTCAAGGAAGTTATCAAGTAAATGCAGGTGTTTACTATGATACTCTTCAAGCACAATCTACATGCGATAGTATTATTCAGTCAAATCTTACAGTAAACCCAACATATAGCTCTGTAAGCTATGACACTATTTGTAATGGTGACAGCTCGTTGTTTCAGGGGGTATATTATTATTCAACAGGTAGTTTTCAAACAAACTACACAAGTTCATTAGGTTGTGATAGTGTCTCTTATTTGAATTTAACTGTTAATTCAGTAAATACCATTAGTCTATATGATACAATTTGTAATGGTGATAGTATTATGCTATTTGGAAGCTGGTATAATGAAGAAGGGATATATATTGATACAATAAAATCCAATAGTGGCTGTGATAGTAATTACTATATGATTAACCTTTCTGAAGTTTATTGTGGAAAGCTAATTATACCCAATGTGTTTAGTCCAAATGGTGATGGAATAAATGATCTGTTTTTAGTGGATGGGAATATACAAGAGTTAGAAATTAGCATTTATAACAGATGGGGGGAATTACTACATAACTCAAAAGGTATAAATGCTTATTGGGACGGTTATACATATACCGGGAAACAAGCTTCTGATGGAACGTATTATTATGTTTTAAAGATTCAATATACAGATGAAACGGGAACTCAAAAAGATGAAGTTTTCACCGGTCATTTAACACTTGCAAGAGACTGATATAATTGAATTGTATTATCCACTATTTCATTTTTATTGTAATACTTCTGAATAAAGCTTATCCCCTTTTTCCCAAGTTCTAAACGTAATTGACGATCTATAATTAGTTCTTTTAGTTTTTTATAGAGATTATCGATGTTACAGTTATAGATAGCTAAGTCTCCATTAAAATCGGCTTCAATTTCTTCCATTAAATAACAAACAACCGGTTTTCCAAAACTCATTGCTTCAATAGATAATGAAGCGAAACTACCCAAAAGCATTTGGTCTATAACAATATCAGCTTTATTTTTTAGAATATCCATCACCTCTTCATGTGGCATTCTATAAATCTGAACATACTCAAAATCAACACCTTTAGATTTGAGTTTATCCAGTGTGTTTTCCACAAACTTAGTTCCTTTAACTAATTGGTTAGTTGGCGCATGAACAATAACTACTTTTTCATTTTGTTTGGGTTCTTCAAATTTTAGTTTTTCTGAAGAAGCAATACCAATATTATTTATAAATACGTCTTTTATCACTTTCTCTTTGGGAATAACTGTTAATGCACTTGCATACAAGTCTCTATAAGCAAAGAATTTATGAATAAATAAATTCTGCCACCACATCATCATTTGCTTACGAGTATCGTATTTAGGTATATCATATTGAAACAAGAAAATCCATTTAATCCATTGGATTAGGAAGAAATTACTTGACCATATTTTTTTGGTAGTAGAGGATGTAGAAAATTGTATATGCTTTACATAAGGGTTTCGTTTGCTTTCTACTTTCCCAACTAATCTAACCTCAGAGCCACAATACGTCATAATAATTTTCTTACCAAATAGCCGAAGGATGGGCAAATCCAGATTAAACATCAACAGACTTTTACCAAAGTAAAAATGAAATAGGTCGAAATTGAAAACACATTTCCAAAAGAAATAAAAAGGTACATAAATGAATCGTTTAAAAAGATGATTATTTGTAAAATCTATATTCTCATCATGATTATGTATCAACTTATTTGCTTTGTAAACAATAAACTTAGACACACACCCTCTCTCCCGCTCTGCTTCAGCAAGATGCCCTCCTATTCCGGCAACATTGTATGGACCATGAAATATTCTAAGTTGAGATTTCAAGTAAACTTATTTAACATAAATCTTCTTCAGTGAACCCAAATCTCTTTGAAACCAAAATGGTGCTTTAGGCTCAGGAAGAAAATGATTTATCACATCAGATTTTTTAGACTTTACTGCCCTAATAAACAATTCAGGGTGTTTTTTATTACGCTCCACTAATTCAAAACCTCTTTCCTCTAAAAATTCCCTTACATAGTTATAATCTAACCTTCTATTAATTAAGGGAGAATAATAATCATGCAACATATTTAATTTCTTTTTATCGCCATTAGCTTTTTTCATCAAGAATTTAAGTTTTTCTGCCTCTGTATCTAATAAATTATAAGCTATTCGTTCTTTAAAAAGTTCTATATCGTCTATCATATTAAGCCTTTCTCTACCATACAAATACAAAAATAACACACCATCATCTTTCACTAAACTACATAATTGATTTAATGATTTATTAAAGCTTTGACAGTGATGAACCACTCCCCAAGAATAAACTAAGTCAAATTTTTGTCCGTTTAATTTTTCGGCAACTGTTTCTAAAGGAGAAAGTTGAAATTGGGTTTCTACATTACATTCCTTCAGCGCTTCTTTGGTAGCATCTATAGCTGATTGATTAATATCAACACAAGTCATATTCCCACCAAGTTGGGCTAAACCGTAGCTCCATCTTCCATTACCACAGCCGGCATCCAACACTTTTTTTCCTTTTATCCAATCTCTTGAAATTTGCAACTCCTCTTTCTCAATAATATCAGCCACATTAGACTTAAACCATGGATCGCTAAGTAAAAAATCACCATCAGGGAACTTCTTCCATTGATCGGAAAATGATACAGCGGTTTGTGCAGCAGTAAGATTAACAGACTCTTCTAAATCATGAACCATATTGTAAAGCAACTTATATAAATTATCAGTTTGCTGTCGCTGTGATTTAAGTCTTCTTTTGATGTCTCTGTATATTCTAACTAATTTTTTAAGCATACTTTATCGTTTCCAATGAGATAAATCTCTATTTAATATTTTTTCAGCCTTTTCTATGTCATTCATAAAAAAGTCTACTAACTCTTTTCTAAATTCTGTAGAAAGTGGTTTTCTCTTTTCAAATTTAGTATTTGCATTTTTAACCATGTTTAGTAGGCTATAATTTGCAGGAATTCCTATTTTTCTTTTAACTCTTGTAAGCTTTTTGCTACTTAATTTTCTACTAATTTTAAGTAACAAAGGAGATTTAACTCTCTTGTTTGCATTTACTTTCGAAAAATCTTTAAAGCCATAATACTTTACTCCTAAAAATTTGAGAGTCGACTTATATGTTTCTAATGGTTTTTTATTTAAATCAGTATTTAAAATAACTTTTACATTCTCTTGGTCTACCTGAGAATAAAGTCTCTCTAATTGTTCTCCAAAACTTGCTACTCTCCCATACCACAAAACCTTGGGGTCAACACATTCATCAGGCACTCTTT
>CALALS010000200.1 GCA_937925525.1 uncultured Flavobacteriales bacterium | reverse complement strand
TTACCCGAGTGCTGGAATTGGTAGACAGGCACGGTTGAGGGCCGTGTGTCAATAGACGTGTGAGTTCGAGTCTCATCTCGGGTACTAAATGGGATAAGTCAAAATCAGCTAGACTCGTCCCATTTTTATTTTCACTCAATTGTTTTGAAATACAACCAATTAGAGAAAAAATAGAATTTACTCTTATGGTTCGATAAGCATCATTTTTAAAATCGTACAAGATACCTTCAGGAAACACCATATGTTGAACCGCCCGTTTAGTTTCCAGTGTTCCAGATGCCCATAAATCAGACAAGTTCAGTGCAAATTCAGTAGCCTTTTTCAAAATACTTTCAAGGTTCGATAAATTTAAACTACGGTTTTTATAATACCGCTCATTCAAATCCATTTTCTCTGTTTCCAATTTTATTCTGAACCTGTCATATTGCTCTCTGGAAATTTCCTCAAACACAAAACGCTCTTCCAAACGGTCTAACCTTTCAGCAATATCTTTCAACTGCTTTTTGAGTAATTCCGTTTCCCTGATAATTTCATCGTGCTGCTCATAAAAGAGTTTTTGTAACACATCCCTGACCACAGGAAGAATTTTATGGTTGCTTAATTCAAAAATGCTCAATACCCCCTTAAACTTCTCGTGCATGACTTTAGCACTTTTGTTTTCCTTACTTCCCTTTCGGTTATTCTTGTAATAGTAAAGACCTTTTTTCTTTACCAAATAACCCGTATAAGAAGTTCCGCAAGAAGCCGCCTTTACAAATTGCTTTAAAGGTAGGTTCTCATCATCACGAGTATATTTATACCCTTTCCTTTTTTGATTTAAGAGGTGGTGAATTTGTAAAAACACTTCTTTAGAGATTAAAGGCTCGTGTTTTCCTTCCACTACCTCACCCGCAATATGTCCGCTGACAATTACCCCACAATAAAACGGATTTCTGAAATAATAACTTAATTTTTTCGCCTTAATAATAAGCCCTTTTCTTGCCAACCGTTCTGCAATTTCCTCATGGCTGATGTTTTCCCTTACTTTCCACAAAAAGGCTTGCCTAAGCAATCTTCCTTCATCATTAATCACAATCTTTTGTTCTTTTCCTTTTCCCGGATTGAGATTACTATAACCAAAAGGAACTGTGCCTATCCAATACCCCTTTCTTAACTTTTCCTGCATACCCGATACCGATTTATCCCTTCTCAATTCATTATCGAATTGACTGAACATATAGTATAAGTTTTGCTGAAACGAACCCGAAGCAGACTCAACATCTACTTCCTGTGTAGCAGAAAGGGTAACTACTCCCTGCTTTTTAAGTTGTTCACTGATGTATGCACCATTAGCCCCAGTTCTTGAAAATCGGTCATAGGAATAAACGATAATGGAAGAAACACTTTTATTACGCTTGACAAACGAAAGCATTTTGGAAAATTCTTTTCGTTCATCACTTTTAGCGGACTCATACGTACCACCAAAATATGCAATGACCTCTAATCCTTTTTTGGCAGCGTAGCGTTCGCAATACTTCTTTTGAGTGTCTAAGCTTTGATTGTTGTCGGCTTGTTCTTTGGTGGAAACTCTGGTATAAATAACCGCTTTTCCTTGTTTGTTGTGTTTTTGTTGTTTGCTTTTTACGGCAAATGATTGAAATAGGCGAAGGTCACTCATGGCAATATGTTATTTTTGGTTGACAACGTGCCGATATAGTATTTCAGCAAATCGTTCAATTTGTTCTGCCATACTTTCCGCTTGTTTGTCGTCCAGTGTTTCAAATCCTTTGTAGGTTTTTAATGTTTTTCCATCTATCTTTTTGGATGATGAAGAACCTAAGATATGAATATTTTTTTGCCCCACTTTTTAGTTTTCTTGAAACTTGAGAATAATTTTCTCTCCTGATTTTAAACTCAAGAGAGGTAAATCTTAGTGCTAAGTTAAATGCTCTTGTTTCAATTATAAAGGTCATGGACAGCATTGTCTTTTACTTTGACAATTAAAGATAGAAAAATGAAAATTATGCTAATTGAAATGGTTTTATTTATCAGTCATGGAGAGAGGAGAGAGACAGATTTTTTTTAGGAAAGACAATTTTGTTATTGTATAACCAATTACCTAATTAACGTAAGATTCCCTTTCTCCACTTTCGTTTCTCCGCTTGGTAGGGTGTATTGTACAATGTAAAAGTAAGTTCCTTCGGATACGGGTTTGCCTGTGGGAGTGTAGCCATCCCATGCAGGATTAAAGTTAATAGCTTCTTCTGTATTAGCAAGGTTAGTTTTATACACTTGTTCTCCCCAACGGTTAAAGACTTGTATATTTAGGTTATTTACTTTATTGGCGGTTACTTGCCATAGGTCATTTTCTCCGTCTTGGTTGGGGCTAAATACATTGGGTATAAATACAAAGGTAGTGTCTTGGGGTTCTTCTACCAATGGGCTGTCACAAGCATACACACTTACGTTGTCGATGTAATAATAAGCATAATCATTATTGGGATAATTTGAAACTTTAATACTGTGCTTTGCTGTTTCTATATCATCATAAAAATTTCCAATGGTTAAAAATTGCTCCCCTCCACTAGCAACAAAACTTCCACTAATTTTTACCCAGTTTTGCTTATCCGTTACGATATTTGAGCTGTCATTCTTTACTTGGGGTTGATAAGAAAGAATACAAGCAGGCGGACAATTAAATCCTAAACTGTCTATTGAAAATTGAGCACCAAATTTATTAATCCCATAATTAGAACTGTCAGCTAATGAAACATGAAATTCAACACAATAAGTAAACCCTTCGTACAAAATATCGTTTAACCTAACTCCTATATATTCCCTAGTATTACTAGTATTGAATATATAGAAATAAAAACCTACATATACACTATCACTAATTGGATATTGATATCCTCCTAGATTTTGTGGAATACCATTTAAATTAGATGGTAAACAGTAATGAAAAACATCAGGAGATAAATATCCGAACCAACTATTAATTTGGTTAAAATTTGATGGGCAGTTACCTGTATAAGAATCAAATCTAGAATTTGGTACTAAATTCTGTTGAGCCTTTAGGTTTATAATAAGCAAAAGAAAGCCTATGATTACCATAGGCTTTTTTAAGTGAATTGATATTCTATTGTACCACCAATTTGCCATTGGTTATTATTTTTTCTTTTGTTTTAATGGTGTAATAATACATTCCTTTAGTGCTAGTTAACTCTATTTCTTTCTTATTACTTCCCATTTTTAATTTTTCAATCATCATTAGTTGTCCAAAACTATTATAAACTTCCAGTATAGCATCTTCTTTTAGGGTATATGTTAATGTAAAGTTACCATTATTTGGGTTAGGGTAGATACCTCCCCATTTCTCTCCTAAGGACGGGTTATTGTTTTCTTCTTGGTAATTATCTTCATCAAAGTCACCTATTCTATTGCCATTATTCGCTATGGTTAACGCTTCGCAAGAGTTAGCATATCTTACCGTATCTAATGGGTCTAACACTACTCGTGCCATATACATAACCTCTCCTAACCTCCCGAATAATCGGGACAGGTTCTCCAAAGGAGAGGAACCAATCACTAATTAACCATTTAACCAGTGCCTTTTGCCTAGTCAACTAATCATCTAATTAACGTAAGATGTCCTTTCTCCACTTTTACCTCTCCGTTTGGTAAAGTGTATTGCACTATGTAAAAGTAAGTGCCTTCGGGTACAGTTTTTCCTGTGGGAGTGTAACCGTCCCATGCAGGATTAAAATTAGTAGGTTCTTCTGTATTAGCAAGGTTAGTTTTATACACTTGTTCTCCCCAACGGTTAAATACTTGTACGTTTAAGCTAGTTACTTTATTAGCGGTAACCTGCCATAGGTCATTTTCTCCGTCTTGGTTGGGGCTAAATACATTGGGTATAAATACAAAGGTAGTGTCTTGGGGTTGGGCTTCCAATGGACTATCACAAGCATACACACTTACGTTGTCGATATAGTAGTAGGCAACATCATACGATGAGTTTGAAACTTTAATGCTATGTTTTTCAGTAAAATTGTCATTATAAAAATTACCAATGGTTAAAAATTGCTCACCTCCATTAGCAACAAAACTACCGCTTATTTTTACCCAATTTTGTTTGTCTGTTATGATATTTAAGCTGTCATTTTGAATTTGTGATTTATCTATTTTTAAATTATTACTACCACAAACACTATCTGTAGAAAAATACATACCTAAAGAACTAATTGCATAACTACATTCATCACATAACGAGACATAAAACTCCCCACAGTACATTTTATTTTCTTCTAGCTTTTCAGTCATTTTAACTGTAATAAACTCTCTAACTACATTAAAAGAACGAGAAACACCTATTCCTACATAAATACTATCACTAAGTGGATACTGATATCCAATGGAATTCTGTGGAATTCCATTGGAGACTGAGGATGAACAATAATAAAACACATCAGGAGTTGCTATGGGGCACCATTTTTTTTGGTTATATAACGTAAATGGAAGATTTGGGCATTTATTATACACACTATCAAAACCCGAGTTAGGTACAAGGTTTTGCTGTGCATTTACATTTGTAATAAGCAAAAGAAAGCCTATGATTACCATAGGCTTTTTTAAGTGAATTGATATTCTATTGTACCACCAATTTGCCATTGGTTATTATTTTTTCTTTTGTTTTAATGGTGTAATAATACATTCCTTTAGTGCTAGTTAACTCTATTTCTTTCTTATTACTTCCCATTTTTAATTTTTCAATCATCATTAGTTGTCCAAAACTATTATAAACTTCCAGTATAGCATCTTCTTTTAGGGTATATGTTAATGTAAAGTTACCATTATTTGGGTTAGGATAAATTCCTACCACCATTAATCGACTTTTGTTTAATGCCTAGTCCGACCTATTACCAATCACTAATTAACCATTTAACTAATCTCCTTTTAACGAAGTAAAGTAAGATGTCCTTTCTCCACTTTTACCTCTCCGTTTGGTAAGGTGTATTGTACGATATAAAAGTAAGTGCCTTCGGGCAATGGTTTACCTGTGGGAGTGTAGCCGTCCCATGCAGGATTAAAATTAATAGCTTCTTCTGTATTAGCAAGGTTAGTTTTATAAACTTGTTCTCCCCAACGGTTAAAGACTTGTACATTTAAGCTATTTACTTTATTGGCGGTTACTTGCCATAGGTCATTTTCTCCGTCTTGGTTGGGGCTAAATACATTGGGTATAAATACAAAGGTAGTGTCTTGGGGTTCTTCTACCAATGGGCTGTCACAAGCATACACACTTACGTTGTCGATGTAATAATAAGCATAATCATTATTGGGATAATTTGAAACTTTAATACTGTGCTTTGCTGTTTCTATATCATCATAAAAATTTCCAATGGTTAAAAATTGCTCCCCTCCACTAGCAACAAAACTTCCACTAATTTTTACCCAGTTTTGCTTATCCGTTACGATATTTGAGCTATCATTTTGAATTTGAGGTATTATATTTATTAAACATCCTGTCGTACAACTAACTAAAATACTATCCGTTGAAAATAACCCACCTATACTAGCTATTGCATAGTTAGAACTATCAGCAAGAGAAACATAAAACTCTATGCAATAAATATAATTCTTCGTTAGCTTTTTGGTTAATTCAATTTCAATATACTCTCGATGTATTTGTATATTATTATTTAAGTAAAAATATATTCCTCCGTAAGAATTTCCAAAAAAAGGATTTTGATATCCAAAGTTATTTAAAGGAATATCTACCGGGCTTAATGAAGAGCAAGTATTAAATAAATCAGATGTTGAGAATAGTTGATTTGGTTGAAACCAACTTATAGCATAGTCAATCTGTCCAAATGAAAAAGGACAATTATTTATTGCTTCAAAACTACCATTCGGCACTAAGTTATTCTGTCCAAAAGAAAAAACAGATATAACTAAAAAGCAACTAGCAATAACTAGTTGCTTTTTATAATATAATCTAATTTTACTATTTCTGAATAACCAATTTACCATTTTGTTTGGGTTCTCCGTTTACTTGAATGGTATAAAGATACACACCTTTACTTAAATGGGTTAAATTAAGTTGTTCTACGGCTTTTTTCGGGCTTAGTTCTTGTTCATATAAGACTTTACCCATCATATCCATAATCACTAAGTTTCCTAATTGGGTTGCACTTAATTTGTAGTTAACCGTAATTCTTCCATCGTTAGGGTTAGGATAAAGCATAAATCCTGCTTCTTCTTCCAATTCCTGATTATAATCTTCATCATCTGTTTCTAAGCCCAGTCTGTTTCCGTTAGTAGTTACTGATTGAATTTCACAGGAATTAGTATATCTTATCGTATCTAATGGGTCTAAAATAACCCTTGCCATATACACAGCTACTCCATCAGTTAAGGGGCAGAGTTGGGCTATTTGTTCTAATTGCTGTTTTTCTTGTGCATTTAAATCTCTGCCTGCTAGTTGTTGCACCAAACAGATAGTATTAATCGTTTTGATGTTACTGTCTATTTTATCAGCGGCATAAGCTTGTAGATTAGCGGTAATGCTTGGGCTAATGATTGCTGTGTCATTATCAGGATTACACAAAATACCATTAATGCTATCTAATATTCCAAAACCTGCTTGCTGCATACTGTCTTTAAATTGTTGTAACACACTGTCGGGTGAAATAATGCTGTCATTTAACAGTGCTGTAAGTAAATTCTTTTTATTCCACCACTTTAAGGCTTTTTCGTATTGGTGCTGGTTAAAATTAACACTATCCTGCACTATTTTTTTAGCTATACCGTTGCTTATTTTTAAAAGGTCGCCTGCACTACCTGAACCTACATTTGTACCATTACAATTGTATTTGCATTTAATATTGTTTTTGGTGGACAAAGAAATTGCCTGAATTGGTGTAACATCAAATTTATTAACTGAAGGATAAAATACTCCATTAGGTCTAACAAACAATCTTGTTAGGTTTCCAAAAGTAGGTGTCACTGCATATGTATGAGCATAATTTCCGCTATACTGTCCAATCCATCGGTTGTCGTTAGGCAACTGCCCGCTGGTGGTATTGGTTACCTGGTCATAAATAATACCACCGTTAAACAATTCTAAGCCATAATAATTATGAAACATATCGTTTCCTGCCCAATATGTTCCGGGCTGTGAGCCGCTAAAGGCATAGCCTTTGCCTAAATAACTTGCTTTATTACAGGTTACTCTGGGGTTTCCTCCCATATCTAATCTGTAACCCGTTGTCCAGTTTTGGTCTCTGTTTGCTGCATATACCGTATTTTGGTTAATATCGCTGCCATAGCAATTTTGAGTATGTAATCCTTCACTGGTAATATTACTATTATTAGAAACATATAGTTTTATGTTGTCTCTGTTTGTGTGGGTTTTTATGAGGTTAGTGAGTTTTACTCCTGTTCTTGCTTCAGTTATAGTGTTGCAATATGCTGATAATCTGTGTTGGTTAAACCTTGCTCCTGTATTGTTTTCTTGTATTAATATGCCAATTCCGTTAGTCATGGCGTTGGTATAGGTAAAAGTGTTTTTGTAAATCTCGCTGTCGGCTCTGGGGTTGGTTATGGCGGCTACGCCCCTAAAGCAATCAGTAAAAGTGTTATCTAAAACCTCTACGGCATTGTAATTAATGTTGGTTAAGTTAGTATAGTATATACCTGCTGTGGCTATTTGGGTAAAATCGTTCTCCAATATTTCTAAATGGTGGGATTCATTACACCACACACCAAACTGGCAATTGGTAAAAGTATTGCCTTTGTTATTTTGGTTAGCTCCCCACACAAATACTATATTGTTGTTAGATTGCTGAGTACCTGCACTTGCCACATTGGTAATCCAAATGGCTCTGTGTATCGGAGCAAAAGCCACCACACCGGGTTCTATAATGTTAGTAAATGTATTATTCTCAATTTTAGTGCCTGAGTAAGATGTGCGTATTCCGTTTTCTATATTGGTAAAAATGTTTTTATTCAAATAATTAGCATCGCCAATATGAATATCATATACACTTCTTACATCTACTCCTATGTGGGCTTTATCGCCAAGATAAGGCGAAATTAGTTTAGAACCGCCACTAAATATGCCTGATACAGATAAATAATTATTTAAGTTTACTGATGAAAAGGTACATTCATCAATAAACCCTGTATGGCTTCCTGTATATGGTTCTATTAGTATTCCAATATAATTTTTGTTAAAGGTACTTGATGTAATAGAATACGGTGCTCCGTTTTCGGATACAATAGCATTTAAAGCATCTTCAAAATAACTGCTTGTAACTACCAGATTAGCTCCTGCTTTTAAATAGATACCATCCCACATGGTGTCTTGGCAAGCATGAAGGTAAGAGCCTGAAATAGTTAATGTAACTCCTGAATTTACTACTATTTTTGAGTAAGGACTAAGTTTTACATTGGCTTCTTCAAAGGTAAGGTTTTGGTCAACGGTAAATGTTCCGTTAATGTCTATATGGTTGGCTGTGGTATATGAGATAGCATTGCTCCAGCCTGTACCAAACTGACTTATTCCTGTTCGAGATGGGTGAGCAGGGGAAGGATAGTCGATAAATGCTTGTGAGGCTTTAGTATCGTTAAAGGTAATGGATTGCCCGCCTACTGCCCCTCCGCAACAGGCAATTAAATTGATTTGACTGGAATCCTGACAACCTGCATTATCGGTAATAATTACCGTAAATTGTTCTGCGTTGGATGAACCGTCAGGGTTGATATTCCACTTAATAGTAAAACAGTCGCTATTGATTTGATTGATAAAAGTAGCGGTAGGTGCATTAATATTATAGGTAACTCCTGATGGTGCAAAACAGTACATACTGTCTGCTGTACAGGAATGTATTTGCCCTGTCAACAATATAGGTGCGGTCAGTTGTGGAGTTACCAATACGTTTATATTGTCGCTGCCAATACATCCGTTACTGTCTGTTACGGTTAAAAAGAAAGTGGTTACTCCTGTAGGGTTTAAATATCCGTAAGGGGTTGGGCAGGTATCACAGCTTACGGCATTGGTTGGTGTCCATAGGTATGTAAACGGTGCGTCTCCGTTTACTCCTATTAATGGTAATAGCAATGAGTCCGTGCCATAGCATACTTTTATGGTGTCTTGTTCAAATGCTGCGCTAAAGGTTTTTAGTGATATTTTCATGCTATCGGTATAAACTCTATTACAAAAAGTATATGTCAGATAAACAGTTGTATCATTTGTAATGGTTAAAAACAGGGTAGTGTCATTATTACTGTTTCCCCAGTCGTATATTCCGCCTTGTGGAAATATAGTTGGGTCAATTAAAATACTTGAACCGTTACATATTGCTGTATCATTTGGAAAGCCCAATACTTTAAAATCCAAACTTGGTTTTTCATTGGGTATGTAAAAGCAGCCTGTTGAATCTGGGTAAATATAACTACAGCTATTCACTCCATTGCAATTTCCAAAGTTATTTGCCAAAAGGTCAAATCCCCAAGAAACTATTTTTCCATTTTTTAAAATAGCAGAAGAGTGGTCCATCGAAGATTGAGCAACCAATTTTGCTACTGCTGATGGAAAAACAGTAGCGTTTATTGGATAACTATCATTTGAGCTTACTGAACAATTTGCAAGCTCACCATACGAATTGGAGCCCCAAGCTAACATATTCAAACTATCAATTAATGCAAAAGCAGTAGATTGATTGCAGGCAATGTCAATAGCTGTATTAGTAAAAGGCATCGTAGGAACATGATTATAGGCAGGTGAAGTTGCATACCCTAATTGCTTAAAGCTATTGTCACCCCATGTATAAACATTTCCGTTGCTGTCCAGTGCCATACTAAACCAACGTCCTGCCGAAACTTGTTTTATTTTAGTTAATGGCGTTCCATTAGCAAATGTCACCTGAACAGGAACATTTGAAGCAATTGCTCCCCCTCCTTGAAATGAAGTCAATAAATGATTACCTAATTCTCCGTATCTGTTTTCTCCCCATGACCAAACTGTACCATCTTTTCTTATCGCCAGAGTATGTGAATAACCCGTACTAATATCTGTTACTTGGGTTAAGCTTGAGACTGTTTGAGGGATATGAGTTGTTGTATTATTTCCGTTTCCTAATTGTCCTCTTTGATTTACACCAAATGTGGTAACTGTACTATCATATAAAAGAACTACTGAATATTGATAGCCTGCATCTACTTTTACTGCATCACAAATTCCGGTTTTAAACGGACAGTTTAAACTAGGTGTAGAGGTAGGAACTGCTAATTCTCCACTTCCATTTTGTCCCCATGTATATACTTCTCCCATATCATTTAAAGCAATATTAAAGTCTTGGGCTACTTCTATACCAACAAAATCCATCCCTACAGGTGTAATGGGATTATGTACACAAAAATTATTATTTGTGCCTCCACATAAGCCATTTTGTGAAATAACCCCTGTTTGAAAGGGTCTTACAGTAAATGATGATATACTTCCACCCATACATATAAAACCATTCCCCATTGCCAAAGTTGGTCTGAGAAAACATATTTCATAATTTGCATCAAACGTACTATTGTTTTTTTCTACTAAAACCTTATAGCTATGTCCGATAACAGTAGTAAAGGCGGTCAGTGTTAAAACTGAATCTCCTGCCACAATACTATCCATTGCTAAAACGGTTCCGTTACAACTGTCTAATAAAGTCATTTTCGTCACGCAACCCGGAACGGTAAAACCTTGTATTAAATTCATCTGAACATTTTCTCCTGTTCCGGTAAACTGATGCCAACTGACACCTTGCCCAACGGGTATATAATAATTTTGATAGTTACATACCGTATCTATGGTTGATGTAATAGGTGAATTACAGCTCGTTTGAGCATTTACTGCCATACTGATTACTATAAAAAGCAGGCTAAGGATTTTCAGTAGTTTATTCATAGTTATTTTGCTTTATGATTTACGATTTTAAGAATTTATTTTGTTTCCTTCCAAATAAAATTAACGAAAGGCTTGTTTTTACTCATTTTCGGTAAGTTGTTGATTATTAATTGCTTTATCCGTATTTATACTTAGATTTGTTTAAGTACAAATACCTAGATAGTGCTTTCATAATAGTTGATTTCAGTAGCTATTTTGTTTATTGAAAATTCATGTTTTATGATAAATTCATCAGCTCCGTTTTTTATAAAAGCCTGCTTTACAAAATCATCATCACAAACAGATAATCCTATGATTTTTATTTCGGGAAAATTTTCTTTGACCAATCGGGTGGTTTTTGCTCCGTTTAATCTTTTCATTTCATAGTCCATGAAAATAACATCTACGGAGTTCTTTTTCAGAAAGGGAAGGACTTCTAATCCGTCTTTACATTCTCCTACTATTTGCAGGGTGGGAAGTACCTTTAATGTTTTTTTTAAAGCTTCTCTGAATACAGAGCTGTCATCAACGAGTAATACTTTTATCATAGTGGTTCTAATTTTTAAATCATCCCCACTATAAAATAAGTAGGGGTGAAGCATTTATCTACTCGACAAAGAGGTACTGGTATACCCACAATCCGAAATAAACAAAGCCCACCCCATTCGGTGAGCGTATTGCTTATAACTCTTGGATTGTTAAAAATTACCAGTTTTCTTTGTCAAGAATTACAGCTTACGCCATAAAAACAATATTTTTGTAAATGTAAATCAGAAGTTTAGAACTCGCAAATTCTAATGAATAAAAAATACAATAATCATTATTCTAATTCTTAAAAGGTAAGTTATTAATTAGGATTATTCATTGTCGTTGTATTACCTTTGCAGTATAGTTTTTTCATTAGTTAATATGGTTTTAGTTTAAAAGCCAAAACTAAAAAGGAGTGATGCAAATTGCTCCTTTTTTCATTCAATTAAATAGTTAAATTTGTAAACAGGCAGGGGTTTAAATTGGTAGTTTCTTCATCTGCCTAATCACTAAAGGGAGAATTTTTCTCCCTTTTTCAATGACTCCTTACCGATGTTCTGACTTTAATAACATATTCTTATTTTTTGCTACTACTATTTTATATCTTTTTTCTTCATTCTTAATGAAATTGTGTATAGCTATTTTAGTACACTTAGTCAAGGGTGTATAGCTATATCAGTACAGATGTTTAACCTGTATAGTAATTTTAGGATTAGACAAAAACATAAAACCTACCAAAAACAGTCCGTCCTCAGTGCGGTTTTTGTGGATAATTAGTCAACAATTAGTGAAATTTAGTGCGTATTTAGTGAAACATTAGTGCGCCTTAGTTTGATTTTACGTTTTTACTTTTTGAGTTAGTTATTGTTTATATAAATAGCCTTACATTTACTATCCATATCCAATTTACTACCCATAGTAATTTTATTTGTGCAGTGAGGGGCGAGTATGTCGCCCCTTATTTGTTTTTTCTATTATTTCGATATAAAAAGCATTATCTTTGACGTGTCTTTCTAAATTCATAAGTAGTAAGACAATACTATTTTCATAGATAGTATAGTTTTGATGAAGAGAGGAGCAAATAAATGCTCCTTTTTTTATGCTTTTTTCTGAATATCTAATTTTATTTTTTTGTGTCGCCTTATTTCAAAACAAGACGGGTCAAAAAGATTTTTATCGTTTTTGATGCTACTACACTACTACAATTACTACAACTACTACATTCTTATTCTATATATTATTATATAAATATCTATTTATTATATAGTTAACTATTTTGTAGTAGTGTAGTAGTTGTAGTAGGTAAAAAAATCTATTTTTTAATTTTTTCTTTTTAATGAGTTGAATTTTCTTTAAGAATAAGGAAATCAGGTTTTGAGGTAAAAATCATTGACTTGTAGTTTTTTGGTAGTATTTGTAGTGGCTAGGAAAAGTTGCTACTACAAAAAAAGTCAACACGTTGGGCTGACTTTTCTTTTGTTTGTTGAATGTTTATGGTTTTTTGGCTATGCTCGTTTAGTTTTTGTATAGCAGGGGAGTTTTGGATAATTGACAGCTAAAAGCCAAAAAAAAGGGTAGTAAAAACTACCCTTGAAAAAGGTCAAAAAAATTAATCTTCTTCTAATTCTTCATCCTCTGTTTTGACAACTTTTGCAACTTCCATGAGTTGCATGATTGCTTCTTCATGGTCTTGTTCGTATTCAATGTGAATAATGGGATAATTATCGTCATTTTGTCCGATGATTTCATTGTCAATTTCATAATCAACCAAGATTTTGATAAATTCTGGTAGGTTTTTAGGCTTTACTACAAAGTCTAGTTCTTCTGTGGTCATAAAAAATGTTTAAAAAGTGAATAAATAATTTAATTGGAGACAAAAGTAAAAGGAGTAAAAGTTAGAGCGAAATATTTTGCTTTCATTCGGTGTCTAAATCCCTGTAAATATTATCGTTAAGGAAGAAAGAAATGTCTGTATTAAGACAAAAAGAGAAAGCTTAGTTATCAGTTAACCTAAGTATAATACAGAACAATATCCTAACGGTGTCGGGTAATTTTAGATTGTATCCCTGATTTAGAAACGGAATAATTTTTCAGGTCGTTGGCTGTACAATTCAAAAAGGAAGCAATTATATCTAAGTCCTGTGCGGGAATATCTGCAAAATCATCTATCTTAATAGCACAATAGCGGTCAAAAGTTCTTAATGTTTTACCCATTAATTTAGGAATTTCTTTGCGAATTTTTTTGTACTCCCTTATGGGTAATTGCCACATTTTTTCTTTGATAGCGTATTTGTAATTCATACTTGACAGGTTTTGTTTATTCATATTAAAAACAAAGAACCCAATAGTTAAAAAACTCCTGTTCACTTATTGCTAGTAAATGCCATTTTTTGCCAGTAATTACCATTAACTAGCAGTAACAGCTATTTATTATTTTTCAAAATTCTCAATTAAAAGTATATCTTCTTGTATATTTGAGTTTGATATATCCCCTGTTTGGGGTACAAAAAAAGCCTAACTTTAGTTAGGCTTTGAAAAGAGAAAAAAATCCTTACGCTTATAAATCAAAATCAGGCTCTTTTGCTCTTACATAAGATTTCTTTTTCGGCTTAATCTTAGACACAAACAGAACATTAATTAACTCATCATCCATGGTTACCATAGTCTTAGATATTCCATTAATAATACCAACTATATCATCTTCATGTTTATAAACTCGCTCTACTTTTTCGTAACTGTTATCTTCAAACTTTAAATAAATCTCACTTTTAATAATAAGACTGTTTTGCACAGTAACCTTTCCATAAAAGCAGTCTGCCGATGAACCTTTTCTGAAAGAAATAATTACATCGTCATAAACACCATCAGCAATAGGGAAAGCACCCCTTTTTTCAAACACAGTAGCATACTTTTGATAACAAGTGGGTTCAACATCATCGTCTTGACCAAAACCGATAAAAGCTATACTTGCAAATAGAGTAGATAGTAGAATTTTTTTCATTAGTTGTAGTTTAAGAAGTTAAAAATAAAAATTATTTTCGTTACTTAACAAAAAAGATACCAAATGCTAATTAAGACTTTCGGAAGTGCTGTTTATGGAATTGATGCGATTACTATAACTGTTGAAGTTAGTGTAGATAAAGGAGTGAAATTCTTTTTAGTTGGCTTGCCGGACAATGCAGTTAAAGAAAGTCAACATCGTATTGAGTCTGCGTTAAAGAGTGCCGGATACAGAATGCCGGGTAGAAAAATTGTAGTGAATATGGCTCCTGCCGATATTCGTAAAGAAGGTTCTGCCTATGACTTAACTATTGCTCTGGGGATATTAGCCGCATCCGGACAAATTGAATTTAAAGATATTGAGAAATACATTATTATGGGTGAGCTTTCACTTGATGGGGGATTACAACCCATAAAAGGAGTTTTGCCTATTGCTATAAAAGCTAAAGAAGAAGGTTTTAAAGGAATTATATTACCCAAGAGCAATGCCAATGAAGCGGCTGTTGTGGACAACTTTGAGGTATTGGGAGTTGAAAATATTAAAGAGGTAGTTGATTTTTTAAATGGAGAAGCTACTATCAATCCATCTGTTTTAAATGCAGAGGATGTTTTTAATTCAAATTTTAAAGGATACGATTTAGATTTCCAAGATGTAAAGGGGCAAGAAAACGTTAAAAGAGCATTGGAAATAGCGGCTGCAGGTGGACATAATATTATTTTAATCGGGCCTCCCGGATGTGGTAAAACCATGTTGGCAAAACGTATTCCAACGATACTTCCCCCTTTAACATTATCTGAGGCATTAGAAACAACTAAAATACATTCAGTAGCTGGTTTTTTGGAGGGAAATTCATCGTTAATTACTACTCGTCCTTTCCGTTCTCCTCATCATACAGTTAGTGATGTTGCATTGGTGGGTGGTGGCTCAAATCCAAAACCCGGTGAAATTTCATTGGCTCATAATGGTATTTTATTTTTGGATGAATTACCTGAATTTAAAAGGGCAGTTTTAGAAGTTTTAAGGCAGCCTTTGGAAGATAGAGAAATAAATATTTCCCGTGCTAAAATTTCCGTAAAATATCCTTGTAATGTTATGTTAGTAGCATCAATGAATCCTTCACCAAGCGGAGATTTTTATGATCCTACTAATCCTAACGGTGATGCAGAAAGTGTAGTAAAAAGGTATTTGAATAAAATATCGGGACCACTTTTAGACAGGATAGATTTACATATTGAAGTAACTGCAGTGCCTTTTGAAAAACTATCGGAACAACGAAAAGGAGAGAGTAGTGAGGTAATTCGAAACAGAGTATTGGCTGCCAGAAAAATTCAACAAGAGCGTTATAAAAAACACCAGGGTATTTACTCAAATGCACAATTACCACCTAAATTAATTGAGGAATATTGTAAGGTTGATAAAACAGGTGAGTTAATATTGAAAAATGCAGTTGACAGACTGGGGTTTTCAGCTCGTTCTTATGCTCGTATTTTAAAAGTAGCCAGAACTATTGCAGATTTATCAGCCGAAGAAAATATTTCTGCACAACACTTGGCCGAAGCCATACAATATCGTTCATTAGATAGGGAAGGGTGGGTTTAATTATAACTTTTCTTTCAAGTCTAATAAAAAGCTTTTTACTTTTTGAAGAGAAGCAACCAATTCAGCATTATCTTTTAATTTATCGGGATTTTCTTTTAGCTTCATTTTAGCACCTTCCAGTGTAAATCCCCTCTCTTTTACCAGATGATAAATTAGTTTTAGCTTTTCAATGTCTTTAGGTGTAAAACGTCTGTCTCCTTTGTTGTTTTTAGAGGGCTTTAATTCATTAAATTCCTTTTCCCAAAAACGAATAAGCGATTGGTTTACCTTAAACATATCGGCAACCTCACCAATGGTATAATACACTTTTGTTAATTCAGGAAATTCTAACATCAAAACTTAAATTTGATGGCTAAAATAAGGAAAACTATCTGAAATAATTAGTCAAATGATTGAGAAGGAGCAGATGAAAGTTTGATTAACATATCATACTCTTCTGCCGTAAGGTCGTTAAAGTAAAAGTTGATTGGATTTACAGGATTTCCATTTTTACGAACTTCGTAATGACAATGTGGACCAACAGATTTCCCTGTATTTCCTACTAAACCGATAATATCACCTCTCTTAATTTTTTGACCGGGAACTACCAACATTTTGCTCATGTGTGCGTAAAGCGTTTCATAACCATAACCATGATTTATTCTTACATGCTTTCCATATCCACTAGATTCAGAATCAGCTCTCGAAACCACTCCGTCACCTGTAGCATAAATAGGCGTACCTCTTGGAGCCGTAAAATCCATGCCGGCATGAAACTTTTGCACTTTGTAGTGTGGGTCAATTCGGTAACCATAGCCTGATGCCATTCTGGTTAAATCATTATTCGATACTGGCTGGATGGCTGGAATACAAGCCAACATTTTTTCTTTTTTCTTAGCCATTTTAAGTACTTCATCAAACGACCTTGATTGAATATACATTTGCTTAGAAAGTTTGTCTATTTTCTTGCTAGAGGTAACAACAAGCTTTGAATTATCAAACCCCTCCAATTCCTTATAACGCTCCCAGCTACCACCAAAACCGGCTTGTCTAATTTCCTTTGGAATTGGCTCGGCCTCAAAAATTACTCTGTAAATATTATCATCTCTGTTTTCAATATCTTTTAAAACAGCTGATAATTGCTCAACACGCTTATCTAGTAATTTATATTGAGTTTGTAGTTGAGCGTTTTCTCTCTTTAAATGCTTTTCTTTTGGAGAGTTAATGAATTCATAGCTGGCAAGAGTTAATAGTACGCCAAAAACCAATGCCAACGACATAAAAGCTAAAGCACGAAAAAACTTTTGCTTAAAAGTTACTTTAACCTTTTCGTACTGAAGAGTTCTTGGATTGTATTTATATTTTGCTGCCATTAGGCTATTTTTATACTTTTGCCACCTGTTTAGCGGTGCAAATGTATGAAATTATCTCTTTCTATCAATATGATAATTCATCACTTACATAGCAGTTAACATATTTTAACATTGATTATGACATCACAAGAAATACGTAAACAATTCATCCAATTTTTTGAATCTAAAGGCCATAAAATTGTGCCTTCAGCACCAATAGTGGTTAAAAATGACCCTACGCTAATGTTTACCAATGCAGGAATGAATCAGTTCAAGGATTATTTTTTGGGAAATGAAGTCGCTACCGATAAAAGAGTTGCTGATAGTCAAAAATGCTTGAGAGTTTCAGGTAAGCATAATGATTTGGAAGAAGTTGGAGTTGATACTTATCACCACACTATGTTTGAAATGTTAGGTAACTGGAGTTTTGGTGATTATTTTAAAGAGGAAGCCATTGCTTGGGCTTGGGAACTGCTTACCGAAGTTTACCAACTAGATAAAAGTAATTTATACGTTACTGTTTTTGCGGGAGATGAAAATGATGGTTTAAAAGAAGATGTTGAGGCAAAAGGGTTTTGGAAAAAACATATAGATGAGGATAGAATACTTTCTTGTGGAAAGAAAGATAATTTCTGGGAAATGGGAGATACAGGCCCATGCGGACCATGTTCAGAAATTCATATTGACTTAAGAAGTGATGAGGAAAAAAAGAAAATAGCAGGCAAAGAATTGGTAAATGCTGACCATCCACAGGTAATTGAAATATGGAACTTGGTTTTTATTGAATTCAACAGAAATGCAAGTGGAAAATTGGAATCATTGCCGGCTAAGCATGTAGATACGGGAATGGGATTTGAACGTTTAACCAGAGCTTTGCAAGGCAAAAATTCTAATTATGATACAGATATTTTTACTCCTCTAATTAGTCAGATTGAAACATTAACCGGTTTAAAATATTCTTTCTCTGATTCAAAACAGGACATTGCTTTTAGAGTAATTGCCGACCATGTTAGGGCAGTTTCTTTTACCATTGCTGACGGTCAGCTACCATCTAATACTGGTGCAGGATACGTTATTAGAAGGATTTTAAGAAGAGCAATTCGATACGCATACAGCTTTTTAAATGTTAGAAACGCTTTTATTTTTGAATTGGTTCAAACCTTAGCTTTACAGATGGGTGAGTTTTTCCCTGAAATAATTAAGCAAAAGGAATTAATAGCCAAGATTATTAAGGAAGAAGAAGAAAGCTTTTTAAGAACTTTAGAAAGAGGTATTAATCGATTTAATGAGTATAATTTAAAAAATCCCAACGCTACTATTGATGGTGTTTTTGCTTTCGAATTATACGATACTTTTGGGTTTCCTTTAGATTTAACGGTGTTAATGGCAAATGAAATTGGCAAAGAAGTTGACCTAAAAGAATTTGAGAACCAATTAAATCAGCAAAAAGAACGTTCTAAGAATGCCGCAGAAACATCTTCATCTGATTGGGTTGTTTTAGCTAACGATGATGTGGAGGAATTTGTAGGTTATGATACCCTACAAACAGAAGTTAAAATTACTAAATACAGAGAAGTTAAAGAGAAAAATAAAACCTACTATCAGTTGGTGTTTAATATGACTCCTTTTTACCCTGAAGGTGGTGGACAAGTGGGTGACAAAGGTTACATTGACCAAAACGGTGAGAAAGTTGAGATATTTAATACGTTAAAAGAAAATAACCTAATTATTCATTTGTCAAAGAAGCTTCCTAATAAATTCGATGGGAAATTTTTGGCGGTTGTGAATGAGGAAAAAAGAGAAGCAACACAATGTAATCATTCAGCTACACATTTACTTCACCAGGCATTAAGAGAGGTGCTGGGAACACACGTTGAGCAAAAAGGTTCATTGGTAAATGACGAATACTTACGTTTTGATTTTTCACATTTTCAAAAAGTAAGCGATGAAGAAATAACTAAAGTGGAACAGTTGGTTAATCAGCGTATTCGTAAATCTTTTGAGTTGGAGGAAAAGAGAAACGTACCTCATAAAGAAGCTTTAGAAATGGGAGCAATGGCTTTATTTGGTGAAAAATATGGAGATACGGTAAGGGTAATTAAGTTTGGTGATTCTGTCGAATTATGTGGTGGAACTCATGTGAAAAACACCTCTCAAATTGGCTTGTTTAAAATTGTTTCAGAAGGTTCTGTAGCTGCCGGAATAAGAAGAATTGAGGCTATTACCGGGCAAAAATGTGATGAGTATTTTAAAAGGGAAGAAGCTACGCTGCACAAAATTAAAGAGCTACTTAAAAACCCCCAGGATGTATTAAAATCAATAGCAGCTTTGAAAGAAGAAAATCAATCTTTGTTAAAACAGCTTAATGACTTTGTAAAGCAACAGGCTAACACTGAGAAAAAGAGAATAGAGGAAGAGTTAAAAGAGATTAATGGCAGTAAATTTTATGCCGGAGAAATAGCTATTGAAGATGCAGCTGCCATAAAAGATATAGCTTTTCAACTAAAAAATAAGTACGATAATTTGTTTCTGGTTTTGGGTAATAAAGCCGGAGATAAGGCAGGTTTAACCATTGCAATAGGAGATACATTGTCAAAAGTAAAGGACTTAAATGCCGGTAAGCTAATCAGAGATTTAGCCAAACATATACAAGGTGGCGGAGGTGGACAGCCTACTTTTGCCACTGCGGGAGGAAAAGATGTTAATGGCCTAGTAAAAGCGTTTGAAGCAGCAACTGGGCTAATAAACTAATAGCTTTACCACTTATCCTAGTATTTTACCAAAAATAAAATTAGTTGCAAAAGTCAACGATTTAATTCTACATTTGTTTCGATAATTAACGCAGCGGTTTGCAAGCAGATGATAAGATATCGTTAGGGCGAATGGTCGGCATGACCATGAAGGCAATGAAGGACACATTGACTAGAAACTTTGAATTAGCCAATTGTCCAATTTCTGCGGAGCAGTTTATTACACTAAAAATCATCACTTTTCATGAAGATATCAGTCAGCAAGATTGTGCTGATTTATTGCGCATGGATAAATCCCTTTTTTTACGAAATATTTATGTTCTACAAAAACTTAATTTACTGGTTCGTATTCCCAATAAAACAGACAAGCGTAAAAATCAATTAGTAATCACAAAAAAAGGTATGGAAATGCTTAAGAAATGTGAGGAAGTTGAGCAAAATACCATGAGAAATTTAACAAAAGGTGTTTCTGAGAATGATTTCAAAATATTTTCAAAAGTAATTACAACAATTATACTATACACATTTAACAACAAACATTAAAAGACGTGAATATAGCTTAGATTAACGTAACAAACAGCCTTCGTTCTATTATTTTAATTGCTTTATCAGTTATTATAACTATAGTTGTTATTAAAATAATGCTGGGTTCTAAACCCGAAATTCAAAACAAAGACAACCTTGAAGCCATAAAAGGAGTTAGAGTAAATGTAGTTGAACTTTCAGACAACAAAGCAATAATTCCTTTTTCAGGAAAAGTAAATTCATTTGATAAAATTGAGGTTTTTTCTGAAGTTACGGGTGTGCTCCAAAATGCAAATTTTAAAGAAGGTGTTAAATTTTCTAAAGGAAATCCTCTAATTATAATAGAGAGCGGAGAATTAAGAAATAATTTAAAAGCACAGAAAAGCAATCTGCTAACTCAAGTTTCTGCATTGATGGGTGATATTGTGATTGACTTCCCAAGTGAACAAAAATCATGGGAAAAATTTTTGGCTTCAATAGAAGTAGATAAACCGCTTCCTAATTTACCTGAAATAAATGATAAAAAATTTAAAATTTATATCTCAGGAAAGCAGATATTAAATACTTATTATACCATTAAAAGCCAAGAAGAACGACTTTCAAAGTATGTTATTAACGCTCCATTTAATGGAGTTGTTTCACAGGCGGCAGTGAAGCAAGGAACACTTATACGTGTTGGGCAAAAAATAGGAGAGTTTGTGGGAACCGATGTATTTGATTTAGAAACAGAGTTTAGTATTGCCGATAAAAAATATGTAAACATTGGAGATGAAGTGACTTTATCTTCAGAGGATATAAATAAAGTGTGGAAAGGAAAAGTTTATCGTATCAATCCTGCTGTTGACCCAAGTTCACAAATGGTAAAAGCTTATGTGAAACTAACCGGAGAAGGTTTAAGTGAAGGAATGTTTATGACGGGAAATATTAAGGGAGAAACTTACCAAAACACAACTTTAATCAGTCGAAAATTAGTTATTGATAATAAAGTGTTTGTAGTGGAAAACGGAATTCTGAAAGAAAGAGAAATTAACGTGTTGTTTACTAATAGTGATAGGGCTATTGTGGGTGGTTTAAAGAATGGCGATAAAGTATTGAGAGATTATACTAAAGGTTTATATAGCGGAATGAAGGTGACGATTTTAGATTAGATGATTTAAAAAGAATTTCAATGAGAAGTTTAATTACGTATTTTATAAAATATCCTATTACCGGAAATGTAATTCTTTTTCTGATAATCATTTTTGGATTTTTTGGGTTAAATAGTTTACGAAAAACCTTTTTCCCTGAAAACGAATCCAGAATAATTTTGGTTCAAGCTAGTTATCCAGGGGCATCACCAACTGAAATAGAGGAGGGGATTATTCTTAAAATAGAAGACAATCTTGACGGAGTGTCGGGCATTGAAAGAATTACTTCGGTATCAAAAGAAAACTCAGGAACAGTAACCGTTGAAGCGGCATTAGGTTACGAACCTCAAATAGTTTTACAAGATGTTAAAAATGCTATCGATAGGATAAATTCATTTCCAACAGGAATGGAGCCTCCTTCAATATTTATTCAAGAAGGCAGGTCTTTAGCTATGACGTTTGCTTTAAGTGGTGATTTATCTATAATGGAATTAAAAAAGATTGCCAGAGGCGTAGAAAGTGATTTAAAAGCAATAGAAGGGATATCACAAGTTGAACTATCAGGTTTCCCGAATGAAGAAATTGAGATACGTATTTCTGATGAACAATTAAAAAAGTACGCTATTACGATAGAACAAATTTCATTAGCTGTTAAAAACTATAACTTAGAATTAACAGGTGGTAAAATCGAAACTTCATCAGAAAATATTTTAATCCGTTCTTACAATAAAACTTACTCTGCAATTGATATAGAAAATGTGGTTGTTAAACAACTGGCTACAGGTCAGACTATCAGGCTTGGTGACATAGCAGAAGTAAAAGAAATTTGGGAAGACGTACCTTATGAACGTTCATTTAGGGGAAAAACGGCAGTTGTAGTTACGGTTAATCATACCATACATGAAGATATTGTGGGAATTACCACCGATATTAAAAAGTATTTACTCGATTTTAATGAAAAAAACAAAGTTGTTCAAGCAGATATTATTCAAGACCAGTCAAAAACTGTTGTCGATAGGATTGACTTATTAACTAACAACGGAATAATCGGTTTTATATTAGTACTGATTATTCTTTCTATGTTTTTACATCCATACACCTCTTTTTGGGTGGCATTAAGTATTCCTATTGCTTTTTCCGGAATGTTTATTCTAGCTTCTTTTTATGGTATTTCTATAAATGTAATTTCTCTTTTTGGGATGATTATCGTTATTGGAATATTGGTAGACGATGGTATTGTAATAGCCGAAAACATTTATCAGCATGTTGAAAAAGGGAAAAAACCTATACAGGCTGCTATAGATGGAACGTTAGAAGTATTTCCTGCAGTAACTTCAGCTGTTTTAACTACAGTAATTGCATTTTCAATTTTCTTTTTCTTGGATGGTAGAATGGGAGAGTTTTTCCCGCAAATGGGGTTTGTTGTAATAGCCACCTTATTATTTTCATTAATTGAAGGAGCTTTTATTTTGCCTGCACATATAGGTCATTCAAAAGCGTTGTCATCAACGGGCAAGAAAATGTTTTATCAAAAAATCATTGACTTTTTTGTCAATATGATGGAGTTAATGAAAAATAAGTTTTACGAGCCTATTTTAAACTTTGCCCTGAAAAGTCCGGTTGTAGTTGTGGTTATAACTGTTTGTTTATTTGCCATTACAATTGGCGGAATAAGTTCAGGAATGATTAAAATGACTGTTTTCCCTAACATTGAAAGTGATTTTATCAATGTAGATTTAAAAATGCCTTCGGGTACCAATAAAGAAATTACGGATAAGTGGATTACTTATGTTCAGGATAAAGTTTTTGAGGTGAATGAAGAAATGATGGAAGAGTATGATGGTATTGACTTAATACAAGGAATAGATAAATCTTTAGGGCCAAATACCAATCAGGCAAAACTGAATATTGTTCTCTTAACAAGTGAGGAAAGACATCACCAAACTCCAGAAATTGTCAACATGATTTTAGATAAGGTGGGGCAAATTCCAGGTGCGGAACAACTTTCTATGACATCGGCAACACCCTTTGGAAGGGCAATTTCCATCGCGCTATATTCAGATGATAACAGAGAGTTGGAAAATGCTCGAGCCATGTTGGTAGAAGAAATGGATAAGCTAGGAAAACTTAAAAATATTGAATCGACTGATGAAAAAGGGATGCGTGAGTTAAATTTAAAATTAAAGGAAAAAGCTAATTCTCTTGGATTATCGTATGGTGAAATAATGAGTGAGGTTAGGAAAGCTTTTTTCGGTAGAGAAGTTCAGCGTTTACAAAAAGGAATTGATGAAGTAAAAGTTTGGGTAAGGTATGACAAGAATAACAGAAACTTCCTTGGTGATTTAGAAAATATGCATATTAATCTTAAAGGAAATGAATATTTACTTAAAGACTTGGTAACAATTGAAGATACTAGAGGAGTAGTTGCCATTAATCATATTGATGGTAAACGTTCGGTTACTGTTACAGCAGACTTAATTAATCCAAAAGTTGATAATACCAATGTAATTTCATCTTATATTAAGGATGAAATATTGCCTCAGGTTTTTCAAGTTTACCCAAGTGTAAAATTTTCTCAGGAAGGGCAGGTTAGAGAGCAATTAAAAACAGGGAGGTCTGCAGCTAAAGCCGGACCAATTGTTTTGATTTTAATGTTAGCTATTATAGTGTTAACTTTTCGTTCATTTCTTCAAACTTTGGCTGTTTTAACTCTAATTCCGTTTGGTTTAATTGGAGTAGGTTGGGGGCACTTTATACACGATGCTCAAATCTCAATGTTTTCATGGTTTGGCGTAATTGCACTAATTGGAATTTTGGTAAATGATGCGTTAGTTTTTATTACGGCACTTAATGTTAATTTAAAAGAAGGAATGCCATTTAATGATGCGTTAAAAAAAGCCGGCCTTTCCAGATTTAGACCAATATTATTAACCTCTCTTACAACAGTAGCCGGACTAGCTCCATTAATATTTGAGAAAAGCTTTCAAGCTCAGTTTTTAATTCCAATGGCAATAGCAATTGCTTATGGTTTAATAATGGCAACATTTTTAACACTAATATTATTACCTGCTGTTTTGAAAATACTTAATCAAATACGCTGGATCGGAACTTGGCTAGTTACCGGAAAAGTAAAAACGAAAGAAGAGATTGAACCGGCAGTAAAAGAGTTGGAAGCAGAAAGAACAATTGGTGTTTAAAGTTAATAGTTAAGATATATGAAAATATTGATAAGGATATTATTTGTTTTAGTGGGACTTAATGGACTTGCACAAGAACTAACTTTAGAACAGGCTATTACCATTGCTTTACAAAATAACCATAACATACAAATCCAAAAAAATCAAATAGAAATTGCGAAAAATCAAGCCACTGTTGGAAATGCAGATTTATTACCAAAGGTTGATATAAGTGGAAATTATTCTGTTAGTCAAAGCACAACTGATATACAGTTTGTTACTGACCCTGCTCCGCAGAAAGGTTTAGAGTCTGAATCAAAATCCTCTGGTTTGTCGGCTAATTTAAGCTACACCTTGTTTGATGGCTTTGGAAATATCAGAACTTATCAAAAACTTCAGGAGCAGGAGGAGCTAGCCGAAATTCAGACAAGATTAAATATTGAAAGTACATTAATGCAAGTGATTAATGGTTATTTTGAAGTTTTACGAAATCAAACACAATTGGAGATAGTAAAAAATACATTATCTATTTCTAAAGATAGATTAGCCAGATTAGAAGGAAGTTATAAGTATGGTTCTGGAAATAAAATTGATATTCTCAACGCACAAGTTGATTTTAATACAGATTCTGCTAACTTTTTGAATACTAAACAGGCACTGGAAAATGCCAAGTACAATCTTAATTACTTATTGGGTAGAGATATAGAAACTAACTTTGAAGTGGTTAGTTCAACAATAAATGATGGTTCAATAAATTATGAATCTGTTAAAAATAAAGCTATTAGTAATAATGCCAATATTTTGCTTTCACAAACTAATCTAAGCATTTCTGAGTTAGATAAAAAAATCAATCAATCCAGATATATGCCCATTGTTGCGGGTAGTTTGAGGTATGGATATTCCGGCATAGAAAGTACTCCAAGTGTAGTATTGAGTAATAAATCACTAGGTTTAACAGGTGCGCTTACCTTAACCTGGAATTTGTTTGATGGAAATAAAAAGAGAATTGCACTTCAAAATGCAAAAATTTCAATGGATAATAATGAGCTTTTAAGACAACAAGCGGTATTGAGTATAGACAAAGAGTTGGCAAATTATTATGGTTTATATGAAAACAACAAATCATTAGTCAATCTTGAAACCCAAAACTTAGAAGTAGCAAACTTAAACTTGCAGCGTTCAAAAGAATTGTTTCAGCAAGGGCAAATTACCAATGTTGATTTTCGTCAAGCACAGTTAAATTTACTCAACACTCAATCAAGGTTGAATAATGCCGTTTACGCAGTTAAAATAACTGAGTATGAAATAAAAAGACTTGCCGGAGAATTAATTCAATAACAGAACTGCCCATCATGCCACACTATTATTCTTTGTGTGACAAACATAATAAGTACTTTAAAAACTGAAATAAAATTATTGATGTGGCATTATAAAGCCATTTATTTCTTTGTAAACTTTATCAAATGTTGGGTACTGTGCTATTACAAAGTCTTGTTTATTTAAAATGCCATAAAATTTATCTACATTGTATGGTAGTACTTTTCCGGTATATTCATCAACATCTCCGTTGTAATTAGGCATTCTATAGGCTTCAAAAGTTGTAATTTTTCCTTTGCTGTCTGTTAATTCAATGGTAAAGTATTTTAAATTTTGTACAATAGAATCTTTCAGAGTTTCTTCTACATCAGGAAGAATGCTTTCAAAGTGAATTCCTTTGAATCTCGTTAAATAATCGGCAATGATATTTGTATCAGCATGTTCAACTATTTTTCCCATTCCGGTTTCCTTTAATTTTAAATCTCCGTTATCATTTTCAACTATAAAAGAAGCGTTTTGATTTTCGTAATTGGTGAATTTAATTTCTTTAATTTCATTTTTAGCATAATCAAAAACCTCTCTATCTCTCCATAAATATTCTTCGGTAAAGAAACGGATGGATAATATCCCGTAAAATCCCGGAATTTCAACTAAAAAAGGTTTTTTGTGCTTGCTTCCGTCTATTTCTAAAAACATATTACAGCCCTCTCTTTCTTTTGAGTTCTCACCTATAAAATATGTTTTAACGGGTTTAGATTTTCCGTTTAAATACACTTCTACTTTTTTGTGTGAAAGCGTCATTTGCTTTATAACATTTTCTTCAGCTGCCTTGGCTACTGGACTTTTTACTTTAAACTTATAAAATGCCTCTAATAATAATTGAACAGCATCAGTCCTTGCTTTGTATTGGTCATTTAGTATCCATTTGGTGGGAGTTTCTTTAACGAGCTCGATAGGTTCACCTCCTTTTTGGGTGAGTACAATTTTGCTTATTGATGCGGTGTCTGAAATACTAAATTCTGTATATTCTTCGGTAAGCGTTGTACCTTTTTTATTGAAATAAAAATAAGCTGAAACAGCCAATAAAATAACTAATACCTCAAAAATTCCGTACTTCTTCATCTCTAAATTATTTTGTAAATTTTTTCTTTCTTATAAAATTCCAGGTAAATCCAAAAGCAACAAGCAAAAGCAAAGGAACGATTGTATTTATAAATTGCCACTTTGTTTTTTCTGCTTTTACTTTTACTTTGTCTAATAACCTTATTTTGAAACTTCTGTTTCTGGCAGTCATCATACCACTATCTTCACATAAATAGTTGATGCAATTCATGATAAAATCTTTGTTGCCATAAAATTCTCGGGTATATCTATCATAGCCAAGAGGCATAATTTGTTTAGTTTCTCTGTTTACAAAGTTTTTTATGATATCACCATCACTTATCACAATCATTTTATTATCGTCACTTTTTGGTTTAAACTTAATTTCCTTACTATTTTCAATGTTATCAGGTATTCTTCCATTAAAAACCGATTCAAATTTACCTTCTAATAAAACAGCAACTGACTGGTTTGGTTCATTGAATTGAGCGGGATTTGGGTCAAAACGTAATATTCCTAAGCTAATTCTTGTTGGTGTATTAACTGTTTTAGTTTTAGCTGAAGTAGTTAGTAGAATTGTTTTTTTGATTTCGGAACTACCAACAGTATCAATTGTGCTGGTAAACTCACCTTTTGTTAGATTAAGGTTTTTGGAAATAGGATGTTGCGTAGGGTTCAAAAGCGGAAAGAAATACCAATTAAAGAATTTGTATTGCGGTTGATTCCCTGAAAAACCAGCCACCACAGGTATTTTGGTTGATTGTAAATCTTGAATTAGGTTAGCATTTATCCTAGCTCCATACTTAAATAACTGATCATCCAAGTTTGTTTCCTGACGAATAGCCATTGTAATGTTTTCGCCCATAAGGCTATCCATGCTTGCAAAAACAGGGTCAATTAGCCATAATACTTTGCCGCCATACATAATATGTTGGTCTATAATAAACTTATCCTTTTCAGTAAAAGCAGAATCAGGTTTGGCAATAATAATTAAGTCGTATTTGTTTTTAACGTAAGTGCTTGCTGAGTCAATTATTCGTTCAGTTAATTGGCTTAACCTGCCGTCTATACTAACTCTGTCAACTCTGTAAAATTTACTTAATTCATTTGCAATGTCACCGGTCTCGTATTTGTCTAATTCCCCATGTCCTTCAATAAACCCAATTATCTTCACATGACCCGAGCTAATGGTTTTTATTCCATTTGCTAGTTCATACTCTAGGTTTTCAATGGAAGAGTTTACCATGGATTCTGCTACACCACCCAATTGTGATTGAAGAAGTTCTACGGGTAATTCTTTTCCTCTATAACTTAAAATTGCCCAAGGCCAAATGGTTTTTCTGCTTTGCCCGTCTTCGTCAACTGTTTGAAGGTCTGTTGGTCTTAACCCTTTTTTGTAAAGTTGTTGGTGAAATTCATCACGGCTTTTTTGGTCAGGGTTTTCATTAGGGTCGATAAATTCATATTCAATATTGGAACCACCATAGGCTTTTAGTTCTTCCATCATCTCATAAGTGGCATCTCGCAATCTTTTTAGCTCCGGAGTGAAGTCTTTGCTTTCAAGGTAAATCTTAAAATAAACCACATCTTCCAGGTTTTCAGCAGTAGTTATCGTTTGCTCTGATAGCGAATACCTTTTTTCAGAAGTTAGGTCAAATCGATGAAAAACAAAAGACCCAACATAGTTGAGTAATACTATTATGGCTAAAAGTGTTATTAAGTTGTTTAGGTCACCACTATTTTTCTTTTTCTTCTTCACTAATTTTTTCTTCTGTTTAGTTGATATTTAGTTAGTAGTAAAAAAACAGTAATTAAACTTAAAAAGTAAATAAGGTCTCTTGTGTCTATTACCCCTCTACTCATAGATATGTAATGCTCATTAATACCAAGTTTTAATATAGCACTATCTCCGCTTCCAAACAGCCCCATATAACTGATAATCTCAAACCCATAAAAACAGAAAGCACACATTAACATTCCAAACAAAAAAGAAATAATTTGATTATCGGTAATGCTAGATGCGTAAATTCCAATGGCTACAAACCCGCTTCCTAGGAATAACAATCCAAGATAGGAGCCCCATAACCCTCCCATATCAATATTTCCTTTTTCAGCTCCTAGTTGATAAACACAATAGAAATAGACCAAGGTTGGTAAGAGAGAAAACAACACTAATACAACACCTGCAATATATTTTGCAAGAATAATCTGAAAATCTGTGATGGGTTTGGTAAAGAGTAATTCAATAGTGCCACTCTTTTTTTCTTCTGCAAAAGCTTTCATAGTAATGGCAGGAATCAAAAACAGAAAAACGACAGGAGCCAATAAAAACATGCTTCCTAGCCCAGCGTAATTGCTGTCAAAAATATTGTAAGCACCCGGAAAAATCCAAAGTAATAGACCGTTTACCAATAAAAAAACACCTATGGCAATATAGCCCACAAGTGAACTCAAAAAAGCATTAATTTCTTTAAATAAAAGTGTCTTCATTTTTAAGGCTAACAAAAGTAATATTTTTTACATCTAATAGTTAATATTGTTTTATAATCGGTTTTACATAGTCAAAATTTTTAATTTTACCACATGAGTAAATTCAACATCTTTTTTTACTGTCTGATTAGTTTAACGCAATTTTTGCCTCTATTGCTTTTTAGCCAAAAATTTACAGTCGAAAACTTTAAGGAGAGCAACCCTAACTTTAACCAAGACATTTATGAGTTTCCTATACTTCAGGGAAGCAATACTAAAGTGATTAATAGGGTTAACGAACATATTGTACTGAATATACTTGACATTGAATATGGGAAACAATTGCAAAGCATCTTCGAAAATGTATGGAGAGATAAGGAAAATCCGGTTGCGCCAATTAACTATTTAACATATAATGTGAATTATCTGACTGATGAAGTTTATTCTGTTACCATTTCAGGAGAGTGGTGTGGCGCATATTGTGAGGGTTTTGAAACAACATTCAACTTTAATTTAACTAGTGGAGATATAATAAAATTACAAAGTTTAGTAAATGAGAATACATATAACTTAATGCTTGACGAATTCAATCTAAATAAAACGACAATAATTACAGAAAAGCTGAATGAAATAAACGAAATTTTAGAAACTAAAATAATAGATGACGAGCAAGTGAATGTGCTAACAGAAATGAAAGAGCTTTATGAAAATTGCACCACTGATTATGAGTCGTTAAATGAATTTGATTTTATTATAAACCCGGAAGAACTAGTGATTGTTGGAGAAAAATGCTCTCTTCATCATAACAGAGCTATTGATGAACTTGGTGAGTTTAAAATGGTTTTTAAAGTGGAAACATTTAAAAACGAACTGACTGATTTAGGGAAGTCATTTTTTTTTGAATAACATTCTATTCTTTTATTAACGTAAAAGACTTAATGTCTTCATCAGTCTTTAAAGTAATAAGATAAATTCCTTTTCTGAGAAAACTTATGTCAATCTTATCCAAACTTCTATTTATATTATTAGAATATATTTTTGTTCCAATACTATTATAAATATCTATACAAATTGGGTTTTGAGAACCATCTATATATAGCATATCGATTTTATTTGTGTTTGGGAAAACTTTAAATTCATTATTTTTTTTATTTTTTATTATATATGTTTTTAAAGTATGGATATAAGAATATTTCCATTCACAACCATTGCTGTCAGTCACAGTAAGGAGATAAGTGCCATTCGGAGGATTAAAAAGAGTATCATTGTTAGAAGTGATTGGTCCGCTCCAAGAATAGAAATAAGGCTTTTTCCCTCCACTTACTTCAATATATACATTGTTACCACTGATTTTTAAAACTCCTGTCATTGCTTCAGTACTATCAAAAACATTGTAAAATCCTTTTGCTAAAGACTCTCCGGCTTTTTTCATCCTGATGATACTAATTTTGTTATTTCCGGAAAAGCCATTAGGTTCTGTGGTAGGCTCAAATGTAAATGATATGGCATTAAAAGATTTTCTAAACCAATTTGCCGCTGTTAATGAAGAGTTTACTCCATTCCCTTGAATATAGTTTTGGAAAAGAGTAGAATTATTAAAATTATCAAATATGGAAACTTCATTAGCGTATTTTGTTGCTTGATTTATTTGGTAAGCAGAGACTGATGGTGATGAAGAATTATAGCCCCACCAATAATATTTTATGTTACTTCCCGGGTTTGAATGAATATCAATTGACCAGTCAACCTTTGCTTGTGTTTCGTTCCAAATTACTGGTCTAATAGTATCAATTTCGGGAGTGCCACCAATAGATAAAGAATCAGCCCACTCTCTATTCAATCCTTGCCCAAGAGCATTTTCAGACCATCCGTTAAATACTCCATCTGGATTAAGCATAGGATAGATAAAAAAACGATAATTCTTTTTAATGTACTCACTAATACTATCGTTAGCGTAGATTAAATAATCTGTAAAACCTTCAATAAAGTATCCATTAATGTTTTCTATCGGGTGCTGACGAGCTGTGATAACTACATTTTTTTTGTAGCAATTGGCATAAGTGGTATCACATATTTCATAACCATAAATATTTTTACCCAAATAAGATTTCCCTTTAATCCCTATGTTTTTTATATAGCTTTCGTTTTTTATTTTATTTATATATGTTTCAAGTTGGCTATAAGTATACGGAAACCAGTATGCTATGTATACTGTATCTTGAGTAAATACTGAAGTGTTATTAAAATGATAAAATGCAGTAGTTCCGGCTTTATAAGAGGTATCAAAAAACTGCCAATTTGAATCATTTTCATATCTATACACCATTGAATGGTAGCTCCTTAAGTGATAACCTACGGAGTCAAATATTTTAAATTCAGGCTTTTGGTTTTTTACCCCTATAACTTTAAAGTGTAAGTTTGTTATTGGAGCTATCACGTATTTTGAGCTGTCAATATAGCTAGTATCTAGTCTTCCGTTTTCAAAGTTTGAAGAGAAAATGATTTGAGCTTTTAAGTAACTTGTTGAAAATAAAAGGAAAAGTGAAAAAATGTAGATACAACGCTTTTTTAAAAAATAATTTTTACTCATACGCGAATTTAAAAAAAATGTATATACTTGCACAGCGAAAAATAAAAATGAACTTCATTCAACTACATCAT
>CALALS010000199.1 GCA_937925525.1 uncultured Flavobacteriales bacterium | reverse complement strand
TTAAATATTTTGGAAGGCTAAAATTAGAAAATAAATAGATTTCAAAAACTTTTAATGAGAATTACTTTAAATAAAAAAGGGAACTAATTGTAGTTCCCTTTAAAAAAAGAATAGTTTAATATTTTATTATTGACTAACCGGAATTACAAATGCGTTAAGAATTCCGTCAGGCTGAGTTGAGCTCCATATCATTACCACTGCTTCAAGGTTGCCTGAACTCCAACCTGAGCTTAAAGGAATGGAGTATGATTTAACAAACTCTTCACCTGCAGCAAATGAAGTACCCATTGATTCAAGTCCTAAAGTTGCACTTGCGCTGTTAGTTGCCGTAGCTCTTAAAATATGATGGTGTGGTGCATTTGGAACAGTTCCACTTACACTATGTGCTTGATCAGCTAAAACATTATTTTCGTTTACAAATACCGAAATGTAACGTTGACCAGCAGCAGCATAAAATTCAGCTTTAGTATCTATGATAATATTACCACCCTCAATTCTTGCTTCAGCTGTAACGCCAACTGTTGGAGTGTTTCCCATTATAGCTGTAATGTCACCATCAGCAGCACTGTTGTTTGCATTTGGGTCAGAATAAAAACCTCTGTCAACCATTGGGTAGTCTTGACCTAACCAAAATCCATGAGGGATACCTGTTGAACCAACAAAGCTCATGTATTCACCGCCAAATGTGTAACCAAACTCTCCACTTGAAGTTATATCATCATTTGATTGAGTTGAAAGAATGATACAATCACTTCCATAAGTGCTGCTAACATGTTCTTTAGTTGGGTCGCCATAAGCACCACAAGGAGGACACCAAGTAGCACCTCTATATATAAAAATAGCTCTTTGTCTGGCAAGAACATTTAAATCGTTATCATCAATTCTATTATCTACAAAACCTTCCGGTTGTGTACAAGAAACTTCAGATTCATTTGGAGTTCCTTTTCCATCTCCATCTTTATCTCTATACCATGTTTTAGCAAATACACAAGACCTGTCGTCATTGTTTGCCTCTGCATCATAGTTACATGCAGTTGGAGCTGTACATCCGTCTTTTACTTTTTTACAGCTTTGAGTAAAAAGCCCTAAAAATATAGCAACAGATGATAATATAAATAGTTTTTTCATAACATTAAATTTAGTTGTAATCACAATATTATGATTAAAAAATGTAAAAATCTACTTTTTTAAAGGATATAATTGGAATCTTACTTTGTTAGATCCTTAAATATATCTTCAAGCCTTTGCTCTTCCTTCTGTACAGTAAGTATGGTTAAATTGTTGTCAACGGCTTTTTTGAATAACTCATTTCGGATATCATCATTTGTTTTACAAATTATTTTCCATGAATTAATATTTAGTGGTTTTACCTCACTTATGTTAGAAATCGTATCAAAAAATGTTGATTCAACTTTTTTATCAAATTCTATAGTAATGACTGTTGCTTTTGAATTAGTTTTTTGTTTAATATTAATTGCCGATTCATCAGCAGCTATTTTACCTTTATTGATGATAATAATTCTATCACATATTGCTTCTACTTCCTGCATAATATGGGTAGAAAGCATAATGGTTTTTTCTTTACCAATTTCTCTAATCAATTCCCTAATTTCACTTAACTGGTTAGGGTCAAGACCTGTTGTAGGTTCGTCTAATATTAAAACTTCCGGATTGTGGATGAGCGCTTGCGCTAAGCCCACTCTCTGTCGATAGCCTTTAGATAGTTGCCCTATCTTTTTATTTTGCTCAACGTCTAACCCAACTATTGAAATCATTTCGTTAATTCTATCATTAGCATTTGGTGTTCCGTAGAGCCCGGCTACAAAAGCAAGATATTCTTTTACAAACATATCCAGATATAGCGGGTTATGCTCAGGTAGGTAGCCAATTTTTTTTCTAACATCCATTGAATGCGTCTTTACATTAAAGCCACAGACTTCTGCTTCTCCTTCGGTTTGCGGAATAAATCCTGTTAAAATTTTCATCATGGTGGATTTTCCGGCTCCGTTAGGGCCTAAAAAACCTACTATTTCTCCCGTTTTTATGCTAAAAGAAACATTGTCAAGAGCCTTTTGCTCTCCATAAATTTTGGTAATATTTTTAACGGAAATAGACATTATCTTTATTTATGTGACGAATGTAGTTATTTTTGAAAACTTTAATCTTAAAGAAAGTCATCTATTTAATGAAAGGTGTTGTAATTAAATCTACCGGTAGCTGGTATAATGTTTTTGCGAATAATGAAATGCTTAAATGCAGGGTTGTTGGCAAAATAAGACTGGACGACATAGATGCAACAAATCCTGTGGCGGTGGGAGATTGGGTGGAGATAGATGAAAGAAATGGCGAATGGGTAATTACAAAAATACAAGAGCGAAAAAATTATATTGTCAGGAAATCTACCAACTTATCTAAACGGAAACATATAATTGCTTCAAATTTAGATCAGGCAATAATTATAGTTACATTGAAACAGCCGAAAACCTTTACCCGTTTTATTGATAGGTTTTTGCTTACAACGGAAATGTTTCATGTTCCGGCAATCATTATTTTTAATAAGATTGATATTTATGGAAAAAAAGAAATGGAACAATTGAATGAATTAAAATCGGTTTATAGTGACTTAGGTTATCAATGCTTTGAAACATATATTGAGAAAGATGATACAGATAGATTTAAAAAATTATTAAAAGATAAAACTTCTCTTTTAACCGGAAATTCAGGGGTGGGGAAATCAAGTTTTATCAATAAAATAGAGCCGGGTTTAGGCTTGAAAACATCTGAAATTTCAGACTATAATCAAAGTGGAAAGCATACCACTACTTTTGCGGAAATGTTTCCATTAAGCTTTGGCGGTTTTGTAATAGATACTCCCGGAATAAAAGGATTTGGGTTGATTGATGATATTGAAAAAGAAGACTTAGCCGGCTATTTTCCTGAATTCAGAAAGTTTATGGCAAACTGTAAATTTCATAATTGTAAACATATTAATGAGCCAAACTGTGCAGTAAAAGAGGCAGTTGAAAATGGTGAAATTGCTTTTTTTCGATACGAAAATTACCTAACTATTTATTTAGACGAACAAGAAAATTATAGATAATTGAGAGCTGTTTTACAGAGAGTAAAAGAAAGTAAGGTAGAGGTAAATGAAAAAATCATTGGCTCTATAAGAAGTGGTTTATTGATTTTACTTGGGGTTGAAGAATCAGATTCTATGGACGACATTGATTGGTTGTCAAATAAGATATTAAATATGCGAATTTTTAGTGATGAAAAAGGGTTGATGAATTTGAGTGTGTTAGATATAAAAGGAGAGTTATTAATAGTTAGTCAATTTACTTTACACGCATCTACAAAAAAGGGTAATAGACCTTCGTTTATTAAAGCGGCTAAGCCGGAAGTTGCCATTCCACTTTACGAAAAGTTTATAACTAAAATGAAAGAATCTAATCTAAATATTGAGACAGGAGAGTTTGGTGCGGATATGAAAGTAAGAATTATTAATGATGGACCGGTAACTATTATCATTGATTCTAAAAATAAAGAATGAGAATAGCTATAGTTTATATTTTAGCAAGTTTATTGCTTTACTCATGTAAAAAAGAGGAAACGATTTCAACTAAACTTGAAGGAAAGTGGGAACTAAAAGAAAGATTCATTAATCAAGAAATTCAACATAACCCTGACTCACTTTTTCTAATTTTTTCAGAGAAAGATAAAATCAATGTTAATGGCTATAAAACAACTTATGAGGTTATATTAGACGGTAAAGCCATTTACTTTGATTTTGGAAAAGGAAAGGATTATTCTTTGGAAATTTTAGAGTTAAACGATTCAATTTTTCATTATAAATTACAAGATTGTGATTTTAACACTATTGAAGAAAAATTATTAAAAGATGACAATAACTGAAGCACAACAAAAAGTAGATATTTGGATAAAAACAGTTGGAGTAAGATACTTTAATGAGTTAACAAATATGGCAATGCTTACCGAAGAAGTAGGGGAAGTGGCTCGTATTATAGCTAGAAGATATGGCGAACAATCTGAAAAAGAATCGGATAAACAAAAAGATTTGGGGCAAGAAATGGCCGATGTATTGTTTGTGTTAATGTGTTTAGCAAATCAAACAGGAATTGATTTGGAAAGAGAACTGACAAAAAATCTATTGAATAAAACCGAACGAGACGGAAAACGACATAAAAACAATCCTAAACTCTAGGCATTTTTTTTAACGAAAAGTAAGCAAAAAAACAGGCTGTAATTAAAAATACCGCACCCATAGCATAAGGTGCTCCCGGAAAATAGAAAATTTTATTTTCTCCGGTGAAGTAGTAAAACAATCCTGTACTAATGAGCGGCCCCAGAATAGTTGTAATACTTGTCATGCTGGCTATGGTTCCTTGTAAAATACCTTGTTCATTATCTTCAACTTGGTTAGACATTAATCCTTGTAGTGTTGGTCCTGCAATTCCTCCTAAAACATAAGGAAGTGTAAATAGGTAAAGCATCCAACCTTTAACTGCAACAGCATATAGTGCCATACCAATACTCCATAAAACAAAACCGCCTAAAATCGTTTTTTTAGTTCCGAATTTCTTTACGATTTTCCCCACTAAACCTGCCTGAACGATAGCGACTAATAATCCCACTACACCTAAACTGTAACCAACTTCAGCCTCTGTCCAATCAAACATTTCCATAGTGAAATAGGACCAGGTAGCAGGTAGTGACTGTCCGGCTAAATTAGCCAGGAAAAAAGCAAACAATAAGCCTCCCAGTGCTGCAAAAGTTCCCAATTGTAGAAGCGATTTTCCCGGAATCATTTTTTTGAAATTAATAGGTCTTCTTTTTTCTTTAGGAAGAGATTCAGGAACAAAAAAGAGTCCAAACAAAAAGTTAAGTAAGGTTAAACTTGCGGCAACTAAAAAAGGCATTTGAACTCCCCATTTTGCAGCAATCCCACCAATTACAAGCCCGATGATGAAACCTAATCCGAAAGCTGCACCCACTAATCCAAAGTTTTTTGCTCTATTTTCTTTAGTGCTTACATCTGCTATGTAAGCATTTGCAACTGTAAAACTTGCTCCGCAAATTCCCGCTAAAATTCTTCCGACAAATAACCATCCAATGGTAGGAGCAAAGGCATGAAAAACATAATCAATTCCTAAACCAAATAATGAAATTAAAAGAATAGGTCTTCTCCCGAACTTATCACTCAATTCGCCCATAATTGGAGCAAAGAAAAATTGCATTGCTGCAAAAGCAACCATTAAATAACCACCATATTTAGCGGCTACACTTAAACCTTCTCCGGTAAGATTTTCTATTAATGATGGAACAACAGGTATAATAATTCCAATACCAATTACATCAACAAGGATGGTAACAAATATGAATGTAAGCGCAGTTTTAGAAGACGACATTAAATGCTACTTACCGTGACACTGCTTATATTTTTTACCGCTTCCACATGGACATGGTTCGTTTCTTCCTACTTTTTTCTCTACTCTAACCGGCTGAACAATTTTTGGTTTTTCTTGATTTGGAGCACCTTGTTGTTGAGGAGAGGTAACATCTTCTCTTGAAGCTTGTAATTTTTTAAGGTCAGAATCGCTATGCTGAGGAGCTTGTGTTACCTGAGTGTTTTCTTGGTTAGGTAAATTTCCTTTCATAAGGAATGAAGCTGCATCTTTATTTATTTTTTCAAGAACCTGTTTAAATAAATTAAATGCTTCAAACTTATAAATCAATAATGGATCTTTTTGTTCTAGATATGCATTTCTAACAGATTGTCTCAAGTCATCCATTTCTCTTAAATGGTCTTTCCAGTCATTATCAATTAAAGCTAAAATGATTCCTTTTTCGAATGAATTAGCTACTTCTTCTCCTTGACTATCGTAACTTTCTTTAAGTGGAGCAATAACTTGAATTGTTTTTTTACCATCAGTAAATGGCACAACAATGTTTTGATAAGTTGAAGATTGATTTTCAAAAACATTTTTAATAACCGGATAAGACATTGCAGCAATAGCTTCTTTTTTACGTCTGTAGTTTTCTATTGCTTTTTCAAAAGTTAACTCTACCAGTTCATCAGTAGAAGTAGCAGCAAAATCTTCTTCTTTAACAGGAGATTCCAGTGCCATGGTTCTAATAAGCTCCATCTGAAATCCTTCAAAATCTCCGTACTCATGATATTCATGAACTACCGATTCGCATACATCATAAATTAAATTATTGATGTCAATACTCATTCTCTCACCAATGAGGGCATTTCTTCTACGCTTGTAAATTACTTCTCTTTGAGAGTTCATTACATCGTCATACTCCAGTAATCTTTTTCTTATACCAAAGTTGTTTTCTTCAACTTTTTTCTGCGCTCTTTCAATAGACCTTGTAATTAATGAATGTTGAATAACTTCTCCTTCTTCAAGCCCAAGTCTATCCATAATTTTGGCAATTCTTTCAGAGCCAAACAAACGCATTAAGTTATCTTCAAGTGAAACGAAAAATTGTGAGCTTCCCGGGTCTCCTTGTCTTCCGGCTCTACCTCTCAACTGTCTGTCAACCCTTCTAGACTCATGCCTTTCTGTACCCACAATTGCTAAACCTCCGGCTTCTTTCACTCCCGGACCAAGTTTAATATCAGTTCCTCTACCGGCCATATTTGTAGCAATAGTTACCGTTCCTGCTTTACCTGCTTCTGCAACTACTTCTGCTTCTCTTTGATGTAGTTTTGCATTTAAAACCTGATGCTTGATACCTTTCATTTTTAGCATTCTGCTAATTAACTCAGAGTTTTCTACTGATGTGGTACCAACTAATACTGGTCTTCCGGCATTTACTAAGCCTACAATTTCTTCAACAACGGCATTATACTTTTCTCTGTTGGTTTTGTAAACTTTATCTTGTTCGTCTTTTCTTGCAATTGGTTTGTTGGTAGGAATTGTAACTACATCAAGCTTGTATATATCCCATAATTCTTGTGCTTCTGTTTCTGCTGTACCCGTCATACCGGCAAGCTTGTGATACATTCTGAAGTAATTTTGCAATGATACGGTAGCGTAAGTTTGTGTAGCTGCCTCTACTTTTACATTTTCTTTTGCTTCTATTGCCTGATGTAATCCGTCAGAGTATCTTCTCCCGTCCATAATACGGCCGGTTTGCTCATCTACAATTTTAATTTTCCCATCCATGATTACATACTCAACATCTATTTCAAATAGTGTGTAAGCACGTAATAACTGATTTAACGTATGAATTCTTTCAGCTTTAATGGTATAATCTTGAATGAGTTTATCTTTAGCCGTTAACTTTTCTTTATCTGACTTACTGGACTCTTCAATTTTAGTCATTTCCATATTTAAGTCAGGAAGGATAAAGAAGTCTTTGTCTTTTTCTGTAGAAAGAAGGTCAATTCCTTTTTCGGTTAAATCAATGGAATTATTTTTTTCGTCAATCACAAAAAATAGTTCTGCATCTACTTTATGCATCTCTTTTTCTTGGTCTTGCAGGTAATAATTTTCTGTTTTTTGTAACTGAGCTTTAATTCCCGGTTCTGATAAAAATTTAATAAGTGCTTTGTTTTTTGGCAATCCTCTGTATGCTCTTAATAAGGCCATTCCGCCTTCTTCTTCGTTTTTCTTGGCTTCTTTTTTGTCAGATGTTTCAGCAGTAAGCATTTTTTTAGCATCTGCTAAAATAGTAGTAACGTATTTTCGTTGAGCGGCAACTAATTTTTCAATTTTTGGTTTTAGCTCGTAATATTCGTGTTGGTCTCCTTTAGGAGTTGGACCGGAAATAATTAGCGGAGTTCTTGCATCATCAATTAATACTGAATCTACCTCATCTATAATGGCGTAATGTAATTTTCTTTGAACAAGTTCATCTGCGTTACGAGCCATATTATCACGCAAATAATCGAAGCCAAACTCATTGTTTGTACCATAGGTAATATCAGCTAAGTATGCTTTTTTACGTGCGTCAGAGTTTGGTTCATGTTTATCTATGCAATCAATGGTTAATCCATGAAATTCAAAGATTGGCCCCATCCACTCAGAGTCTCTTCGTGCTAAGTAGTCGTTTACAGTTACAACGTGAACTCCTTTTCCTGTAATTGCATTCAAATAAATAGGAAGTGTAGCTACTAATGTTTTTCCTTCACCCGTTGCCATCTCGGCAATTTTACCAGTATGTAATACAGCACCACCAATTAATTGAACATCGTAATGAACCATGTCCCAGGAAATTTCTCCACCTGCAGCTAGCCAAGTATTTGCATGAAAAGCTTTTTCTCCTTGAATGGTTACGTTACCTTTTTTGGCTGCTAAATCTCTATCAAAGTCATTAGCGGTAACTTCCAGTTGTTTATTTTCTTTAAATCTTCTGGATGTTTCTTTGATAAGTGCAAAAGCTTCGGGCAATACTTTTAATAAAACTTCTTCAATTTTATCTAGAATTAGTTTATCTAGTTTATCAATTTCTTTAAATAATTCTTCTTTGTCTCTCGCTTCAGTTTCTTTATGCTTTACCTTGTCTTTAAGCTCTTGAATTCTTGTTTCTTCTTCTTTTATGTATTCAGAAATTCTATTTTTAAACTCAGTTGTTTTAGCTCTTAATTGGTCATTTGAAAGTGATTGATATTGTGCAAAAAACTCATTTGTTTTTGTCACGTAAGGCATTACTTCTTTGATGTCTCTATCTGACTTATTTCCAAAAACTTTTTGAAGCGTTTTAGTTATTGAACCTATCATGTTTTAATCTTAATATAAGGGTTGCAAATGTAATAAAATAAAAAACGGAAACTATAGTAGTTTCCGTTATAAATTGTTAATGTGGTTTAACTTTGTTAGTACTCGTCTTCATTAAAGAAAAAGTCTTCTTTTGAAGGGTAGTCCGGCCAAATATCTTCTATAGTGTCAAATAACTCAGTATCATCTTCAATTTCTTGAAGATTTTCTACAACCTCTAATGGTGCACAAGTTCTAATGGCGAAATCTATTAATTCATCTTTAGTAGCCGGCCAAGGCGCGTCTTCCAAATATGATGCTAGTTCTAGTGTCCAATACATAATTTTCTCTCCTTAATTTTCGGCAAAAATAGAATTTCTACCTATAAAACCAATTTTTTTGTTGTTAAGTGTTAAAAACTTAACTTTTTCAACACTTCTACTCATTTTTTTGAACGATGTTACATCAAAGATTATTGTTTAAATTTGTTTGATGTCAAAACTTAGGGTTATAATAGCTTTAGTTGTTTTTTTTATTGCTATAAATGTATTTGGTCAACTTTCAGCAGGGGCTGAGTTTTATGCGGGTTATGGAGAGTTAATAAATTGGCAGAAATCTTATAGGGCAGTTGAAGAGCATTGGGATGAAGGTGATGAAAGTTTTTCTTCAGGAATATGGTGTGGTTATGATTATAAATTTTTAGGAATTTATTCCGGAGCTTACTATACAAATATAAATTCAACTGCGCATGTTTTTGTGGATGGGCTTTTTAAATATGAGCAATATCGTGAAACTTCATATTTATATTTTCCTATTAATTTCAGATACACTTTAAAATTTAGAAATAATTCTAGAATTTATTTTCAATCAGGTGTAAGTGTATATAATCAACTTAAACAAGATTATTTTTATCATCATGAACAATACAACTTTCCTTATGAGGTTACTAAGGAAATCAAAAATCATGATGAGTTAATTAACAGAAACATCAGTGTAGATTATATTATTGGTTATTCTTATAGAAATATAGTTAGCTTAAATATTCAATATAAGGATGGGGTAAAAGAGCTTTTTAGTTATCGATATAATACTAATGGATACAAGAAAATGTATAGTAATCAATTTCTTGTTGGTCTGGGGTTTAATGTCTTGGCAATTAAAAGGAAAGATTAATTTTTTTTAGTCTTTCTTTCATTCCAATATTGCCTTGTAATCCACCTGTATGAATTGCTAATATTTTACTGTTTTCAGGAAACATACCATTTTTAATCATATCTAATATACCATACATCATTTTTGAAGTGTAAACTAAATCTAACGGAATTTGATGTTCTTGATAAAAGCCATTGGTAAAATCAACTAAATCTTGATTGACTTTTGCATATCCGCCAAAGTGATAATCACTAGCCCAAATTAATTTTTCATCTATGTTTTTTAATTCAGATAATTCGGAAATGTTTTCTTTTAAATAATCAACGCCTTTTAGTACAGGAAAGCCAACAACTTTGGTTGAAGAGTGTGAATATTTTAAAATTCCCGAAACGGTTCCACCTGTTCCTATAGGGCAACATATAAAATCATATTCTTCATTTATTTCTTCCATCATTTCTTTTAAGCCTATTAAAGCAAAAGCATTTGAGCCGCCTTCGGGAATTAAGAAGAAATCATTATCAGCAATTTTTGATTTAATTATCTCCGAATCTTTTTTTCTGTAATCTTCTCTGGAAATGTAAATAAGTTCTATTCCACATTTTTCCGCAAATTGAATCGTGTGGGAGAGTTTTTTAGGCTTTTCTCCTCTGACAATAGCAATTCCATTTATGTCAAAGTTTTTACATGCTGCTGCAAATGCATAAAGATGATTGGAGTATGCTCCACCAAATGTCACCAATTTTTGATAGCCTTTTTCTTTAGCGTGAAGAATATTGTATTTTAATTTTCTCCATTTATTACCGGATATTTCAGGGTGAATTAAATCATCTCTTTTAATAAATAGTTCAATTTTTTTTTCATCAGCAAGTGAACTAGAAACTTTTAAAACAGTTGTTTTTTTGTTTGAAGCTAACATTATGCGAAGATAGAAGACGTTTTCAAAAAAGAGATCTGATCTTTTTTAATAGTGATGTTTCGGTTAATTCATATTTTGATAAGAAATCGTCAGCTCCTGCCTCTAATAACTCTGCAATATAGTGTATATGGTCTGAGCATGAAAGCCCAATAATTTTTATGTCGGGATTAATCGCTTTAACTTTTTTAGTCGCTTCAAACCCGTTCATTTTTTTCATCATAATGTCCATTAAAATAACATCAATGTGGTAATTCTTTATGAAAGGGTATATTTCACTACCATCACTACAATCGCCAACTATTTCTATTTCTTTATGTTCTTTTAAAAGAAGTTTAATTAGCGATTTGATAGTTGGGTTATCATCAACTAGTAATAGATGTATCAAACTAGATAAATAATAAATTATCTCAAAGATAATAAAATTATCAAAAAGACAATATTATATTCCTTAGAATTGACCAGATTAAGACATAGTGATGGAAATTGGAAGGAAAATAAAGATTTTACGAGTTGAAAAGGGAATTAGTCAAAAAGACCTTGCTAAGGCTATTAACAAAACTAGAGCTCTTATCTCTCATATAGAGGTGACATCAAAGGTTAATTACTTTACCTTAGCAGAAATAGCATCTGCACTTGATGTTCCAATTTCTTACTTTGTAGAAGATACGTCAAAGGTTAAAGGTGAAGTAAAAGAATCAGAAAGTAAGTACTATAGTTTTTCTGAAGAAAATAAAAAGCTCAAAAGAGAAAATGAATTGTTAAATGAAATTATCTCCAATCAAAAAGAAATAATAAAGCAACTTAAAGATAAGCTTGAAAATTCTTAATTAAGCTTTATTCATAATAAGAAATTTCTTTCTTATAAATTTGCAGGGATCTAATCGATGGAAGAGTTTTCTAAAAAGAAAAATTTAGAGCCCGAAGACTATTATATGAGTGAGGAAGGCTATGTGGTGTTTACAGAAAAATACCTTTTAAAAAGAGGATATTGTTGTAAAAGTGGTTGTCGCCACTGCCCTTACGGTTTTGATAAAAAAACAGGAAGAATAAAGAAGAAATTAGACTGATAGAGATTTGATATTAGAAGTTAGACAATAACTAAAAATGGAGAAAAGAAAAAAGCATATTTATAAAAAATTAAAAATTTGGCAATTAGCTATGGAAGTTTGTAATGATGTTTTTGAGATTACAGATAAATTTCCGAAAGAGGAAAAGTTCGGACTAATATCTCAATTAAACAGATGTGCGGTTTCTATTCCTAGTAATATTGCAGAGGGTTCTTCAAGGAGTAATCCATCATTTTCACATTTCCTTGATGTTGCTTTAGGTTCTTCTTATGAATTGGTAACTCAACTTCTAATTTCAAGTAACAGAAAATATATCAACAATAAAGCTTTAACTATTATCGAAAATAAAATTGATGAACTTCAAAAAATGATGGTAAGTTTTCAAAAAACACTCTAAACTCTTTTAGTCTAACATCTAAACATCTAAAAAATGAATTTTAAAGAAGCAGTACAAGAAGGTATTCCTAATTACTTACCTCCAGGAAAGGAATTTGATAATACAGTGAGTCATTCACCCAAAAGAAAAGATATTTTATCTAAGGAAGAAAAAAAGCTGGCTGTTAGAAATGCCCTACGATATTTTCCTCAAGAATTTCATAGTGAATTAGCAAAAGAGTTTGCTCAAGAATTAATAGAATATGGTAGAATTTATATGTATCGCTACCGACCCGATTATGAAATGTACGCTAGACCTATCAATGACTATCCTGCCAAATGTGAACAGGCCGCATCTATTATGTTGATGATTCAAAATAATTTAGACCCAAAAGTTGCACAACATCCACATGAGTTAATTACATATGGTGGAAATGGTGCTGTTTTTCAAAACTGGGCACAGTATAGGTTAACGATGAAATATCTTTCTGAAATGACAGATGAGCAGACTTTAGTTATGTATTCAGGGCATCCGATGGGTTTATTCCCTTCTCATAAAAATGCTCCAAGAGTTGTTGTAACTAACGGCATGATGATTCCTAATTATTCTGAACCTGATGACTGGGAAAAGTTTAATGCTTTGGGAGTAACACAATACGGACAAATGACAGCCGGTTCTTACATGTATATTGGTCCGCAAGGAATTGTACATGGTACAACTATAACTGTAATGAATGCGTTGAGAAAAAAAGGGTATTCTGATTTTTCAGGAAAACTATTTGTGACTTCAGGTTTGGGCGGGATGAGTGGTGCACAACCTAAAGCAGGAAATATTGCCGGTTGTGTTTCAGTTACTGCTGAAGTTAATCCTAAGGCGGCATATAAAAGACATGAGCAAGGTTGGGTAGATGAAGTGGTTGAAGACATTAATGAGTTATGTGATAAAGTTAAATCCTCAATTACAAATAAAGAGGTACGCTCTTATGCTTACTTAGGAAACATTGTTACGGTTTGGGAGGAGTTTTATGCAAAAGGAATTAAAATAGATATTGGTTCAGACCAAACATCGCTCCATAATCCTTGGGCAGGCGGTTACTATCCTGTAGGATTGACTTATGAAGAATCGAATGAGCTGATGGCAAATAACCCAACTAAGTTTAAAGAAGAGGTTCAAGAGTCACTTAGACGGCAAGCTTTGGCTATTAATAAATGTGCTGAAAACGGAACTTACTTTTTTGATTATGGAAATGCGTTTCTATTAGAAGCATCAAGAGCTGGTGCAGATGTGATGAATCAAGACGGAATTACTTTTAAATATCCTTCTTACGTTCAGGATATTATGGGACCAATGTGCTTTGATTATGGTTTTGGACCATTTAGATGGGTTTGTACTTCCGGAAAGCCAGAAGATTTAGATTATACTGACAAGTTAGCGGCTGAGGTTTTAGAGAAATTAATGAAGGAAGCTCCGGAAGATATTCAACTTCAGATGAGTGATAATATAAAGTGGATAAAAGAAGCAAAGAAAAACAAACTTGTTGTGGGTTCGCAAGCAAGAATACTTTATGCAGATGCTTTTGGGAGAATTGAAATAGCAAAAGCATTTAATGATGCTATAAAAAAAGGAGAAATTGGTCCTGTGGTTTTGGGAAGAGACCATCATGACGTTTCGGGAACAGATTCACCTTATAGAGAAACTTCAAATATTTATGATGGTTCTCAGTTTACTTCCGATATGGCAATTCATAATGTCATTGGAGATTCTTTTAGAGGAGCAACATGGGTTTCTATTCACAACGGTGGTGGTGTAGGGTGGGGAGAAGTAATTAATGGTGGTTTCGGAATGTTGTTAGATGGAAGTGAAGAGTCAGAGGAACGTTTAAAGATGATGTTATTTTGGGATGTAAACAATGGAATTGCTAGAAGGTCATGGGCAAGAAATGAAGGAGCAGTATCAACCATAAAGCGGACTATGAAAGAAGAAGATAAATTAATGGTTACCATTCCCTTTAATGTTGAAGAAACAACCGTTAATGAATTATTCTAAATTTTATAGACGAAACTTGAAATTTAAGCTACAAAATGCTTAACTTCGCCTTTCAATAAAAAGTCGCACTTAATAACTTAAAATTTACACTTATGAAAAAAACATTACTTTTTGCTTCTGTTTTTGCGGTAGTGGCAGTAAATGCACAACATCCTGATATGTTGAAACCGGTAAAGGCAGACAGAGGAAATATTCAAGAGTTTATTGACCCAGGTTTTACTTTTCCTACCAATAAACCGGAAATCCCAAATAATAATGTTGGAAACCAAATATCTGCTGTTACATCTATCCCTATTGGACAGTCAGCAAATATTTATACCATATTATTAAACGGTCAAAATCAAGTTGCTTATAATCACGACTTAGATGCGGTAGCTTTTATTCACAGAAATTACCAAGCTAATGGAACTAATTCAGGTACTCTAAATTTTGACGTTTCTACAGATGGAGGAAACACTTGGAATTTAGATAGAGGCCCCCTAAATCCTACATATACTGGTAATCCCTCAGGCGGAAAGGCTGCTAGATATCCTTCATTAGCCATATATAATCCTGTTGCAAATACTAATCCAATTAATGCATTTGTAGTTGCTAACGCTCCTGTATTGACTAGTGAAACACCTAATAAGTGGGGTATGCTAGGCAGATATTCTGTTAAATTTGATGGTTCTACTAATTCTTCTGAAACGTATGTTAATACTGATACTACTTTCTTCCATCCTTATGGTCTTGATGTTACATCACTTGGAACGGCCTTTTCTTTAAGCACAAGATACAACAAAAACTATAGTGCAACTTCACCAAGTCCAATGGATACATTGAATTATTCTAGATTTTATCTAAATAAGGGAACTTTTAATGTCCCTACTAATGATTTTACTTGGACAATGCCACATGTTTTTGCTCCTAATACATATTCTTATACTGATCCAACAAACGGCTATATTAAAATGGTGAACGGATGGAATGTTGCATTTGCTCCAAATGGCTTAACCGGTTATGCTGTTATTATTGGCGCTGAAGCAAATATAGGGTTAGATACTGTTTACAGACCAATCGTTTATAAAACTACTGATGGTGGTACCACATGGAATAAACAAACTTCTTTTGACTTTTCTACCGACCCAGTTATGCAGCAATATATTTATGGTTCAGGTGGTGGATCAGGCCCAATCAGACCGTATTTTAGTGAAACTGATATTACTGTTGATGCTAATGGCGAACTGCATATATTTGCAGAGGTTCTTTCAGGTTACTCCTCTCATAAAGATTCGCTAGGCTATATTTATAATGGCTTTAGATATTTAATGCACTGTCAAACAGTAGCTTCATCCTGGGCAGTAAATTTTGTAGATTCAATTAGAAATACAGATTTTAGTTTGGGAACTTCACCAAACCAAGTTTCTGTAACTACGAGACCTCAAGCAAGTAGATTGCAAGATGGATCAAAGCTTTTCTTTACATGGTCAGCTACAGACATTAGTGTTAGCCAGTCAAACAGTAATCCTGAAATATATGCTATTGGTTATGAAGTTAGTTCTTCGCTTTATACACCTATAAAAATTTTAACAAATGTTTTTGGAGCCTTTTTTCCTACTTTGGCTCCAATATCTTCGGTTAAAGGAACAGAAATGAATTATGAGCTGCCAATTGTGTATACAATTCCTTCAAATACTACTGATGTGACAACATCTACCCAACACTATTATTTAAAGGGTGCTGGATTTGACCAATCTGAAGTTGGTATCAGCGAAAGCGAAATGAAGTCTAATGATGTTTCTATTTTCCCTAATCCGTCTAATGGTATATTTAATGTAACGGCTAAAGCTGTTAACATGAATATTGAAGTAGTGGATATCTTAGGAAATGTTGTTAAAACAATGAGCGTAAGCAATGATAGAGCTCAATTAGATTTATCTAATCAAAATACAGGTGTTTACTTTATTAGAGTTACTGCTAATGAAGTTACTTCTGCACACAAAGTTATTTTGACTAAATAATTTCTGATTTAATATTTTAAGAGCCGTTTGGACAAAACCCAAACGGCTTTTTTTTGCGTATGTCCAAACATAAAATATAACTATTATGAGGCGCTTTATTACATTGTTTTTATTTATTCCATTGATGGCTTGTTCGCAACAAAATAAACCGAAAGAAAAAAGCGGTCTAGAAAAAACTCAATATAATGTTCAAAAAACGGACGCTGAATGGAAAGAACAATTAAGTCCTGAAGCTTATTATATTACAAGACAAAAAGGGACTGAAGCTCCATTTAGTGGTAAATACAATAAATTTTATGAGCCTGGTACATATCATTGTATTTGTTGTAATCATTTACTGTTTAGTTCTGAATCAAAATTTGATTCAGGTACCGGCTGGCCAAGTTTTTATAAACCTTCAAATAACAATAGCTTAAAAGAAATATCAGATTATTCTTTAGGTATGGTAAGAGCTGAGGTTGTTTGTGCAAATTGTGGCGCTCATTTAGGCCATGTTTTTGATGACGGCCCAAAACCAACAGGACTCAGGTACTGTATAAATTCTGTAGCGCTAAATTTTAAGCCTGAATAAAACCTAGTTTAGGATATCAAATCGGGTGAGTGGCTTTTCTTCTATTTTCCAAATGAACCCTTTTAAAAGTAATTCTTCTTCACTAACATCATTTAAAGGCATTAGTTTGCCTTCCGGGTCTTTTATAAAGGTAATTTTCTTTATTTCATTATCGGAAAGATAAATTCTTAAATTACTGCTTTCTGCTTTATTAATTCCAATATATCTTTTTTGGTCGTCTTGAACATAATAAATAGTTTGTCCATTTCCGGTAACATCAACATTGTGTAGGGCATTTTCTAAAAAATAACCCTCAATGGTTTTACCTTTTATTTGGTTGTATTTGGCTGAATCAACATAACTGATAATAAAGGCATTTTTATCAATAAACAGCTTGTGAATTTCATCATTTTTCAAGACTAAATCCATTTTTTCACCGGTAAGCTGGTTTTCATTATTCCAAAGTATAGGCTCGTTAAAAAACTGAATGGTTGAATCAGCAAAGGCATAATAAATAGAATCACACTTACCTTGCATGTCAGGTTTAAAAAATTTGACATGATTATAACCATAAAGTATTTTGTTTCCGGCTGTGTCTGCACTTACCTTAAAAGTATCTGCGTGCATATACAAAGTATCTTTTTCAAATTCTTTAATAATAATAGCATTGTCAGTTACCATTAAACTGTCTTTCGCATCAAAAATATGAGCTAAATCACCGGTAACAATAATATTTTCACTAGTGTCAATTAATTCAACGTTGCACGTAGCAATACCTATCCCCCCATTTTTATTGTAAAGAATAGTATCCGCTTTTAGCATGTTTTGTTTAGAGTTAATTTCAGCTTTGGTGTAATATTTAGATTGGTCGGTAATTGAATTGTAGTAACCACCTTCACATTTTATTTCAGTGCCGTCATTTAAGTTGATGGTTGTTGGTCCATGAAAATATACTACTCTGGAAAATGAGTTGTACTGTAATGTGTCAGATTTCATTTTGTATTCGGGATGCGTTAAAACCACATCTTTTTTAAAGAAAAAAGACTTTGAAGTAGAATTGTAATAGCCTTGTTGACTAGTTAAATTCGTCTTTTCTTTTTTGTTGTACATAGTTCCTCCACCAATAAAATAGGCTAGATTTTCTTCTCTTTTATATTCCAGAAAATTGGTAGTAAGATTTACATCATTATTATTAAGTCGGATATTATTTTTTACGATTGCGGTTTTTGTATTTCCATCATAAAACAAGGAGTCTCCATATAATTGAAGACTGTCGCCTTGATTTATTCTAACATGTCCGTAGGCATTTAAGCTATTCGATTCATCAAATAAATATGCGCTATCGCAAAACATTAGCACTTCTTCATGCTTGAATTGAACATTGCCAATTAACTTTTTTGCTTTAACACCTGATGAATTGTCAAACTCTAAAGAATTAGCATTAATCAACTCTATTTGTTTTGGTTTTTGTGCAAAAGAAAAAGAAACACTAATTAGTAAAGTGATAAAAACCCCAATGTATTTTGGAGAAATAAGCATGTTTTAAACTGATACCGCCTCTCTAAAAAGTGTTTGTTTTCTGTCCGGGCCAACAGAAACAATAGTGATTGGGATTTCAATTTGTTTTTCAATAAATGCGATATATTCATGCACTTCATTCGGTAAATCGCTTGAGCTTGAAAGCTGTGTTAAGTCTTCTTTCCAACCTTTTACACTTTCATAAATCGGCTGAACATCTTCAGGATTTATGCTGTAAGGTAAATAGTCAATTTCTTGATTTTGATGTTTATACTTTGTGCATACTGAAATAGGCTCAAAATTAGTGAGCACATCGGCTTTCATCATAATTAGTTGGGTAACACCGTTTACCATGCAAGCATATTTTAACGCAGGAATATCTAACCAACCACATCTTCTTGGTCTGCCGGTAGTTGCTCCAAATTCGTGTCCTACTTTTCGCATTTCTTCTCCGGTTTCGTCCTCCAACTCTGTTGGGAAAGGACCACTTCCAACTCTGGTACAGTAAGCCTTAAATATTCCAAATACACCTCCAATTCTATTAGGAGCTATTCCCAATCCTGTGCATGCTCCGGCAGTAATTGTGTTGGATGAAGTAACAAATGGGTAAGTTCCAAAATCAATATCTAGCAAAGTTCCTTGGGCACCTTCTGCCAAAACAGATTTCCCTGCTTTTAAAGCATTATTTATGTAGTGTT
>CALALS010000198.1 GCA_937925525.1 uncultured Flavobacteriales bacterium | reverse complement strand
AAGTATTTGGGTAAAAGCAAAACCGGGTGTAAAAAATGAAGATTTAATGTATGAGTTAAGGGGTATAATGCGGTCGATAAGAAAAATAAAACCATTAGCCGATGATAATTTTGCACTAAATGAAACCAGTATGTTAACTACCGGCTTTTCTGATATGTTTGCCATGATAACCATTATTGGCGCCATAATAGGCGGTTTTTCAATTTTAGTAGGAGGATTTAGTGTGGCTAATATTATGTACGTTTCGGTAAAAGAAAGAACTTCAATAATAGGTATTCAAAAAGCTTTGGGAGCAAAAAATTACTTCATATTACTTCAATTTTTATTTGAAGCAATTTTTCTCTCAATGATTGGCGGTTTGATGGGATTATTGCTTGTCTGGTTAGTTACCAAAGCTGCTTCTTCAGTTATAGATATGGAGGTGATTTTAAGTTGGACCAATATTGTTACAGGTCTTACCATTTCTTTTATTATTGGTATTATATCAGGCGTATTTCCTTCTAGAATGGCTGCTAAAATGAATCCGGTAGTTGCCATTAGAAGTAATGGCTAATTCTTTATAATTTTTTGGTGCATTTTTTCTCCGGAAATATCAACTTCCATGAAATAAATCCCAATATCTAAAGCACTAATATCAACTTCATAATGCTTAATATTCTGTAATAAAACCTCTTTTACAAGTTGACCATTTAAACTATAAAACTTAATAAAATCAATGGGAAGATTTGAACTTAATGAAAGTTTTGTTTTCGAAGGGTTAGGATAAAATGAAAATTGAATATCCTCTTTATTTGCTCTTATAAAAGTCCCCCTTTTATCTTTTATCATCACTGTATCTCGAATAATGCAGCCTGTACTATCTGTAACTCTCAAGATATATATTCCAGGGTTTGAGGTTTTAAGAGTTTGATTTGTGCTTCCTGTATTCCAATAATAAGAGGCATAACCGTCAGGGCCGATTAAGCTAACCGTATCTCCTTCAAAATAAATAGCCGAATCGGTAGAAAAAACCAATTTTTCCTGTGGATTATCCGAAATTATAGTTGAAAGCTGAATAGTATCATTCACATTATTTCCTAAAACTTCTTGCGTTAAGTTGGGATGTCCTTTCCGTGTAAACATAATATAAGGAATAGAGTCTGTTGCTTTTGCAATTTCTGTGGCTCCAATTGCATTCATTGCTATTGGAATTAATGGGTTCGCACCATACCATTTCGAAAAATTTCCATATCGCCAGGTGTAAGCTAAGATAAATGAACCATTAGGAACGCTATCCACCATTGCCTGCACCATTGCGTTCATTTGAGAAGTGTTGTTTGTGTTGTATATAAATACATAATCAAATGCCGGGTTAGCACCAAAGTTTAACTGTCCTAAATTTTTTATGGATGAATTCCATGGCTGAAGCGTAGCTGAATCAATAATTGCCACCACTACACATGAAGTCCAAATAGGATTGCTTTCTACCAGTTTAGTACAATTGATAAAATAATTGGTCATGTTAGCTTCAGATACCGTTGGATTCCCTTTTACATTGCACTCTAATAATTTCGCATTATGAGCAAACACAAAATGGGTTGAAAAATAAATTCCAAAGAAGAGAATAATAGTATAAAACTTAATTTTTTCCATTTTAGGACCTTAAGTCCTAAACTTTACGAAATTTAAGTGTTAAAGTTTTGAAAATTAGACGAAAAGGCTATTTGAATAGACGAATAATAGGTTTTAAAACTTAATCTCTTCATCGTTTTCGTTCAAAAATCGATATTCTAGGTATTGATATGAACTAAGTGGAAGGATCTTTATCCACTTTTTATATTTAAAATACCACTGTCTTTGTTTTTTTCTAAAACCTCTTGTAAGAAAAGCCTCAATGAAAGGATGAACGCAAATTGTCAATTCTTTAGGCTTTATATTTTTCATTAAAAAGTCTAAGCTCCTTTCTATTTCATCGGTAAATAATATTGGCGCTTTTACATCTCCTGTCCCACCACATGAAGGACAGGTTTCTTTGGTTTTAATTTCAATTTCCGGTCGAACTCTTTGCCTTGTAATTTCAACTAAACCAAATCTACTTGGGGCTAATATTGTATGCTTAGCTTTATCAGCTTTCATGAACTCTTTCAACTTTTCATGAAGCTTTGCTCTATTCTCTGATTCACGCATATCAATAAAATCAACCACTATAATCCCGCCCATATCTCTAAGTCTCAATTGGCGGGCAATTTCTTCGGCAGCTTCAATATTGGTTTCTAATGCGTTTTGCTCTTGCTCCTGACCTTTAATGGTTCTGTTTCCGCTATTAACATCAATGACGTGCATTGCTTCAGTGTGCTCAATTATTAAATAAGCTCCTGAGTTTAGAGAAACATTTCTTCCAAAAGCAGCTTTTATTTGTTTTTGAATTCCAAAATGATCAAAAATCGGAACTCTTCCTTGATATTCCTTAACTATACCGGCTTTGTTGGGTGAAACTGATGTTAAATATTCTTTCACTTCAGCTGCTGTTGTGTTATCGTTTACGTGAATGTTTGTAAACTCGTCAGAAAGTAAATCTCTTAATAGAGCCGATGTTCTGTCTAGTTCGCCAAGTATTTTTTTGGGAGGAGCTGACGATTTTAGTTTTTGGTACATCGTATTCCACCTTGTCATTAAGTCATTTAAATCGTTATGCAATTCAACAACTTTTTTTGACTGGGCTACTGTTCTTATAATTATTCCAAAACCTTTTGGTTTAATACTTTGTACAAGCCTGAGAAGGCGTTCTCTTTCAGCAGGGTTCTTAATTTTTTGGGATACAGAAACCTTTTCTGAAAACGGAACTAAAACAATATAGCGACCTGCTACTGAAATTTCAGAAGTAAGTCTGGGGCCTTTTGTAGAGATAGGCTCTTTTGCAATTTGTACAATAATTTCTTGGCCTTGACTAATAATCTCTTTTATTTTTCCGCCTTTATCAATGTCTTTCTCTGTTTCAAAATTGTCAAGTTTTGAAGAGTGATAGTTGTTTCCTCTAACACTTTTTACAAATTTATTTAACGATGAGAATTGCGGACCCAAGTCCAAATAATGCAGAAAAGCATCTTTAGTGTAGCCAACGTCAACAAATGCTGCGTTAAGGCTTGGTATAACTTTATTGACTTTCGCCAAAAATATATCTCCTACAGAGAATTGATGATTGCTTTTTTCGTTTTGAAGCTCAACAAGTTTTTTGTCCTTCAATAATGCAATCACTACTTCCGATGGAGTTGAATCAATAACTAATTCTAAACTCATGTAATAGTGCTTTTACGACAGTGTACAACAGCACCTATGAAATAAGATAATCCCAATTAAAACAACCAGTCAGCAAATTCGAACATATCTGACCGGTTAGAAAAAAATAAACTGAAGAACTATTTATTCTTCTTTTTGTGTCTGTTTTTTCTAAGTCTTTTTTTACGCTTATGCGTAGCCATTTTATGTCTTTTGCGTTTTTTTCCGCTTGGCATAGCTTGTAATTTTAGTTGTTTAACAATTTCTTGATGTACTCATCCAACTGCTGTTTTGTAGCCGGATTTTCAATCATGCTTTTATATTTTTCAATGTGCTCAACTGCATTTATTGTATCTCCCATAGCTAAGCTAATATCTGTAAGATACAAATGCGCTTCTGCAAACTTTGGTTCTATTTTCAAAATTTGTTCGAAACGTTGTTTCGCCTTTTCATATTGCCCTGATTGTATAGAGAAATAACCTAAATTAGTCAATGCAGATAAATTGGTCGAATCCTCTTTAACCACTTCAAGTAAAAGAGTAATTCCCCTCATTGGTGGTTCTCCTAAATAAGAAGAGCCATCTACATAACACACTCCCAAACCTGTTTTAGCATTTAAGTTTTTATCATTTCTCTTCAATACTTCACTATATGCTTCAATAGCTTTATTAATGAGTATAGTTTTAAACTCCTGGTGTTGAGTGTATCTAAAAGCGTTAAAAAAAGCATCACCACTTAACAGCCAACTATCTTCACTGTTCAGTTTTAAAGCTTTTTCTTCATAAAACAAAGCCGCTAGTTCAGGAAAGTTATTGGTGTAAGAAATGTAATATAGGGTATCCAAAATAGTTATTTTACCATTCTCTTTATATTCATTGTATTCAGACTGTATTTGACTTTTCAAATTTTCATTCTGAACATTTTGAAGTAGAGATTTAATAGTAAACTCATGATTATGATTACCATCTATTTCTTCCAACTGGTCTTTGACAATATCTTTTTTGTCAAGAACTTTTCTGGGCAACAATACTAAAAGAACGATAAATAGAACGGCTGCTGCAAC
>CALALS010000197.1 GCA_937925525.1 uncultured Flavobacteriales bacterium | reverse complement strand
TCTTAGCATTGTTATTTTTAGCAACGGAAATAGCATTGATTAAACTTTGGAAAGCATAAAACATAGCAAATTGTCATATCGAATGAATATGAGATATATCTCCGCAATAGGAGGATTCGAAATGACAGATAAATGCAATAATAGTCATGTTGAGCGGAGTCGAAACATGGCTGAATTATTTTTTAGATTCTTCGACTTCGCTCAGAATGACAAAAAAATAAAAGTGGTATGAACTATTTAATCAGAAAAGCAAAAATTGTTGACAAAGGCGGCAAGTACAACGGCAAAACGCTGGACGTTTTAGTAGTTGGCAATCAAATTAAAAAAATTGGCAAAGACTTAAAACCGAAAGAAAAATGCACCGAAATCAGCTTTAAAGACTTACACATCTCTACCGGTTGGTTTGACATGAACGCTAACTTTGGCGACCCTGGATTTGAATACAAAGAAGACTTTGAAACAGGATTAAAGGCCGCTGCCAACGGAGGATTTACGGGAGTAGCCGCTATGCCAAGCAACGAACCCGTTACTGATAATAAAGGTGCGGTAGAATACATCGTTAACCGAACCAAAAACAGTATAGTAGATGTTTTCCCGATAGGTTGTGTATCCAAAGGAATGCAAGGAAAAGAACTTTCCGAAATGTTTGACATGGCACAATCAGGCGCTATTGCCTTCTCTGATGATAAAAACTCTATCCTCAACTCTGCACTACTGCAAAGAGCTTTACTCTATACCAAAGGGTTTAACAGCTTAGTGATTAACTACCCGAATAATGAAAACATAGCGGGTAAAGGAATGGTGAATGAAGGGGTAAATTCTACTTCCCTTGGACTAAAAGGAATACCTGCACTGGCAGAAGAAATAATGGTTACCAGAGATATTTTCTTAGCTGAATATTGCGAAAGCCCGGTTCACCTAACAACCATCTCTACCAAAGGTAGTGTGGAAATCATTAAAAATGCGCAAAAGAAAAAGATTAAAGTAACGGCAGACGTAAGCTCTGTGAACCTCTTCTTTACTGATGATATGCTGAAAGAGTTTGACAGCAACTTTAAAGTAAAGCCTCCACTTCGTGAAAAGGTGGACATCAATATGCTTATCAAAGGCTTAAAAGACGGAACTATTGCAGCCATTTGCTCCAACCACAACCCGAAAGATATTGAGGAAAAGAAATGCGAATTTGACAATGCCGCTTACGGAGCCATTAACTTACAAACTTGCTTTGCGGCAGCAAACAGCGTACTTCAAAAACACCTCAACTTAGAAGATATTATAACTAAGCTTACCTCAGCACCTAGAGAGATTTTACAACTTAAAAGCTTGAAAATAGAAGAAGGAGCAATTGCCAACCTAACACTTTTCAACCCAAAACTAGAGTGGAAACTAGAGGAGAAAATGATTCTTTCAAAATCAAAGAATTCACCTTTCATTGGAAAAGCCTTAACAGGAAAAGCATTGGGAATTATCAATAAAGGGAAGTTTGTAGAAGCAAAATAAGTTTATTCGTCTCCGCTAAAGTCTTTGATTTCAACTTTACGTTTTTTCTCTACAATGTAAAACGAAACATATACATTGGTTTGTTCCGTTTGTAAGTTCAACGGAATATTGTTTCTGGTAAGCTTGTATCGGCTTCCTAACACAGATTCGTCAATCGTAATGATGTAATCTCCATTCGGCATGTAAAACTCAAACTTACCATCTACATCCGTAAGCGTGCTATACACTTTACCATTGGTAGCCGTAATTTTAATTCTAGATAAATCAAACTTCTTCTCTTCATCTAACACTGCAATTCGTTGCCTATCCAACACTACTTCTCCGTAAACTTTTACACCTCTTACAAACGGTAAATAATAATCACCGTCTTTCACAAAATCAGTTGAATCAGCTAAATTAGGAAACCATCCTTCAATAGGGTCAAGCGCCATCAACTCAACTTTATGCGCACCGAAAGGAATGTTTTTAGCTAATGCTTCTCCCTTTCTGTTGGTTAGCACTTCTTTCATTTTATCAATGCTAATTACTACATTTTCAATTAGCGGCTCGTTGCTTTCTCTTATACTATTACCATTTAAGTCATAAAAAGCAATGAAATTAGCATCTACTGCTTTTTTCTTTATAAAAGGTACAGGAATGTTAAAGTCTTTTAAAATACTTGCTCTGAATGTAATGTTATGAGCAGCGGTAGGCTGCACATCTGAAGTAGGAGTAGTAATTACGTTTGCATAAATAGATGCGTAGTTATTTGAGGTATAGGAATAATTAGATGCAAAGCTAAATCTCCATCCTGAATTAGTAAAGTAGAATATTTCCGGAGAATAGTTAAAAGTGTGACTTTTAAAGATGTTGTTGTAGTTATACGATGAAGTATTCTCCAATAAAAAGTGCGTGTTTTTAAACAGGTGTTGGTGTTGTAACGACAATCGTAATGTTTGTGGTGCAATACCATAATCTACCATATACTGAAGCGTTACCAGGGAATTAGCTCCGTAATCATAACGTGCGGTAAAGTTCCACACCTTGTAACGTACTATAGAATAAAACTGGAAGATAAAATAGTCGTTAATGCCTTGAAAATCTAGTGCGTCATTATAACCCGCTCTAAAAAATGCTGAAGCAAATGCGTTTTTGTTAAAACTATAAGTAGAATACCTCATGCTTATCCCTCTCGAATGAATTCTGTTATCCAAGATATCGGAATAGTTGTAAAATAAACCCGGCTGAAACGAACCAACTCCTGTCATGGTGGTAAACAACAAGGTATTGTTTACTTGCTCTTGAGTGGCCATTAATGTATCGGTGTAAATATTAAAAATGTTGTTCTTGTTATAAAAGTTATTCAACATTACGTTCCACTTATCTGAAATGGTATAAATAGACATGTGGTTCAAATCAATTCTTTCATAAGCTCCTGTAGAAAAGTTTCTGTCTCTATACCTTGCACCAATATTTGTTCTCATTCTTCTGTCAAAGAAGCTGGTAGCATAGTTTAAACCTGCCATATATCCTTGCGTAACTTTCTTAGTTCCGCTTGAATCTCTTGTAGTATTAGTACCCGCAAAAATGAGGGAAAGGTTATGATTCTTAGCAATACTAAAACTACCCTTAAGATTAGCTGCATCTACCGTAGTATTTGAACGATGATAAACACCTCTTCCTGCTCCGGCAGTGATGTTAATTTTAGGATTAATTCGATACATGTGGCTCATCCCATAAGATTCGGTTTGAGGCGCATTAAATAAGAAAGGTGACTTAATATAAAAGGCAGAAGTTTTATGTTTATTATCAAAATAAGTATAGGAAGCTTTTGCCCCTTTTCCGTAGTTAACAATACCAATAATATCTCCACTAAGTTGCCCTAATTCGGCCGATATTTTATCATCAAAATAACCAATATACCATGGAGAGCCATTTAGCAATCTCCTGTTCCAGTAAACAGTATTATAATTTAATTGAGAGTAATAGACTAAACTTGCTTTGCTGTTTAATTGCTTAAATCCTTGCATATTGATATTCATGAAGGAATAATCGCCAAACAAATTTTGGGCAGTCGCCCAAACAGTAAGAGGGAAAGTAGCACTTCCTTGCTCCGATACGGTAACTTCATTAGGTAACTTCACAAAATCTACCCTATTTGCCTTTCCTAAAGCATTTCCAACAGCTTTAGGGTCTTTACTTTCAATAAATAGCGTATAGTTTTTTTCTACTAAATCAGTGCTAGGTCTATGGCTAATGTTAGATACTCTTCTGAAATTGCGCTGACCTTCATGTATAGCCTTTACGGTAAACTTAAAAGTTGAGTCTTGGTAAGGGTTTAAAATAATTGTCTTTCCCGACTTAACTATTGATTGATTGGAGTCAATTACTACCAGGTTTTGTCCAATTGAACGAAGATTAATAAAAAAGTCCTGACGATTATTACCTGTGTTTAAAATGCTATACTCTATGTCTTTTGAATTTTCTCCATTTCTAAAATAAATACGTTTACCGGGCTCAACAGATGTTTCCCATGACATAATTTTTTGTGTGTACACATAAAAATAATTAGACCCTATTTGCTCTGACAATGAGTCTAACAACACACCATTTATCATTACCGTAGTTGCCCCCAACAATCCTTTTGATGGAATTATACTAATGGGAATAAATGCTGAATCACCGGGATTTACAGTATAGTTATCATCATTAAAACTAATGTTTTTCCATACCTCAGGATAAATGATGTCAGCCTTAAAGCTTAATGTTTGTGGAGATAAATTGTAAACAACCAATACGTTTGATACAATTTCGTTTTCTTCCAGTAAAATACTATCCTTTCTAAAGAACAGTATTACTTTATCATTTTGAAATACTTTGCTTTTAATAACCTTTTTAGAAGAATCTTGTTGAGCATTTAGGTTATTCTTATTAAAAAAATCAGAAGTATCTACTTGTACGTCTGTATTAATACTGTCGGGCGTGTTGTTTTGTGAATACACCGAACTTCCACTTATCAAAAAAGCGAAAAGCAATAACCATAGTATATGACCATTGTTTTGCATTAAGGATTTTCTTCTAAATGAAATTTTACGTTTAGTTGATAAATTCCCGGATTAAATTGAAAGCTAGGTTTTACCCTAATATCTATATCAAAGTTGTATTCGTTGTAATTGGTTAAATAGTCACCCGGTCCATTTACGTTAGGCGCACAAGAACCGGCAGGTGTAATAAGTATCATTTGAGCGATAATATCTATAATATCGCCATGGTTAGTGAAGGTTTGAAAAACTCCGTCAATTGGGGATGTTTGACAACCGTTTCTAACTCTAATTTCTAATGAATTGATGGGAGGATTAATATTTAATCCGTTCCCGTATTGTGTGAGTTCTTCCCACTCGTTAACAGGTGTTCCTGCTCCAGGATTGTTGTCCACAATCATATACAAATGCCATGAGCAGAGTGGATCCGGAACAGCTTGATCGGTTACTCTAACTCTTATTCTGGCAACACTATTAATAATTATCCCTCCTTGATATTGGCTAAAAGAATCAAAGGTCAATAATTCATTTACCGTTGTATTAGGCACAATATCCACCGTACCACAGTGAAGTTGTCCAAATGAGGGTTTTACAAGCAATAAAATGCCCGTAAAAAGAATAATATATATCTTACGTAAGAACATAGATAATTATAATCAAGGGTGAAAAGCATTTCTCACCCTTGAACTATAATATTTTTAGCTTCTATTGATCTTCAAGTAAAATGTATTGTACATACATGGTGTAAACACCCGGCTCAGCATAAGCTCCGGCACCATTCACAGTAACTAAATCCTGAGGAACTAAACCCGTAGCATCAAATGCCATTGGGAAAATAGCAGGAAGACTAGGTAAAATTCTATAATCTATAGAGTAGTAGTAGTCTGAAGTTGTACCTGTTTGTGTTAAATAACTTCCACCCGGTAAGAAATCCTGACCGGCAACCCCTGAAGTACCGGCATGTCCGCCAATGTACTTATCGTTAGTTGTAGGAGGCGTGTTTGTACCTGCATTCACATACAAGCTGTTTTGTCCACTTGGAGTAGTGGCAGGAGAAAACTGAGCACTGTAGTCAGCAAATGCACCAAGTGCAGCACCGGCTCCGTTGTTCACTTGATTTTGTCTAAGCTCTACTAAGCTTAGCGGTAAGTTTGCAATAGCATTAGGGTTGTTGTTACCATAATCTATTTGCTGATCCCAAAAAGTAGGACCATTTGTTCCTGTAGATCTACCTACGGCATATAAATCCCAGCTCACGGTAGAACTTACTTTTAGAATAGTTGCTCCGTACTGAGTAATACCGGAGTAGTATTCATTGATTTCATCAAACACAAACTCTAATTGGTTTGGTGTTGTCATTTCTAATTGTAGCACCGGTTGTAGGTCCATCGTAATGGTTACATCCTTTTCATCGATCAGCTGTGCATTGGCTGTAGCAAAAGCACCAATAAACAGGGCAGTTGCATAGACTTTAAACTTTCTCATAAAAAAAGATTTAGGGTTTAACTTATATTGATTTAATTGATTACGAATTTAGTTTTAGCAGCTTGTATTTCGTCTGCCTCCTGGAAGTCAATGACTCCTATTGCACCGTATTCACCCGGAGGCAAATCGTTAGGCAATAAGAATAAAAAGTCTCTTGAAATTCCCGGTAAAATGGTAAATCTTTTTACTAATAATCTTTTTTGATACCCTGTTTTTAAATTAGTAACATCAATATATGAAGTACAATAAGCTATTCCGTCACCTGTATTAGTTGCGGTAATCTTCATGGTATTTAAAGTATCTTTCATTTCATGTTTAAATCCTGTTATTTCAACAGAAGTGTTTTTCACATTTGGTGGGTTTTGATACACATATACTCCGAAAGCAAAGGTTGGAATTACTCCAAAAGCCACAGAGTTTCCTCCTGAATTAGACACATCAATAGTTTCTCTTGGTTTTTCTTGCTCTACCATTAATACTCCCCAGGCTGCTTTATATCCTTCTTGACCGGAAGGAACTATTACCGTTAAATTGATTTGTTTGCTCTCCCCTGCTTCCATTTCAACAAATGTTGGAGCAATATTAGTCCATCTTGAAATAGCTGTTGAATTACTGTCATTAGGGTCTAAAAAAACTGTTTTTCCGTTGTTATCCATTGCAAAATCTACCATACGTATTCTAAAGCTGTTTTTAGAGTCTGTACTATTCGTAATTTTTACTTTAACGGTTTTTTCTTCTCCGGGTTTTATATGAAGGTGAAAATGTGACGGAGAAACAGCCACACCCTTTACATTAATATCGTTTGTTGTGGTTGTTTTTTTGGTTGAATCTTTAGGTGTAACGCTAGTATTTGCTCCTTCTATTACTTCAGAAGAATCAACACTTACATCCGGTGAATCAAGCGGTAAAATGTAGTTTGAAGAGTAAGATGTAAAATAAAAAGCAGCAAAAACAGTTAGTGTAATTAATCCTCTCATAGTCCCTTTATTAACACAGTTACTAACAAATATATGTATTTTATTAACATATTACTTAAAAATGTTAAAAAAGTTTGAAGATTTACAGTGACAAAAAAGTTACTAACTGATTATCAGTCCAATAATTTTAGATGAAATATTACATTATAGCAGGAGAAGCAAGCGGAGACTTACATGCAGCTAATTTAATGAAGGAAATTAAGCTGTTGCAGCCAAACTCAGAGTTTAGGGCTTGGGGTGGTGATTTAATGCAGGAACAAGGAGCTACAATTGTAAAACATTACCGTGACTTAGCGTTTATGGGCTTTATTGAGGTAATTGCTAATCTGAAAACTATTCTCAAAAACATTGATTTTTGCAAAAAAGATATTGAAGAGTACCAGCCAGATGCTGTTATTTTTATTGATTATCCGGGTTTTAACTTACGCATTGCCGAGCATGTAAAAGCGTTAGGGATTAAAACGATTTACTACATATCTCCGCAAATATGGGCCTGGAAAGAATCTCGGGTTCATAAAATTAAAAAGTATATCGATAAAATGTTGGTGATTCTCCCATTTGAAAAGGAGTTTTATGCGAAACATAACTATGAGGTAAGTTATGTTGGCCACCCATTATTAGATGCGATTAATGAAATTCCAGAAGATTTTAAAGTGTTTACTTCTCAAAACAATTTGTCTGAAAAACCTATTATAGCGCTTTTACCGGGTAGCAGAAAACAAGAAATTAATACGATGTTACCGATTATGCTATCGGTAGTAAATGACTTTAAAGAATATCAATTTGTCATTGCCGGAGCTCCTTCTCAAGAAAAAAGCTTTTACGAACCGTTTGTAAGTAAATTCCCTAATGTGCATCTGGCACAAAATCAAACCTATGATTTACTAAGGCATTCAAAGGCTGCTTTAGTTACATCAGGAACTGCAACCTTAGAAACGGCTTTATTTAAAGTTCCTGAAGTAGTTTGCTATAAAGGAAGTGCTGTTTCGTACTTAATTGCTAGGCAACTGGTAAAAGTAAAATACATTAGTTTGGTTAATCTGATAATGGATAAAGAACTGGTAAAAGAGTTGATTCAATCGGATTTGAATACTAAGAATCTAAAAACCGAACTTACCAAACTTTTATCTGATGACTACAGAAATTCACTATTAAGCGGTTATCAAGAACTCATTCAAAAGTTAGGCGGAAAAGGTGCTTCGAAAAAAGCGGCTGAGGAAATAGTTGCTTTTGTTAGTTAACTCGTTCTTTCACTAATTTCATAACTAAATCAAACTGCTCTTGCGGAGTAATGTTGGTATTGTCTATTACCACTGCATCATTGGCTTGTTTTAGTGGGTTTTCTTCACGGGTAGTGTCAGCAAAATCTCTACTGGCAATGTTTTTCTTTACTTGGTCTATGGTAATGTTTTCGCCTTTTTCTTGTAATTCTTTGAAACGTCTTTGTGCTCGCACATCCTCATCAGCCGTCATGAATAACTTTAACTCTGCATCCGGAAAAACAACCGTTCCAATATCTCTACCATCCATTACAATTCGTTTTTGTTGCCCCATTTTTTGTTGCAACTCCACCATTTTGGCTCTAACCGATTTAATTCTGCTGACCTTGCTTACATTTTCGGAAACTTCCAATCCCCTTATCTCCTGCTCCACATTTACTCCATTTAAAATGGTTTCAGCTTTGTTGATTTGATTATTGTATTGAAAATTAAGGGTAATATTATCTAAAGCATTTTCCACCTTATCCAACATTACTTCTCCGTTTTTCATTATATTATTTCTTAAAAAATATAATGCAACAGCTCTGTACATAGCACCCGTATCAATATAAACATATTGAAGTTCTTTGGCTAATGCTTTGGCTAATGTGCTTTTTCCACAAGAAGAATATCCGTCTATGGCAATAATGATGTCTTTCAACTCAATCAGTTCAGACGACTAAAATAGGATAAGAATGTATAATGATGAAATTAAACTTACTTTAATTGGCTCTTTTAAAGAATTCGCCCAAGTTGCTTGAAAGCGTAAAATGGTTAGACCAGCCTGCCAGATGGTAATTGGCTAAACCATAGCTAAAATGAAATCTTCCGGCCTTAAAACCAAGTCCAAAGCTCATACCCACAGCACCTTTTCTGTTGGCAAAAACCAACTCTTTTCTTCTTTGGTAATTGTAGCCCATCCTGATATGAAAGTTTTTAGTAAGCAAAAACTCTCCGCCAAAAATAAAATGACGCATTAGCTTTTCTGTAAATGGCGGACCTTTAAATTCTTCTTCTTGCGATGGGTCCAATGATTGAGGAATTTGAGTAGAGTCCACATAAGTGAAATTAAACTTTTGTAAATGATGTGCCACCACTGAAAATCTAAAAGGCACGTGTTCAAACTTCTTGGATATACCTAACTGTAAATCAAAAGGCAAAGGCTCGTTTTCTGTTCTGTTGTAAGATACAAACTGATACCCCATATTTCTTGCAACAAGTGCCGCCACAAATTCTTTTTTACGATTTTGATAAGTAGCTGAAATATCTAAAGCTGCACCATAGCTATTGTATTGATAAAAGTCGGAATAAATATTGGTAAGATTAGCTCCTATCGAAAAAGAAGAATCTAGCATCTTTCCATAACCAATAATAAAAGCATAATCTCCGGGATTGAACTCTCCTTGAATGTTACCACCATTATCAGTCTCTACAAACTTTCCGTAATTAAAAAATTTTACTCCAGCACTAAATGTTCCTAGCTTATTAAAATGGTGCGCATAATTTACCTGACCGGAATTAATATCACTAACATAATTGATATAACTAAAAGATAAATGCCTGGAAAGTCCGGAGTGTAATAAGCTGGGATTATCGAAAGTAAGATTTAAATCATCATCGCTAATGGCTATGGCGCTTCCGCCTAATGAAGCTACTCTTGCAGAAACGGGTACATCTAAAAAACGATAGACGCTATTCCCACCAATTTGTGAAAACACACAAATTGAAGTAAATACAAAAGCAGTTATAGAAAAAAGTTTCTTTACGAAA
>CALALS010000196.1 GCA_937925525.1 uncultured Flavobacteriales bacterium | reverse complement strand
TTTGTTTATATCTTTTTTTGAATAAAAGTGATTACCTCTTTACATTTGAACTCCTTTAAAAAACTATTATGAAATTCTTTATTGACACAGCAAACCTTGAACAAATTAAAGAAGCGCAAGATTTAGGCGTTCTTGATGGCGTAACAACTAATCCGTCATTGATGGCTAAAGAAGGCATTAAAGGACAGGAAAATATCATCAATCATTATAAAGCAATCTGTGAAATTGTTGACGGAGATGTAAGTGCTGAAGTTATTGCAACAGATTTTGAAGGTATTGTAAAAGAAGGAGAAGCGCTTGCCGCACTACACCCACAAATTGTTGTTAAAGTGCCAATGATTAAAGATGGAATAAAAGCCATAAAATATTTTTCTTCAAAAGGAATTAAAACAAATTGTACACTTATTTTTTCTGCAGGACAAGCCTTGTTGGCTGCCAAAGCCGGAGCAACTTATGTTTCTCCTTTCATTGGAAGATTAGATGATGTTTCAACTGACGGGTTAGAGTTGATAGCTCAAATCAGAATAATATTTGACAATTACGGATACGATACTCAAATACTTGCTGCATCAGTTCGCCATACCATGCATATTATTAAATGTGCTGAATTAGGTTCTGATGTCGCCACTTGTCCATTAAGCGCTATTTTAGGATTGTTAAATCATCCGCTTACAGATAATGGCTTGCAAAAGTTTTTAGAAGACGCCAAAAAATTTCAGTAGTAAATGCTAGTTCGCCTTTACGAAGAAAACCCAAACGAAAAGCAAGTTCAACAAGTTGTAGATTGTCTTAAAAATGGAGGAGTAGTTATTTTTCCTACAGACACCATTTATGCTATTGGTTGCGATATTTATCAAAGAAAAGCTTTTGAGAAAATAGCACGTATTAAAAACGTAAAACCAGAAAAGGCAAACTTCTCTTTTATATTTAATGACCTCAGTCATTTATCTGAATATTGCAAGCACATCAATAATAGTGTGTTCAAGATTATGCGAAAATCTTTACCGGGTCCGTTTACTTTTATTTTAGAAGCAGGAAATAAGATTCCTAAAATCATGCAGACAAAAAAGCGCACTATCGGTATCCGGGTTCCTGATAATAATATCACTAAAGCAATTATTGAAAAATTGGGAAATCCCATGATTTCAACCTCTATTCATGATGACGATGAAATAGTGGAATACACTACCGACCCTGAACTAATTTTTGAGAAATATGAATCTCAAATTGATATGATGGTAAACGGTGGACCGGGACAAAATGTAGCCTCAACGATAATTGATTGTACTAACGAAGAACCTGAAATCTTAAGAGAAGGATTAGGAGAAATTGATATTTAACTGATTACCAAGTTTTATTTCTTAAACTAATTCTTTAATTAGAGCCTACTAATCACTAAAAAAGTTACCTTTGCCCGCTTTTTAAAAATTAATATGGAAAAAATCAGAAATATTGCCATCATTGCTCACGTTGACCATGGTAAAACAACACTAGTAGATAAAATGCTAGTGGCCGGAAAATTATTTAAAGACCATGAAACTCCTGGCGATTTAATTATGGATAGCAATGACCTTGAGCGTGAGAGAGGAATTACCATTTTGGCAAAAAATGTTTCTGTACGTTATAAAGATTATAAAATAAATATTATTGATACTCCCGGTCACGCTGACTTTGGTGGTGAGGTAGAAAGAGTATTAAACATGGCAGACGGTGTGGTGTTGTTAGTAGATGCTTTTGAAGGTCCCATGCCACAAACTCGTTTCGTGTCGCAAAAAGCTTTACAGCTAGGTTTAAAACCTATTGTTGTGGTTAACAAAGTAGATAAACCAAACTGTACTCCTGATGAAGCTGCTGAGTCGGTTTTCGAATTAATGATGAGCTTAGATGCTACAGATGACCAATTAGATTTTCCTGTTGTTTATAATTCGGCTAAAAATGGCTAGATGAGTAAAGACTGGAAACAACCAACTGATAATATTTTTGAATTATTCGAAACGATTATTGACAAAATTCCTGCGCCTAAAGTTGAGCAAGGAACTCCTCAATTAATGATTACTTCACTTGACCATTCAACTTACATCGGAAGATTTGCCATCGGAAGATTACAAAGAGGTGAGCTAAAAGCAAACCAAATGGTTTCGTTAGTAAAAAGAGATGGTAAAATTTCAAAACAGAGAATTAAAGATTTGTTCTTATTTGAAGGTTTTGAAAAGAAAAAAGTAGAGAGTGTGCAAGCAGGTGATATTTGTGCAATAGTAGGTTTTGAAAGTTTTGAAATTGGCGATACCGTTGCCGATTATGAAAATCCTGAAGCACTTCAGTCTATTGCGGTTGAAGAACCAACTATGAGTATGTTGTTTACCATTAATAACTCACCATTTTTTGGAAAAGAAGGAAAGTTTGTAACCTCACGACACATTAAAGAAAGATTAGAGAAAGAACTGGAGAAAAATCTTGCACTAAGAGTTGAGCCTACAGATTCTGCCGATAGCTTTGCTGTTTCGGGTAGAGGTGTGTTACACTTGAGTGTATTAATTGAAACCATGAGAAGAGAGGGATATGAATTACAAGTGGGACAGCCAAGAGTAATTATGAAAGAAATTGATGGCGCTAAATGTGAGCCTATTGAGGAACTAACCATTGATTTACCGGAAGAATATTCAGGGAAAGCTGTGGAAACGGTTACCATGCGTAAAGGAGAAATGTTGGATATGTCTCCGAAAGGTGATAGAATGATTTTAAAATTTATTATTCCTTCAAGAGGTTTGATAGGCTTGAAAAATTATTTTATGACAGCTACTTCGGGTAAGGCTGTGTTAACACATCGTTTTCTGGAGTATCAAAAATATAAAGGCGAAATTCCGGGAAGAATTAACGGAAGTTTAATTGTAATGGAAACAGGAAAAGCAATTCCATACTCACTAAATAACCTACAAGACAGAGGAACGTTCTTTATCGAGCCAAACGAAGAAATTTATGCAAGACAGTTAATTGGTGAAAACAGCCGACCTGACGACTTAGTAGTAAACGTTACTAAAACAAAAAAGCTAACCAATATGCGTGCTTCGGGTTCTGATGCAAAGGTTTCTGTTGCGCCACCTAGATTATTTACTTTAGAAGAGGCATTAGAGTTTATCCAAGCTGATGAGTACGTTGAGGTAACGCCAAAGAGTATTAGACTTAGAAAAGTTTTGTTAAACGAAACAGATAGAAAGAGAGCTGGGAAGAACTAGGCTAGTTAGTTTTTACTATTTTATACGTTTTAGATTTCCCTTCTACATTTATTTTAAGGAAGTAAACTCCATTTTCAAATGAGGAAATATCTATTTGATTAATACTTATAGTGCCTTGTTGAATTATTTTCCCATCAAGAGCATAAATAGTGTAATTCACTTCTTCGTTAATGGGTAGATTTTCAAAATGCAATAAATTATTAGCAGGGTTAGGATAAAAATTAATTTTTGAAAGAGAGTTTTCTTCTATATGGCTTATTATAAAATCACAATTTTTTCCATACCTGTTATACAATCCAAATTTATTATCAGAATAACATCTTAAATTACTTCCTTCAGAGCCGTCAATAATACAGTTTTCCATTGGGTAAAAATAGGTTTGTAAATAACCTATATTTT
>CALALS010000195.1 GCA_937925525.1 uncultured Flavobacteriales bacterium | reverse complement strand
TCTTTTGAATATTATTAGCTTCTTGTAATTTAGACTGAATGGCAGCAATTTTAGCATCCGAATCAACCTTGTTTTGGTCAATATTAGCTTTTGTTTTCTCTATGGTGTCTATTAATTCTTCTAAATCATTCTGTGCATCTTCTATTTCGATAAACTGGTCTTTAACTTTTCTGTACCCGTTATTAAAGTCAACATGTTCAGATTTTAATTTAGCCAATTCAGCTAATTCCTTTTTATAATTTGTTGCACTGTTTCCTGCAGCAAACAATCCTGCTATTTCAATATTATCATATGTAGCTTCTATCAAATTAATTATTTGATTAATATCACTTCTGCTTTTATTCAAAGCATCAATATTGTTATGAATAGCGGTTCTTCTACCTAAAGCTACCCTATCTAATGCTCCATTTTCTATTGCGTTCAATAAAACTTGCTTAATTAATAAAAACCTTGAATATGCCTCTTCCATTGAAACACCTTGAAAAGAATGCTGTGATTGATTATCGCTTAAACGCTTTATATCATTTAAAAAGGCCTCATCATTTAATATTTTTAAAACTGCTTCAGTGGTATTTTTCATAATTTAATAATTTAATTGCCTCTATCCTTTTTGCCTGTTTAAGAGATAGAATATTGATTAACAAATCAAATATATTTTCTGTAAAGTTTTTTTGACTAATGAAAGATTCTGGACGATGACCGTCATTCTTATTTTTTTATTATTTATCCTCCCAAACCTACAAACATTTTTTCAAATAAAAATCAGTATAAATACCTAGTCTTCAATTTATTTCACCACACCCTCTCCTCTCCTATATTAGGAGAGGTGCCCCACCTGCGGTGGGACGGAGAGGTAAAAACAATAAACCTCCCCCTTTCACCGTTATATAATTAACTATATTGCTTTTGTTTCACACTTTGTGTTTCAAAGAACGATTAAGACTCTCGTCAGGCTTCACCCGGGCGGGAGTTTTTTTATATACGTCATTCTGAATCCGCCATAGGCGGTGAAGAATCTAAACAATCGAATTTAGAAAAGGTAAAAACAATAATTCTCCCCACTCTCCGTTTATATTATTGATTTGATTGTAGTCCGTAAGGGTGCTTGGGATAGTCCTCCTTTGGCAAAAACAACTCTCGCTTGGCTCTACCAGGCGGGAGTTTTTTTATCAAGATAGCTGGATTAGCTTTGCTGTAACACCTCCCTACCCTTCCCGATGTTTCGGGACAGGCTCTCAAGGAGGGATAATATGTCTTCACGGGAATGAAATACAAAAACACTCCTCACATCCCAAATCTCATATCTCAATTCTGAACTCTGAATCCTGAAAACTCAATTCTGAACTCTGAAAACTCAACTCTCAATTCTGAACTCTGAAAACTCAACTCTCAATTCTGCATTACTAACCTGCCATTCCGTCACCCAAAGCCCTTATTCCTTCACCTCAACACCCAATTCCCTTACCCCAAGTGTCAATTCCGCTACCCTAACCTGCCATTCCGGCACCCCAACCTGTCATTCCTTCAGTCCAACACTCAATTCCGCAAGCCCAAGCATTCATTCCGCCACTGTAACACTCAATTCTGAACTCTCAACGCTGAATTCTGCATTACTAACCTGTCATTCCGTCACTTCAAATATAATTTCCTCACCCTCAAAAACAGAAAACTACCCAGTCTATCCTTCGACTCCGCTCAGGATGACTTAATGAGGATAGTAAATTACCTTTCGCACCACTGAAATAAAAAAAGTCTCTCCTTAGGATAACTTGTTCCGAAGTATTCGGAAGATTTAGAGAGGTAGCTATTCTCTTTTTCCTTAATTTTACCATTCTATGCAACGCACTAAATGGCTTTTCTTAGGAATAATCTTGGCGTGCCTTAACTTACAGGCGCAAGAGCCATGCGTTATCAACCCCTTACTCCAAAAGCATTTGCAGGAAAACTATTTTACCGCTCCTACGCTAGATTTGTTTGTGGAAATCAGCCCTCAAAACATTCCGTTGCTTTCTCGGTATGAGGCAACGCTTAGCTTACGAAAAGGGAAATTGGCGTTAATCAGCATTCCGCCACATCAAATTAGGGCATTGGCGCAATCGGGTATCATTAGCCGTATAGAATACACGGCTCAACTGCCTTCGGTACTCAATGACAGCATGCGGGTAAACAATCATGTAAACGAAATACACAGCGGACAGGCTCCGCTACCTGCTCCCTACACCGGAAAGGATGTAATAGTGGGCGTAATAGATGCGGGCATAGACATTCGCCACCCTGATTTTATAGACAGCACGGGCAACACTCGTATTTTGTACCTATGGGACCAGATAACGGGCATCAAATGGGATTCTACTCAAATAAACGCAGGTGTTTGTACGCATAAAAGCCAGGGCAATCAGTTTGGACATGGTTCACAGGTAACAGGCATAGCCGCAGGAAACGGTTTAGCCACCGGCAACTACAAAGGCGTAGCTCCTGATGCGGATTTAATTATTGTAAACAGCAATTTCAATGCTCCGAACTGGCTGGGCACGGTAGCAAATGCGGTAAAATATATTTTTGATAAGGCAGACAGCCTGGGCAAACCTTGTGTGATTAATGCCAGCATTGGCGACTACATTGGTTCGCATGACGGACTGGATGCGGCATCGCTTCTCATAGACAGTATGCTAAAGGCCAAGAAAGGAAGAGCCATGGCAGCCGCCTGCGGAAATGCGGGAGGTATTCCGTATCACCTGGGCTACAATGTTACTTCTGATACTAGCTGGAGTTGGTTTAAATACAACAGTGCATCGCAAATGGTGTACTTTGAACTGTGGGCGGACACTAACGACTTTAACCAAGTGCAGTTTGCTTTTGGCGCTGACAAGGTTACGCCTTACTATCACTCTAGAGGAAAGACGAATTTTAAGAACATTATACCCAACCTCAACCAAACGCTTACGGATTCTATAGTGGTGAACGGCAATACGCTTGCGGTAATACAAACGTATGCGGAAGAAAGCCAGGGGCGGTACTATTTACAGGTGATGATGAATCAACCTGACTCTAGTGCGTACAACTATCGCTTTATGACTACGGGCTCAGGCCGCTTTGACGTATGGGCACCTTACTGGGGCGGTGTGTCGCAAGTGGTAAAATCTCCGTTACCTAGCACTACCCAACTTCCGGACATTGCTTTTTACAAACCACCCGACAGTTTAAAGACCTTGGTAAGCAGTTTTCAGTGTTTGCCTTCGGTACTCACGGTTGGTAATTACATTAACGTAAAGGCGTATGTAGATATCGATACTAACACACAGGTATTACCTGATGTAAAGGGCAGCTTGGCGGCATCATCTAGCATTGGCCCGGATAGAAAGAACCGTTTAAAGCCTGACCTTTGCGCTACGGGACATAACACCATGAGCAGCACCGACAGCAGCATTATTGCAGCGGCCTTGGGTGCGAGCCAAAACAATAAAATAGGCTTGGGTGGTTTTCATAAGATAAATGGCGGAACTTCTATGGCTTCTCCGGTAGTGGCAGGGCTGGTGGCCTTGTACTTAGAAAAATGTCCGAATGCGGATTATCTGGAAATTAAAAACAACATTACGGCTACGGCTTTTGCGGATACGTTTACCAAGACCGTACCTAACAATACTTGGGGAAACGGAAAGGTGCACGGGTTCAATTTCCTCACGCAATCGAATCACAGCTTTAATATTTTGCCCGGAAATGACATTAGCATTTGTAAGGGCGACAGTGTAACGCTGCTTGCTCCTAACGGATTGAATACGTTTAACTGGAGCAACGGCATTACGGCCAATTCTTTTGTTACGGACACCAACGGCACTTACTTTTTAAGCGCTCACAACACCAGTGGCTGCCTTGGATTTAGTGATACGGCCATGGTGAGTATTTTACTGCTTCCCGTAAAGCCTTTCATCACACAAAGCAATGATACGCTTTACTCCTCTCCTGCTTATAGCTACCAATGGTATAACAACAGCAGCGCTTTACCAGGTGAAACGAATCAATACTTAAAGGTGCTAGTGACAGGAAATTACTTTGTAGCAATTGCCGATAGTAATCAGTGTCGTAATTATTCCGATACTTTGAATGTGATTATTAATGGAGTGGAAAGTTTAAACTCAACGAACACTACTATTAAGGTATATCCTAATCCTGCCAGTGGACAGCTGAACATCAGTGGTGCGGAGGCGGGTACTGCTATTATTATGTATGATATATTGGGAAATACGGTTATCAGCACTCGTTCACAAAAAGATATTACGAGCTTGTCTGTTCCTTTTGCGCCCGGAAACTACTTTCTGAAGGTAGGGAATGAAGTGGTGCGAATCGTCATTAGTGAATGACTCTAGATTCTAGACATAAGACTTTAGACAAAAGACCTAAGACTAACCAAAGAACTTGGGTGTGTTACAGTATATCTTATGTCTAACATCTTAAATCTTTTCTTCTTATTTATCATTTAACAATTCTATCCTTTTTGGCATAGTTTTTATTATTACTTTTGAAACTCAAACAAAATCATCATGAAAAAAATACTATTGTTTGCCCTTACCGTTGGCGCCAGTTTATCTAATTTCGCTCAGGATGCAAGAGGAACTTTCTTTGCACAGGAAGGCGAGAAGTTTTACGTTGTGATTAACGGTGTAAAGTACAATGAAGAACCTCAAACCAATGTAAAAGTTACGGGCTTATCTCCTGCCTTTAGCAAAATAAAAATCATTTTTGACGACCAACAGTATGCCGATATTGATAAGTCGTTTGAATTTAAAGCATGGCATGAGGCCTCTTTCTCTATTGTAAGAAAAGAAGAAAGCGGAGCTGCAAAAGGCTTTAAAAAAATCGGTCACAAAATTACCAAAGACCTTTCGAATGAATTTAACAACAAAGTAACAGACACTACTGCTAAAGAAGATTGGTATGTATTACGTTTTATGGGTGAAGCTGCTTACGGCACTCCTCCCGTTCAACAAACTACCGTTGTAACTACTGCTCCCGCTACAACAGGTACCAATACTGCCGTAGTAAATTCAAGCTCTACTACCACTACTACCAATGTAAACAGTACAAACACATCGGTATCTAGCAGCGCAGGAGGAACAGGCATTAGCATGAACGTAAACATTAATGCTAACACACCTAACTCTAACGTACATTACCAAGAAACTACCACTACTTCCACTACGGTTACTTCTACGGGAGGAACTGCTACGCAAGAGCATTATGTAATGCCCGGATATAGCGGCCCTGTGGGTTGTCCTTGGCCAATGAGTGAGCCTGACTATCAAAGCGCAGTGAACTCTATTAAAGCCAAAAGTTTTGAAGACAGCAGATTGACTATGGCAAAGCAAATTACTAATTCTAACTGCTTAACTTCTGCTCAGGTAAAAGGTATTATGCAAGTATTTGACTTTGAACAAAGCAGATTAGACTATGCTAAGTATGCTTACGGCAGAACTTATGATATAGGCAACTATTACAAAGTAAATGATGCGTTTGATTTTGAATCGAGCATTGAAGAATTGGATGCACACATTAGTGCTCAAGGAAGATAATTAGTTACTAGCATACTTTTCCTTTTTAGCTTCAAGATAGGGCTTACCCTCTATCTTGGAGTCTATCCAGGAAACAAAGTCAAAGTATTTTAACGCTACTTTTTCGTAAGGGTCTTTAAGAGCGGTTTCCATTTCTACTTTAAACCTTTTAAAAATTTCTTTTTGTTTGGCTACTACTCTTTGTCTGGCAAGCTTCTTTATATAGGTAAAGAATACTTCTTCTACCTTATAAATTCTTTCTTTCTTTTTAATGTACCTGCTGCTCGACTTAATGATGTAGTCCATTAAATCGTAATGCTTTAATTCTAAGTGAATAATAATGCTGAATATTCTGGCAAAGGAATAGATATCCTGACGTAATTCTCCTTCCGATTCATTG
>CALALS010000194.1 GCA_937925525.1 uncultured Flavobacteriales bacterium | reverse complement strand
TCAGTTCCGCCTCCGGCTAATCCTAAACGTAATGGAGCTCTGCTTCTAATTATCATACCGCAAAATAAAGCTTATTCGCACAATTTCAAAAGTTGCTGAACCATTTTATCCCATCCAAACTTTTCTTTTTGCGCTTTTACGCCTGCAGAAAACTTGTTTTTGTCGCCACTAAAAAATTCATCTATGGCATTGGCGATGTCTTTTGCATTAGGCTCAACCACTAATCCTGCTTGTTGATGAGGAACCAGCTCCGGCAGTCCGCCAACATTGGTTACTATCATTGGTTTTTCAAACTGATAGGCAATTTGTGTTACGCCACTTTGTGTTGCGTGTTTGTAGGGTTGTACTACTAAATCTGCAGCAGAAAAATAGTATTTTACTTCTTCATCTTTAATAAAGTGAGTAGCTAAAATTAGTTGGTCTTGAAGTTTATTTTTTTCAATAATTTGACGATACTTTTCTTCATTACTATAAAATTCTCCCGCCACAATCACTTTAACATTATGTTGCTTTACTTTTTCATTATTCAGTGATTCAAGCAAAATATCCAAACCTTTGTAGTCTCGAATTATTCCAAAAAATAATATGTGTTTTTCGTTTGGATTTAAAGCCAATTTTTGACAAGCTTCTTACTTTGAAACAGGTTCGCCAAAATTGTGAAAAACAGGGTGTGGAGTGAAAGTGCTTGGTTTTTTTGTTTGAACCTTTTTAAGGTCGTCCAACACATTTTCACTCATTGCCAAAAATGCATCAATCGGCTTTACAAAATACTTTGTTAGTGCATTGTCTCCTATTCGCTTTTCATGCGGAATAATATTATCGATAATACAAATTACTTTAGTGTGTTTATTCTTTTTTACTATTCTGGCTACTGTTCCAAAGCAAGGAGCCATAAAGGGCAACCAGTATTTTATAATTAAAATATCCGGTTTTTCTTTTTTGAGTTTTCTGCCTAACCTGAACCAGGTAAATGGATTTATAGAGCTTACAGCTCTGGTAATTTCTATGTTTTTTGGAGCAGGACTTTCTGAAAGTTGTGTTTTTCCGGGAAACAAAAAAGACGGATACTGGGTGGTGAAAGTAGCTATTTTACATTGATGACCTTCTTGATTGAAAGCCAATGCCAATCGCTCGTTATAAGAAGCTAGACCGCCTCTGAACGGATAAGCAGTTCCAAGTATGACTATCTTCTTTTGTTTGTTCACGCCAACAAATGTAACGCTTATTTAAATTTTAGATGATAGACAAAAGATTTTGTGGAAAAGGCATAAAAAACCCCACTCAAA
>CALALS010000193.1 GCA_937925525.1 uncultured Flavobacteriales bacterium | reverse complement strand
ACCGACTGAACAGTCCCAATCCGGTACAAGTGATCACGTCTTTGCCTAAACCTGTAATACCAAAACGTATCATTACCAAGCCCGAACCTTCCGGTAATAGCATCGGTGCGGGTGATTTGCAGCACGTCCATTTTCAGACCTTCCGGTTGCCGGGGGAACTGGGTGCGTTTTTAGGAGAGCTGGATCACAATAAAACCTGCTTTGCACTGACCGGGGATTCGGGAGCAGGAAAATCCTGGTTCTCCTTCGAGATCGCCAGGCTGTTCATTACTGGAATGGGATTCAGCGTTAAATACTTTTCACTGGAAGAAGGGGTTGGCAAGCTGACACAGGAAAAGGTCGCTGCTTATGGATTGGGCAATGAGCTGAACCTGGCAGGAACAGGTTCATTAGAAGATGTACGGAAGGCTGCAAAGGAGTATCCGATGGTTGTGGTGGATAGCTTTACCTCATTGGACACAAAAGTAACAGAATTTGAACGGCTGCGAACGGATTTTCCAAATACCCTTTTTTTGTTGATCTTTCAAAAGACCACTGCCGGAAACATGCGGGGAGGTTCGTCCATTAAGTACAACAGTTCGGCAACTATTAATGTCATCAAACGGGATGGGCAGCGCATTGCCATTATGGAAAAAGGCCGTTATGGAACTATCGGATGGGAGTATTCTATTACCAATAAGCAGGTCATCAAAACCGATGATCCTAATTAATACGGATCACTACCCTATAAAAAACACCTTGATTTTGCCGTAAATCGTTTCGTAAAGGAAATGTAAATCAAGCGTTAGCAGGCGTAAATTAGCGTAAAAAGACCACTTCCACAACCCTTATGTATCAAGGTTTTTACGGTTCTTTACGCTAATAGCAACGTTCAAAAGTTTTCGAGGATTAGCTGAACGAGGCACACTCTCTTTTACACCTACACCTATTTTATATTTCTGACCATCAAAGCGATATCCTCACCGAAATTGAAAGAATTTAATAATAATTTTCGCTCTTTGTCAAGATAGGGTATTGCTCTGAAATAAGTCAGGCGTCAACCCTTATCTTATCCAACAACTCATTCAGTTTATCAATCTCGTTGTCACTAAGTGATTCCGTTAGCATTTGAAACCGATTGATATCATCTTCCATTTGCTTTGCAAGCTCACGTCCGATTATATTTAGTCTTACATTTGTCTTCCTTTTATTCCTTTGATCACTCCTTTTCACCAATAGGTTCTTGGTTTTTAATCGGTCAATTATCCTTGTTATATCTGAACTCCTGTCAAGCATACGCTCCCTAATTTCTCCAATGCTCATAGATTTTGGATAACGTTCGTCCAGGATTCTGACAATGTTATATTGTTGAGCAGTAAGCTCAAATTTTTTAAGCGTGCTTTGGTACTTATGAAATAGCCAATTATTTGTGAAGTATATGTTAACAAGAACCTTTTGGCGATTATTTTTGAAATCGTTAAATTTAATTTCTTCTTCTAATGACATATTCGTTATAGCATAGTAAGGTAAGATACTTTCTCGAAGATACGTTTTACCCTAATCGTTCAAGAAGATTAGTGATTTTTTTTTGCTGATCTGGAGTGAACATATCATAATATCTAAGCAACGAATTTTTCAGCATGTTTCTCGTATTAAGGTTCATATACTCTAAGTTCATACTCTCTTCATAGGTGACAGCATGGCTGGAAGAACATACTTCAAGCAGTGCGAGCAGAGCATAACTACATTCCTTCTTATATTCAGAATAACTGGAAAGCTCAATAATGAGGGCGGTCAATTTATTCACTAATGCCTCAGAATCACTGATCATATAATCACATATTTCATTCATATTGCTCCAAATACATCCGTGTTGCAAATGAACAATGGTTAACAAAATGTCCATATATCTTAGCCGAAGCTTGATACTCTTGGTTTTAAGATGATTAATAATGGTCTTAGCATGCATTTCAATAAGTTCTGGGACTTTACTTCCTATCTGATATAAAACATCTGCATTTGAAACACAAGCCTGCTCATCATTTCTACCAAGTTCATCCAGGAGCACTTTTATAGCACCTAAATCGTTAGTTGCAATTATCTTTTCAGCCTTTTTTACCGTTGAATTAAATTGATTTCTCATAGTTTTTTATCGTTTGTTTAAACATACTATGTTTAAACAACATAAGAAGTATAGTAATTTTCTGAATTCCTAAATATTCTTTAATAATCTGTAAACCAATTAATAAAATTAAATATTAATTAATTTTAGTTATAAAATGATACGAAAATAGAACTAAAAAAGCAATAAGAAACTTTTGTTAATGAAAAAGTTTCCGTAGTTTTGTGCCGGAAAATCAATTTGTCATGAACTACGATGACCGCATTTTAAATACTGCCAGGGACCTTTTCTTTAAGTACGGCCTTAGAAATGTAACAATGGATGACATTTCCCACGAGTTAGGTATGTCAAAAAAGACTTTGTATCAGGCTTATGAAAACAAGAAAGATATAGTCCAGACAATTACGAAAAAGTTTTTGGCTAACCATGAACAACAGTATGAGTTGCTTATTACCGAGGCAAAAGATGCGGTCGATGAAATGTTAAAGTTGATGGAAGAATTGAATTATATTTTTAAACGGCTTAACCCCCGAATGATATTTGACATGCAACGCTATTTTCCAGAGGCTTGGGAGATATTCAGAGAACATAAAAACAACTTCATGCTCGCTAAAATTATTGAAAATTTAAACAGAGGCATGAATGAGGGGCTATTCAGAAAGGATATTAATATGGAAATTATAGCCCGTATGCGTTTGGAACAAATTCAAATGGCATTGGATCCAATGATTTTCCCTCCGGATAAATTTACTATCAAGGAAATTCACCGGCAGTTATTACTGCAATACTTACATGGAATAACCACATTGAAAGGCCATAAGTTGATTAATAAATACCTGGACATAATCGAAGATTAATATGATAAAGAAATTAGTAATTGTATTAGGGGTCATTGTCCCGACTTTAGTAATTGCTCAAGATACAAGCACCTATCGTTTTTCATTAGTACAATCTATTGACTTTTCCTTTAAAAATCATAATAGTGTTGTCAATGCACAGATTGATGAAGTAGTTGCTAAGGCACAGAAGAATGAAATTCGGGGAATTGGCCTTCCGCAAATAAACGGTAGTGTTGATTTCAAAGATTTTATTGAACTGGCAACGCAGTTAGTACCTGCTGAATTTTTTGGTGGACAGCCGGGAGAGTTTGCACCGGTTCAGTTTGGAACACAATACAATACAACAGCATCAATTGAAGCAAGTCAATTATTGTTTAGCGGTGATTACTTAGTTGCCCTGCAATCCTCCAGTACTTTTTTAGAACTGTCTAAAAAGAATACTCATCGAACTAAAATTGAAACAGCCCTTGCTGTATCAAAGGCATACTACAATGTATTGGTACAGCAAGAAAGGATGAAATTGATCAATGCAAATACAGACAGACTTAAAATATTATACGATGAAACATCTATTATGCACGACAAAGGAGTGGTTGAAAAAATTGACCTTGATCGTGTAAAAGTTGCGCATAACAATATTTTAACAGAAAGGGGGAAATTTGAGAAGCTGCTGGTGCTTGGCTATACCATGCTCAAATTTCAAATGGGTATGGATCCTGCCGCAAAGCTGATTCTTACAGATTCACTTACTGAGCATGGTCTTGAAGTTCCCAAATCCGAAATTTCGGATTTTAATTTTTCAAACCGTATTGAATATTCCATCCTTGAGACCCGGCAGCAGCTATCTAACCTGGAATTACGAAAAAACCGTTTAGGGTATGCACCCACCCTGGTAGCTTATGGGAGTTATAGTTGGCAGGCGCAGCGAAACGAATTTAACTTTTTTGATGCCAATGAGAAATGGTATCCAATTGGTGTGTTCGGGGTCAAGTTAACGGTTCCCATCTTTGATGGCTTTCAGCGTAATTATCGCATACAGCAATCAAAGCTTTCCCTCCAAAAAGTGAACAATGACATGAAGCTATTAAAGGACGGTATTACAGTAGAATTACAATCTGCACATATCAAATTAGAAAATAGCATGGCCTCTGTGGCCAATCAAAAGGAAAATATGGTATTGGCAGAAGGAGTTTATGAAGCTGCTAAAAGAAAATATGAATTAGGAACTGGATCCAATATTGAAGTAATGGATGCAGAAACAGCCCTTAAAGAAGCACAGACCAATTATTACTCAGCATTGTATGATGCTCTGGTAGCAAAAACCGAGTTAGAAAAAGCACAAGGTATATTGATCAAATAAATGTAAAATCTATGAAAAAAATATTGATACCAGTATTAAGCATTGCAATTTTTGGAGCGTGTAGTTCCGATAAGAAGGCAGAACTGGAAAAGCTTGAGCAACAACGGGAAGAAATTGATGAACAAATTGCACGGCTTAGAATTGAAATTGGAGGCGATACACTTGCCTCCAAAGAGGCTAAGGCAATGTACGTGGAAGCCTCTGATATTTACTATCAGCCATTTAGCCATTTTGTTGAAGTACAAGGCTTGCTGGATTCTGAGGAAAATATAGGTATTATGCCCCAGACTTCAGGCCAGGTGAGAAAAATATACGTTCAGGAAGGCAGTCAGGTAACTCAGGGACAGCTTCTTTTGGAGTTGGATGCACAGGTATTACTGAATACAATCAAGGAGATTGAAACATCGCTGGACTTTGCTACTGAAATGTACAATAAGCAAAAAGCATTATGGGATGAAAAAATAGGTTCTGAAGTTCAATATCTCACTGCAAAAAATAAAAAGGAAGCTTTAGAAAAAAAACTGGCAACCTTAAAAGAGCAATTGGACATGACAAAAATAACTTCACCCATTAACGGGGTGGTTGATAAAATAATGACTAAAGAAGGTGAATTAGCAGTTCCTGCCATGCCAGTATTAAGAGTTGTAAACCTTTCCAAGTTAAAAGTCAATGCTGCGGTTGCCGAAAATTACGCTTCAAATGTTAAACAGGGAACCGATGTTAAATTGTGGTTTCCAGATGTTAAGCTTGAAGTGTCAGCAAAGATAAGTTATGCCGGCAAGGTAATAGATCCTGTCAACCGTACTTTTGATATAGTAATAAGGTTAGATAAAGTTGCTGGCGATTTAAAACCGAATATGCTTGCAGTAGCTAAAATTGTAGATTTTCAAAAAGATTCAGCAATTGTAGTTCCAATAAATACGATTAGAAAATCTGGTGAAGACAAGTTTGTTTATGTAGCGGAAAAAGATAACGAAAGGTACATAGCCAGAAGGCAACAAATAAAGACTGATATTGACTATAACGGTATGGTACTGATATCAAATGGTCTAAAGCCTGGTGACAAACTCATTACATTTGGTTTTCAGGAATTAACAGATGGTCAACCGGTAATTTTTTAAAGAAATTTTGAATTATCTTCCTATATGAAAGACGAAAAATACAAGTATTTCAAACCCACCAATTGGGCAGTAGAGAATAAAACGAGTATATACATTATTAGTTTAATAATATGCTTGTTTGGGATCATCACTTATCTCAGGCTTCCTAAAGAGAATTTCCCGGAAATCGTTATCCCTACAATTTATGTTAGCACTCCTTATCCGGGAACATCTCCTGTTGATATGGAAAACCTTGTAACGAGGCCCATTGAAAAAGAAATTAAATCCATAAGCGGTGTCAAAAAAATCACCAGTAATTCGGTACAGGATTTTGCCAATGTAGTTATTGAGTTTAATACAGATATAGTTCCTTCGGAGGCTAAACAACTTGTGAAGGATGCAGTAGATAAAGCTCGACCGGATTTGCCTACCGATTTACCTCAGGAACCAACTGTGATGGAGATTGATTTCTCTGAGATTCCGATTATGAATATTAATATTTCGGGCGATTATGATTTAGATCAATTAAAAATTTGGGCAGAAGATTTACAAGATCGGATTGAGGGATTAAAAGAAGTTACCCGTGCCGATTTGGTTGGAGCTTTAGAAAGAGAAATACAGGTTAATGTCAATATGTATAAAGCCCAGGTTGCACAAATTTCTTTAGGCGATATTGAGCGTGCAATAAACAGCGAGAATATAACCATGTCGGCAGGACAAATAGAGATGGGTAAAATGCAACGCTCTTTACGGGTTGCTGGGGAGTTTGAATCAGTAGAGCAGCTAAAAAAAATAGTCATCCGTTCGATGTCTGGCGCACAGGTGAGATTAGGTGAAATCGCAGAAGTAAAGGACACCTATGAAGATAGAGAAAGTTATGCTCGTTTTGATGGTAAAAATGTAATCACCTTAAATGTTATCAAAAGGAGCGGTGAAAATCTCATTGAAGCTTCTGATAAAGTAAAGGAGATCATAGCTGATATGAAGGAAGTCAAATTCCCCAAAGACTTGACAGTGGCTATTAGTGGAGATCAATCCCGAAGAACCAGAACAATGGTAGCCGACTTAATCAATTCGATTATCATTGGCTTTATCCTGGTTACTATCGTGCTTATGTTTTTTATGGGGCCAAATAATGCCATGTTTGTCGGACTGTCAGTTCCCATATCAATTTTTATTGCCTTTATGGTAATGCCTGCATTAGGGTTTACCCTGAACATGGTTGTTCTTTTTGCTTTTCTGTTTTCTTTGGGAATTGTTGTTGATGATGCGATTGTGGTGATAGAGAACACCCACCGAATATTTAATGAGCATAAAGGAAAAATGAGCATCATTAAAGCTGCAAAAGTTGCAGCAGGGGAGGTTTTTATACCTGTATTAACCGGCACATTAACCACAATTGCACCTTTTATGCCATTAGCATTTTGGCCTGGGATTGCTGGTAAATTTATGATGTATTTACCTCTAACCATTATGCTAACACTGATTGCTTCACTTCTGGTTTCATATATTATCAACCCTGTATTTGCGGTTTCCTTTATGAAGCATGAGGATGAAGAATCTATTAAAGAGCATCGTAAAAACCCGCTTAAAGGGTTTAAACTGATTGGAATTACACTGGGAAGCATTGCATTGTTCTCTTATCTTACCGGATCTTACGGCATTGCCAATTTCTCATTTTTCGTTTTATTATTAATGTTACTTAACAGGCTCGTATTGCGAAAGGTAGTTTACAATTTTAATCATAAACTACTCCCCAACATGATGAATGGTTATGAAAAGGTATTGCGTTGGTCTCTGCACAAAAGGCGACCTGTATGGATAATAGCAGGGTTAATAGGCTTGTTCTTTTTATCCATAACGATTACCGCACTCAGAAGCCCTAAAGTTGACTTTTTCCCACAAGGAGAGCCTAACTATGTATATGCGTACATGCGACTTCCGGTAGGAACAGACATAGAAGTTACAGATTCCTTAACCAAAGTTATAGAACAGAGGATTAGAAATGTTGTTGGTGAAAATAATCCCATCGTAGAATCCATTGTAGCCAACGTAGGTATAGGTGCCGGAGATCCTATGGAGAGAGATCAAAGTATAACACCACATAAAGGAAAAGTTGCTGTGGCTTTTGTGGAATACGCTGACAGAAACGGTCAATCTACAACGGAGTACCTGGATAAAATCAGAGAAGCAGTTAAGGGAATCCCTGGTGCTGAAATTTCAGTAGAAAAAGAACGAATGGGGCCACCAACCGGCAAACCGGTTAATATTGAAATCAGCAGTGAGGACATTGACCAGCTCGTATTAGTTACCGGACAACTGAAAAAATATCTGGAAATACAACAAGTCCCAGGCATTGAGGAATTAAAATCAGACTTTGATGCCACCAAACCGGAAATTGTTATTAACCTGGACAGGGAAAAAGCCCTTAGAGAAGGTATTTCTACAGCCCAGGTTGCGATGGATATTAGAAATGCGGTTTTTGGGAAAGAAGTATCTCAATACCGGGAAGAAGAAGATGAATTTCCCATTATGGTAAGATATTCAGAAGAAACAAGAAAAAATATCAATGCCTTATTAAGCTCGAAAATAACGTACAGGGATATGAATGCCGGAGGTAAGATCAGGAGTATTCCTGTATCGGCCATTGCTGATATAGATTATTCCACAACTTATGGGGGTATTAAGCGCAAAGGATTGAAAAGGGTAATTACGGTTTCTTCTAATGTTCTTTCCGGCTTTACCCCGGATGAAGTAACAAAAAATGTACTTAAAGCTATTGATAAATATGATTTGCCATTAGGTGTAAATGTTCAACTTACCGGGGAGCGTGAAGACCAAAAAGAATCTCAGGATTTTCTGGGATTAGCTTTTGGAATAGCGTTTTTAATTATCTTCCTGATACTTGTCACCCAGTTTAATTCTTTATCAAAGCCACTTATTATCCTTTCAGGAGTAATATTCAGTGTAATTGGAGTTTTACTGGGTTTCGCCATTTTTAATATGAATATATCTGTTGTTATGACCGGATTTGGCGTTGTTGGCCTGGGAGGTATTGTTGTGAAAAATGGTATTCTGCTCGTAGAGTTTATGGATGAGATGCTAAAGGAAGGCTACAACCTGAAAGATGCAATTGTCAGGGGGTGTAAGTTAAGGTTGCAACCGGTATTATTAACTGCTGTATCCACTGTTTTGGGATTATTAGCTATGGCAGTTGGGTTTAATATCAACTTTGTTACACTGTTCACAAACTTAAATCCACATATCTTTTTCGGAGGGGATAATGTTTCCTTCTTTGGCCCATTATCCTGGACAATCATCTTTGGGCTTTTATTTGCTACGGTATTGACATTGGTGATATTACCTGTAATGTACTATCTGGTATTCCGATCCAAAGAGAAAGTAAAGAGAATAAAGGAAAAGTATTCAAGCAATGGACGGTCAGACCAAATAGAACAACATCAGGCGACAATGATTAATTAAAGTAAATATGACAGATGAACATATTGAAAACACAATCAGACAGGTGCTTGCTGATAAATTTGATGTAAGCATGGATGATATTAAACCTGAAACTCATATTTCACATGAACTTGGAGCGGACTCTTTGGATATGATTGAAGTGATTATTGAGGTTGAAAACCAGCTAAATATTATATTTCCTGATGATGATGAGCTTAATACAGTTGTTACTCCAGGACAATTGGTAAATTATGTATTAAAGGTGAAAAACAGATAATTGTTTTGCATGGTCGATAATATTTTCATTGAAATTTACAAAACTGCTAAAGCTTATGGCAGTTTTGTAAATAAGCAGTTGCAGGTAGCTCAAAGCTGCATTTCCTACGAACAATTCATCATTCTTAACTCCTTGCTTCAGCAGAACGGACAATCTCAAATTCAAATATCCATTCATGTGGAACGAGATAAATCGTCAGTTACCCGGATATTGGATACGCTTGAGAATAGAAACCTAATAGAAAGAAAAGTAAATAAAGAAGACAGACGCAACATACGGAGCTTTAATAAACATTTCAGAGAACAAGGGGCGAAGAAGACTAAAAAAATTGTAAAAGAGACAGATGGAAAAACTTTGCTAAACATAGATGAAGTAACATTCAAAAGATTTAAAAATAGTCTCATTAAAATCACTTGTAATCTCGGCCACAACTTGTGACAGATAATAATGTTAGCATGAACAAAGTGAGAATCTCCCTCGTAAAATATCTTAATGCTGTTCCATTTCATTTCGGACTAAAAAGTTTCTTCACAACGGACAGTGTTAAAGTATCCCTTGACACACCTGCTGTATGCTCAGGTAAATTACAGTCAGGCAAGGCAGATATTGGCCTAATACCCGTAGCTTCAATCCCTGAAATAAGTGGTGCGGAAATATTTTCCCCTTTTTGCATAGGTTCATATGGTTCAGTAAAATCGGTGATGCTTTATAGCAATGTGCCAATCCAGGAGGTAAAAAATATTTTACTTGATTATCAATCTAAAACATCTGTTCAGCTCATTAAGATACTCGCTCATAAGTTGTGGCAAATAAAAGTCAACTTTATCCATACCAAGCCTGGATATGAACATGATATTCAAGGGAACACAGCCGGTTTGGTTATTGGTGACAGAGCATTGTCGTTCCTTCACAAGTTTAGTTACCAATACGATCTGTCTGAGTGTTGGAAATCTATGACAGGAATGCCTTTCGTTTTTGCTTGCTGGGCAACAAACAAAAAACTCTCCAAATCCTTTCAAGATGACTTTAATCAGGCACTTCTTTACGGCTTAAACAATAAATCTTCTGCTGTGAAAGCATTAGTGAATAGAAATGATTTCGCTATTGATCCAACGCAATATTTGCGAGATAATATCAGCTATGACTATGATCATGAAAAGAAAAATGCCATGAAGCATTTTTTAGCCCTCTCAAAAGAACTTGAAGCAGCAGAAAATTCGGATTATCAAACCTATGAAACTTAAAGGCTTAATATTAAGAACTCCTTTTTTCAATCAGGGTTGCGGTTCAATAATAAAGCTACGATCACTAAAGGCAGGCAACAATGCTTCGTAGGTATGCCGGATTACGTCATTTTTATTCAAAAGAGCCATAGCATATATAAGGGGCACATAATGATCTGGTGTTGGGGCAGCTTGCTTGCCATATTTATATTTTTTATAATCAATTAAGGCCTTTATATCTCTATTATCTATTTTTTCTTTTATCCAATCATCAAACTCTTTATCCCAGCCATAGATATCTGTGTACCCACTAAACATTTTAGAGCCGGCAAGCTTGAGGTTATGAACCACAGCACCGCTGCCAATGATTAAAACCCCTTTACCCCTGTACTTCTTTAACTGTAAAGCAAGGTCGTAGTGATATTGCGCTGAACGGTAATAATCTATACTAAGCTGGAATACAGGAATATTTGCCTTTGGAAATAAATGGCGCAGCATAGGCCAGTTACCATGATCAAATCCCCATTCCGTTGTTATCTCTATCTCATCCACTGATGCAGCAATATCTTTAGCTGTTTCTGGTGCACCTGGGGCAGAGTATTTTAACGTATAATAGTTGTCAGGAAACCCATAATAATCGTATATGGTTTCAGGCCAAGGGGAAGCGTTGACAAAGCTGCCTCTTGTACACCAATGTGCTGAAACCACCATAATAGCTTTTACATCGTATTTCTCTCTAATCTTCTTACCTAAATCACCCAAATAACTCAGAAACGGGTTTCCATAATACGGCAGAGGAATATCCATTGGATTGCCATGAGATGTAAATAAAGCAGGGAGAGTTGAAGTGTTTTTTAGTTCACTTGTTAATTTATTTAATGCGTTTAATCGCATTGTACCTATGCCAAGTGTTCCCATACCAGCCAATTTTAAAAATTGTGAGCGCTTCATGGTTTTTCCACTAACTCTTTAAGATTAGTTAACGTTTCAAAAGGCCCATCAACTATAAACATATTTATCAGCCACATAGGCATATTTATTTCAGGGTCTGCGTAAAATTGATACGTTACATTTACTCCCTGGCTATTTTGTTTGGTAAGCTTCCAAAAACCATTGGCGGTATTCATTCTTATTAAATCTTCCTGAACTGGATAAGCACTGGGTTTACTAACCATGCTAACAGTTACATCGCTATTACTATCTTTTTTTACTTCCTTCAACATTACTGCATCTCTATTGGCAAATGGCCAGGGAAGGTCGATCCAACTATATTCATACCATTTCGTTGAGCTTATCCGCTTAATCACTTTCGCTTCTTCAAGGTTTGTTTGCCATTTATGAAGCTCCTCGGTTTTGTTAATTATGGCTAAGACTTTATCAGAATTTTGTTGAATACTTGTAGTGGCTTTAAATTCTATTGATTTCCCATCACTGGATTCACGAGTGTATACTTTGATCCCATCTTTGTCTTTTCTTAATTTCCACTCAGACTGCACGGGCAGCACAAAGCCCATCAACCCCGAAGAAATGATAAGCAGATATATAAATATGTTTACACGTCTAACCATTTAATCTAACTTTATCAAGCAGCTTATTAAGCATTTTAACTTCTCCCTCAGATAGATGAGATATTAACTCATCCATACGTTGCTCACATACATCCATTTCTTCAAGCATGTTCAAACCATATAGAGTGATCTTAGCTTCTACCAATCTTCTGTCTTTTCTACTGCCCCTTCTTTCCACCAATTTTTTAGATACCAGCCTGTCTATCATCCGGGTAATATCTGAACTTCGGTCGAGCATACGCTCTTTTATTTCTCCCATAGTTGCAGATTGGGGATATTGTCCTCTAAGGATTCTCAATATATTATACTGTTGAGAGGTGATTTTGTATTCTTTAAGAATATCCTGGAATTTGGAAGTAATGAAACAATTGGTGAAGTAGATGTTTATTATTGCCTTTTGATATTCGTTCTTAAATTTTTTCTGCTTTATTTCATCTTCAAGTCTCATTGTCCAAAATTGATTAATTGTATTTGCTTTGTGTTCTGTACTCTGTAATTGCCTTATCTAAGGCATCTAATTGCATCCATCCATAGGAAACAAATTCTTGCTGTATTTTTTTTCTGAACAGCCGGTTTTTAAGCCCGTTCATTTTTATTTCTGTCATCATGGATATACTCACCATGTCATGCTTTTTTTGTTCCAGTTCAAATCTGTAATAAACTTTTATTCCTTCTTGCTCAGAATAGAAGGCAATTCTTCTGCCAGGCAAGCAATCTACTACCGTGCATAGTGATTGGTTTTCTTTATCTCCAACTATTGTTTCAACCCACAATATTGAGCCATTGCTCAAAGTATCTTTACCTAAATGCTCTACACGGACAATGAAAGGCATCCATTTTGAAAGATAACTACAATTTGACAATAGCTCCCATACCAAATCAACTTGTGCAATAACAATTCTTTGCTCTGTATAATGGTTAAGAAAGCTCATTATTTATTAGAAATTGCGGGATATTTGCAGAAGTAATGCTCATTGTCTAATATATCCAACATAAATTTCGCAACATCCTTTCTGGAAATTGTCATTTTGAGTGGGTCTTCTTTCTTCGTCCGTACAAGTATTTCTTTATGTTGGTTATTATTACTCAGTCCAACCGGCCTTACCGAAGTCCAGTCAAGTTCGCTTTGACGTAGTACACGTTCCTGGTCTTCATGGTCGGCATATGCAATGCCTACATTGGTTTTGTTGATTAAAAACCTAAATAGCCAATTCACTTCCTGGTAGCTTTCCCCTACACCCCATGCAGAAACGGTAATAACCCTTCGTAATTTTTTTTCTTTCATAGCCTTGACTATATTTTTCATGGATTTATCAAGCAAATTGCGAGGAGATATAACTTTCGACCATGGCCGGTCTGATTTTCTGCAAATATTTAAAGCAACCAATACATAATCACATCCATCAATAGTGGTCAGAACATTTTCATATTCCAATGGCGATCCAATTACCACAACTGGTTTTTCACCAGATATTTTCGCCCTTGACTTTTCCCTGACAAGACAGACGGGTATCATATCCTGGTCAATTACTTGTTGCACCAAGTGTTTCCCTGTTCTGCCGGTTGCACCGAATATAGCTACCCGTTTACTCATTTTTTGGTTAAGCTGCTCAAGATGTCAGGGTTGCGTATCCATCCGGTTACCCAAATAAGAACAAGAATCAATGATTGAAATATAAATGGCTCTGCATTGCTCATATGTGTAACAATAGCTCCTCCCATATGGGCACTTAACAGCAATACTCCTAAAGATGATGTTCTTGGGATAATAAATAATAATGCTGCAACAAGTTCTCCCATTCCGATTAACATCAATCTTCCATCCAAGCCCCACTTTTTAAAGTTTTCTACCAGTTCCTCGCTACCTGAAAGCTTACCCATAGCACTCATGGTAAACAGTGCGGTTATTAATCCAGCTAAAACCCAAGCGGTAATTCGTCTTCCTTTACTCATTGTTTTTGTTTCCATTGTAATTATGATTTGGTTATTAATCTTTGTCGTAATTATATGAGGGTAAATTTGTATTTGCTTCAAGTTCACTGGCAATAAACTCTTGAATCACCTCAATGGTTTGTGCACCAACTACTGCCTTACCGTTTATAATGAAAGTGGGAACTCCCGTGATGCCCCTTTCCTGTGCTTCTTTAGAGCTTCTATCTACTTTTTGCAAGTTGCTTTCATCTTCCAGGTACTGCTTCAATTCCTGTGGGTCTAAGCCAACTTCCCTGGCTATATCCAGCAAGGTTGGTAAATCACCTATGTTCTTTCCCTCCTCAAAATTTGCCCTAAAAACAGCTTCATGAAAGGCTTCAAAGTGTCCCTTTCCCCTGGCAAAATTATTAGCTGCCAGGCTTAGTCTGGAATTAGCCAGTATTTTCCCATTGAGCTTCATGCCTACATCTTTTCCAAAATCTTCAATGTATTGTTTCATCCTGTTCATATCCCGGCCTTTGAAATATTCTGCCGTTAATCTTCCTTCTTTTGGTGTTTCCGGATGTATTTCAAAAGCCCGCCAATCTACATCAAAATCCAGCTCCTTTTGTACTTGCCGAAGACGCTTTGCTCCAATGGTGCAAAAAGGACAAATATTATCCGAGTAGATGACAACAGTTGGTTTACTCATAGTGGCATGAAATAAAAGATAAGTGCTACGGCTATTCCAGCACCAAAAGCATAGCTAAGCACCTGCCAGGCTCTTGCCCTGTCTTTTGCCCTGAACTCAGCCTGATCAATGGAGTCAGTTTTCCCCACTTCACCTAAATTGAATATATGGCCAAAGCCAAAATACACGCAGAACTTATTGTAAGCTTGAATAAAGCCTGTTGCACTCATCACAGCAGGGATAAATATGAGCAACCTCCACCATTTTTCAACTCCCAACCAAATCAACAGTGCAGCGGTAAGTATTGTGAGGGCTAAACCAACCCATCCTGCTTTTTTTCTTCTTTGGATTTCCTCCCTACCCATGTTACAAGCACCTGGAATATAGCGGTTTTCATTCGGGTTAGTTTCGTTTGTTTCCAAAGGGTTCAACGAGGCAAGATAAACCCCCGTGTTTATCTGAATAGCATTCATTTTATTTGATTTTTAATTGTTTGAATAATAGAATCGTTCGTTAATTATCTGTTCATCTTTCCACCTTTGAACAGCAACCTGATTAAGTTTAACCCGATTGCCACCCTGGTATGTCATATCAAAACTCCATTCTACCATTGAGGTATTATCACCTATTGCTACTCCTTTTACTTCAGCTCCATGAAACTCCTCTACTGCACTCATGGATTCCAATTCACGTTTGCGGTTGGCTTCTTTTCCCACAGTGGGTTCCTGGTTATTCTCCTGCATTACCACATCCTCATGGTAGTATATTTCAAAAGCTTCCATACCTTTGCCGGATAGAATCATCTCATTTAATTTTTTTACGTTTTCTTTTATATCACTCATGGTTTTAATTTTTTTTGTCTTGCAGCGCAAGATAGATTTATATTGATTTATTGCTTCCTTGCTTTAACTGTAAATGCCACCGTTGCCTCATCACCCATACCCATGCCGCCATAATCAATATGGAAATCCTTTCGGTTTACTACCGTCATTCCAGTAAAGGTGGCAACTTCATTTTCCACTCCATTAAAATCAAAGGGGACGTCCATTTCTTTGGTTACATCTTTAATCGTTAACTTTCCTTTCAGTTTATAGTTATACTCTCCACTGTTTTTTACAATCCCGGTAGCCTTATAGCTAATCAACGGGTATTTTTCTGCATCAAAAAAATCATCGGTTCTCAGATGTTCATCACGCTTTTTACTGTCTGTATCAATGGTTTCAACATCAAGTGTCAGGAGTACGGAAGATCTGGTTAAATCATCCTTTATATCCGCACTCCCTTTCAGTCCTCCCATCTTACCATCAACAGACATCATCCACATATTCTTTATCTTAAATCCAACTACTGATTGATCGGCTATAAATTCCCAATTCCCGATAGCATTTTTCATATCTTCATCTGTTTTACCGGAATAATGACTGACCGTAAAAGCGGACAATGTAACTATTAGCAGTAATCCTATGAATAAGTATTGTGTTTTCATGGCTTATAAATTTTTCAGTATTTCACTAATGCTTGCTCTTTTCTTGTAGTCAGACTTAAAATGCACGTACTTGATTTTACCGTTTATATCAATAATATAGGTTGCTGGAACAGGCAGGGTATTAGAATCATCTCCGTTGGTTTTTTCGATATTCATTCCAAAAACCTTATACATGAATGCTTTGCCCTTACCAACTGTATAATCCACTTTGTAATCTTTCATAATCTGATAGGTAGTATCGCTGATAATGCTGAAACTTGCTCCAGTCTTACTAATAGTTTTTTCCGCAAACTCAGGTAACTCTGGAGAAATGGCAATAACTGAAGCTCCTTTATCCAGAATAAGTTGTAATGAATCCTGCAACTGGCTTAAATGTTTGTTGCAATATGGACACCAATAGCCTCTGTAAAAAATTAATACCACAGGGCCATTTTCGATGACCTTCGATAGATTTAATTGATTTCCGGCTTGATCAATGCCAAAGAATTCAGGAGCATCATCCCCTACTTTAAGGCCTTGTACTGTTACTTCATCATCTTTGGAAATTAGAGTAAATGCCCCAATGATCAGTGTTGCAATGACAAGGCCACCTATAAGAATTATTTTTTTGATCATTTTAACAAGCATTTGAATCCTCGTGCAAATATAAATATATTCGTTTAAACAAAGAACGTTTAAACGAATATATTTATTATCAAATTGTTAGTGTTTCATTTGGGCTTGAAGATTTTCAAAGGATTTTGAAACGATGATTGAAAACAACATGAAAACCATCCGGGGTAAAAGGGCAATGTTGCATAGCGATCTGGCAAAGCTCTACCAGGTATCTCCCGAATACCTGCACAAACAGGTATCAAAAAACAGCGATTGCTTCCCGGAAACCTTTTTATTAAAACTCACTCCACAAGAGCTGAATGCGTTTAAAGGGGAGGCATTCCCCTATGCCTTTACGGAACAGGGTATCTGAATGGCCGGAGGAAAGCTAAAAAGCAAACAGGCCATAAAAATCCATGTGCAATTCGTCCGCTATTTCGTACAGCTATTTAACCAGGCTTTGAATGATGCCAACCTAAGCGAAGAACTCAGGGAGTTGTTCCAGGGAGAAAGCATCTTTGAGGTTTTGCAGGCAATGGGGAAAGGGAAATCCTGAGTTTTACGGTTGTGTCATAGAGCGTAGGGAGAGAACAGGATATGACACAATTAAAGGTAAAAACCGTATCAATCCTCTATCAATTTCGTATCTTTGTAATGATAAAATATTGAATAGGTAGCGTCAAGTTACGTGTTCTTGTCTCAGAAAACTGACAATTTCAATAGACAAACAAGAACGCAAACATGGCGTCCACGATACATGCGTGGGCGGAGTTTGCTTTTGTTTTGTCGGGTATGTCAGTACCTCTGAGACGGAGCTTACTTGCAGCCCACGCACCTTTTTATAGAAACCTGTATGCAGGGCTGGTAGTACACAAAACGAACAGTTATGTATCAACCAGTCCGCTTACAATCGGGAGACCTGGTATGTATTTCAAACGGTCTCCCTTCCCCTGAGAAAACCTACGGCATACTTTTCTTCTTGAAAGAGCAGCCTTGTTTGTTAATGCCCAATGGCACGATCAAAGAAGGTGTTTCTATTGAATCTTTAGAATGGGTCTGCCACACTGCCCTTGTCCATAGCCCCTGCTTTCATTCACTGCAACAGGTAAGGCAGGGTTTTGCTACTGGAACCTATGACCATGTGATCGGTTCCATCCCAGGAGCAGCAACCCGAATAAGGGTTACGGAAAACAGAATTACTCACCCTCAAAATTCAAGGCCATGAGAAAGGTAATCAACTCAATAACGCAGTCTGCATTGTACTATTTCTTTTTGATGCTCATGCCCGTTGCAGCTATCCTGGACATGATCTGCAAAATGGATTTTACAGACTTTCAAGGCAAAATCAGCCACTCGATAGCAGTGCTACAATTTGCCCATTGTTTTGTCATGGCAGGAAGAAAGGAGGCACAATGGTAAGGATAGAAAAAGACCGGCTCATCATCGAGATCAAAGACGATAGTTCTGAACAGCTTTTACATGACTTTAGAAAGGCATTAACGCTGACAACGCAGACTATTCTGGCCAGTAAGGACAACTTTCTATCTGAAGAAAGCTGCGAGTATTATCCATTCCTGTTAGGATTACTAAAAGAGTTGGACTTTGATGAATTGCAGTACCGGGAGATCAGGAAAAATATGGCTGCTTCAAAGTCATAACAGGTCGCAAAATAGTTATGGTATGCTGATACTTTATCACTCTTTACTTAGGTTGTCTTTTCTTGCCTTTCCAAATTATACAGGTGGGTATAGTTTTGAACCATTGTTAAATCAAACTCTTAAAACAATGGAAAAAAACATTGAACAACTCACAGACGGTTGGTTCAGCCCGGAAGGGATCGAACGGTTTTATGCTCTGAAAGAGATACAGACTTTTAGCGAAACATTGAACCGGAAAATTGGAACCGTCAACAAAGGAGCAGGCAAAGAATACCGCCTGGTCAATCACTGGGACAGCGAAGGACTAATACCATCCGGCAGGGATTCCAGCAAGCAATGGCGCAAATTTAGTATCATGGACACGATCTGGCTGGACATCATTGAGGATTTACGAGCCTTTGGGTTCAGCATTGAAAACATACGCAAAGTAAAGGAGCAGCTTCATGTGCCTTATAAAAATACAGAGGCAACTTACCCTTTATTGGAGTTCTTTGTTTTTACCATCATTAGCAATTACAACCCTGTATTTCTCAGAATTGATCCCGATGGTAATGTGAAGATTCTATTACAAAGAGGGCTGATTGAGAATATGAAAAGGGAGAAAAACGGTAAGTGTATCTTGCTTACCCTGAATGATTATGTAAGGGAGAAACTTTCCCCTTTGTACGTTACTCCTTGCTACATCAGCCTGTGCGATATGGACGATGATGAAACTTCGTTGATTGAAACCATACGTACCAAGACCTTTCAGTCCATCAAAGTAAAAATGCGGGATGGAAAAATAGACATGATCGAGGGAACCGAAAAGGTAGCTACTAAAAACCAAAGAATAGTGGATTTACTGAAAGATGAAGATTACCAAAGCATCGAATTAAAGCAGGAAAACGGGAAAGTGGTATGTATCCACCGAACCGTAAAAAGAAAAGTATAAAAGCCATGACACAACATCAGGCCAATTACAGATCAATACGCTCACTGCAACAAACAGAGGCGTATAGATATGTGGAACCATGTTATCTATTGAAGAATGCAGAAAAATATTGGAAAAACACGGAGAAAAACACACGGATGAAGAAATAAAAGAAATCCGGGATACGCTTTACCTATTTGCGAAACATCAAATCAGAGATATAGAAAATAAGGAGTATGAAGAATATGAAAAATGCAATCATTTACACGAGGGTCTCAACGGACGAGCAGGCGGACAAGGGGTTCAGCCTGCCTTACCAGAAAGAAACATTGAATCGTTTCTGTGAGATCAAAAAGTACAATGTTATTAAACACTTTCAGGAAGATTATTCGGCCAAGACCTTTGATCGGCCGGAATGGAAAAAGCTGGTAGCCTATTGCAGAGCCAACCGGAAAGAAGTGGATATGGTACTGTTCACCAAATGGGACAGGTTTTCCAGAAACGCAGCGGAAGCCTATCAGGTAATTGATATGCTCAGGCGCATGGGAATCAACGTCAACTCCATTGAACAGCCATTAGACTTTGACCAGCCGGACAATAAAATCATGCTGGCCATCTATTTGGCTGTACCCGAAGTAGAGAACGATAAAATATCCATCAGGGTAACGGAAGGCTCCCGTAGAGCCAATAAAGAAGGTTGCTGGACTTCCACCGCACCGATTGGTTATAAAAACCAGCGAACCCCGGATGGAAAAGCAAGTTTGATCCTATCGGATAAAGCAAAATTAATTGAAGAATCATTCAGGCTCATTGCAGAAACAGGAAAGGCAGTTGACGAAGTGAGAAGGGTGATGCTAAAGAAAGGGCTTAAAATATCCCGTTCCCGTTTTCATCAGGTGATCAGAAACCCGGTCTATATAGGAAAAATACCTGTTGCTGCTTACAAACATGAGGATGCTGAAATTGTAGAAGGATTGCACGAAGGAATTGTACCGGAACAGCTCTTTAACCGGGTACAGGATGTTTTAAACGGAAGGAAACGGAAAACAAAGAAGTGGTCGTTAAAGGACGATAAGCTGCCACTAAGAGGACATATTCAATGTTCCCGTTGTGGCAAGCCGCTTACCGGAAGTGCTTCAACAGGCAGATTAGGAGGCCGGTATTATTACTACCACTGTCGTCAGGGATGTAAGGAACGATTTAAAGTGGCAGAGGCTCACGAATTATTTGATGCGTATATATCACAGCTTACTGTTTCTCCGGGCAAGGCAGAGTTATATTTAAACATACTGAAAGAACAATACGGCAACAGCAGTGAAAGTCGGAAACGGAAAATAACGAAGATGGAAGATGAGATCACAATGTTAAAAGATACTATTGAACAGGCAGGGGACAATTTATTTGAAGGAAAAATTGACCTGAATACGTTTGAAAAAGGCAAAGCAAAATACAGTCAAAGAATAACTGATCTGGAATTTGAAATAACAGAACTCAAGAGTACAGGCTCTAAGTTTATGAATAAGATTAAAGAAGCATTGGAAGTATTCAAAAACCTAAAGAAATTCTATGATACAGGGAGTTGGGAGACCAAACAAATGATCTTGGGTTCGACATTTTCAGGAAAATTGATTTTTCAGAAAAATAAATGTCGAACCCTGAAACTGAACTCGGTGCTTGGTCATATTTTTCAGATTACCAACGAGTTATGCAAGACAAAAAAAGGACAAGTTCTTGAAATTTTGAACTTGTCCTGTCCAGTGATCGCGAAAGGATTCGAACCTTTGACCCACAGCTTAGAAGGCTGTTGCTCTATCCAGCTGAGCTACGCGACCAACGCTCTATAATGTTAACCTCCTACGGAGATTAGTCGGGGTGGCAGGATTCGAACCTGCGACCTCCTGGTCCCAAACCAGGCGCGATGACCGGACTACGCTACACCCCGCTTCAATAGTTAAAAGAGCTTTTTTAAGCGGCTGCAAAGTTAATAGAATGTTTTTATTATACAACAGATTTTTTAATGGATATGATAAGGATAATTTATATTTGCCTTTATGTTAGCCACAATAACTTTTATAGAACTAAAGTCTCCATTGAAGTTTTTTGCTTTAAGTAAAAATGCGTTTTACATTATTAAGCAACTAAAAACTACCAATTGTGTGAAGTACAAAAGTACAGGAGTTTGGACAAAGCATTATACTATGACTTTATGGGAGAGGGAAGAAGATATGAAAAATTTTGCCCGAAGTGGCGCACATCTTCAAGCCATGAAAATTTCAGCAACTGTTGCTAAAGAAATTAAAACACATACCTACTCTACAGATAAGTTACCTAGCTGGAGTGAGGCTAAACAAATTCTTAACAATGTTAAAGGCATACAATATTAAACTTAGCTTTCTACTGGTATTTGCCAGTGGTTTGTTGCTAAACAGCTGTTCTTGGGTGGAACAGTTTATTATTAAAAATAATACTACCGAAACCATTGAAATTACCTATGAATTAAATCCCCAGGAAAGAGGCTTTGCGTTGTTTCATACTATGCCGGAAGTGTACGAAATGAATTCTCGTAAGGGAATTGATTGGGATAAGAAAAGGGAAATGCAAGATACCGATACCTCTTATCATAAGGTTAATGTAAAATTACCACCCAATCATGTTTTAATAATAGGAAGCCTGCACAACCAAACTTATGAACGTTACGACCAGGATTTTTATAACGACCGCCATTTTAACCTAAAACATCTTACCGTAAAAACAGCGGATGAATTAATAGATGTTACTCCACAAAACTTTGATAAGCAGTTTTACAAAGCAAAAGGTGAGATAGTTCTTTTGGTGGAATAGAATTACAACAATTCGTGCTATTTTACGTATTGTAAAAACTATAATTAAATAAAACTCTTAAATTTGTAATTATGAAAATCACACTTGATATACCGGAAAGTAAATATGCTTTCTTTATGGAACTAATTAAAAACCTTGGTTTTGTTAGTACAGATAATATCATTGTTCCTGAATGGCAAAAAGAAGAAGTAAGGAAAAGGATAAAAAATTCTGATAAAAACCCGGAACTATTATTAAACTGGGATGAAATCAAAAATGATTTTATTCTTGAGTAATGCATTTTAAAATTAAAATTGAACCTGAGGCTAAACAGGATATCCAAAAAGCCATTAAGTGGTATAATAAACAAGAAAAAGGACTAGGAAAAAAGTTTCATAAAAAAGTAGTTGAGTATATTGATAGTCTTTCTAAAACTCCCTATTTTGAAAATAAATATAATGACGTTCATTGCTTACCAATAAAAAAATACCCTTTCATGATTCACTATACTATAAACAAAAAAAGTAAAGTGGTTACAGTTAGGGCGGTATTTCATACATCATTAAACCCAAAAAACTGGGAAAAAAGATAGTTAAACCCCCAACCCAACCTCAATACTTCTCCTTAAACCTTCCACACCAATTCTTAATTCTGCATTTTTAATTCTTAATTTACTATTGCCTATTGGCTAATGCCTAGTTCACTAAAAGTTGTGTAGTTCTGATTTCATTTGTTATTACAACTGATAAAACGAAACACTACTCATTATCGCTGGTAGCATTTTTTATCAAAAAAAGAATAATATTCTCAAAATATTTAGTATAATAATAAATTAATGCAAAAACTATAAGAAAAATTGAAAGTGAGAGATTAAGCCAAGCAGAGAATAAAGATACTCCAGCAACTACCTCAATCAATAAAATTGTTAATATAAAAGCTGTTAGTGGGTATAAAACAAAAAACCTTAATTTTTTCATTATCCTACTAATTAATATATTTTGAATATTCTCAACTTGAGAAACAATATCTAATTCATTCCCTCCATTCTTAGTATATTTATGTATTAAGCTAAGAGCAGCTATGAATTTCCTTTTTCCTAGATTCGCAAGTAATACACTCTTATAAATTAACCCAACCTCTATTGATTGATATTGAATATTATCCATATCATGTAGACTTTTATATATTTCCAAAATATCATCATTTTTATTTTCACGGGAAAATGAAAAAACAATTTTTGATAATGAAGCTATACTAAAATCATAATTTTTATTTTTTCTATAAAAATTAACTATCTCAGAATAATTTTTCTGTGAAAACAAAACATCAACTTTTTCATCCTTTTCTAGAAACATATTATCTCTATTTTTCTTCTTTATTTTTAGTATTCACATCCCTTCGCTAGCGCAAGTTTAACGTAGTGTACTTGTGCTAAAAATACGAATAAATCAATTTGTTATCACAAAAAAAGTCTCGTAGCAATACGAGACTTTTATAATTAGCGCATTTGCTTTATTAAGGTTTAAATTTTAATAAATTTTAGGCGGTATAAATTTTTAGAATCAGACAAGGCTATGTAGTAAGCTCCTGGCTTTAAGTCATTTGTTGATATATATTCACTTAATATTATTCCGGTTTGTACCAGCTTACCCATTGAATTATAAATAAAATAATTGGTTGGTTCAAAGTTTGAAGTCTGTTCAAAAAATAATTTTGTTGTAACAGGGTTGGGGTAAATGTTTAGCGTATGTAGAGGTGTCTTTTTATTAATTCCTGTAGTAGAGTTACAAACATTTGAGCATGAGCATTGTGTCATATTTTGCCCAAGTGCTCCAGCGTTGGAAAGCCCGGTACTATTTCCTTGCTCACAAATATCAATAAAGCTATTATCCATTCCAATTTTACCGGTAGATGAATTACTGGCAAATCCATTTACATAAAAGCCGCCACATGAATTATGAGGACCATTTACTGTACCATTATTAGTAAAATTTCCTGAAACCTGAGCCACACAATTTGTTTGAATGTATGCGTCTGCAGCGCTAAAATTACAGTTACCCCCAATGGTTAAAAATCCATCATTTAAAAAATAACCAAGTACACCAACTATAAAATTCCCGGACAAGGTTACGGAATCATGATTAGAAAAATCAGATCGTTCGGTGGTAAAATTACCGGAGATTATGGTTCCGTAATTATTAAAGATTGGGCGAGTACCGTTACTCATCGAATCTAAATCGATATAACCAGTTTTAAGCATACCATGATTATTCACAGTAATACCGCTTCCCACTGCAGAGAAACTAAGGTTGTCTATTTCTCCGTAATTTACAAATACGCCTTTGTCATGATTAATGTATTGAGAACTTCCCGAGATATTACCGTAATTATTAAATGTTCCGCCACTTATCGTAATATATCCCGAAATGATTCCTTCATTACAAACAACTCCACCGTTTTGAATAATGTTTCCGCTCAAATTTCCGGTACTGCTAATACATAGCACATCACCATTATTTACGGTAATATTTTGTGAAGAAGCACCATTAATTGTGTTAGTGCAAGAAGTACAATTTTGATTGTATCCTTTCAATGAGAATAAAACAAAAAGAATTAAAAAGCTTTTAATAGGGTTCATTTATAGTTGTTTTAGCACTTCAAAGTAAATATAAAAACAAGGCTTATATTTTTTAGAATACCCTTTATTATTGGATTGCTATAAAAAAAGCGGCTTGAAAGTTATATTTCCTCAAGCCGCCACTATAAACTAATTATTCGTTATTCTTTATTTTCTAGGCTCTGTTTTGTTGAACATATAACGGGCAATTTTCCAATCACCGTTTACTTTTTCAAAGACAAATAATTCTCTGTTTGCCTCAGGAATGGTATCTCCGGTGGCATGAATAAGCGTGCTTCCTTTAGAACTGGTAACGGCAAATGCCATATTGCCTTCCACTTGAATTTCTTCAATAAAAAACTCTATGCTCAGTTGAATTTGTGAAAACACGTATTCATACGATTTTAAAATGGCTTCCGAACCAATTCCCGATGGAGCTTCGGTGGGCATAAATATTCCGTCATTGGTATATAGCGATTGCGCTAATTTGGCGTCTGATGTGTTTAACGATTTTTGGTATTCGCCTAATAATTGTTCTATTTTTTCTTTTTCTTGTTTTTCCATGGTTTCTGTTGTTTGAGTTAATGATTGATTAGTTTCCTGATTTTTATTTTCACTGCATGAGGCCATCAGGATTAGCGCAAAAGCAGTATAGAATAATTGTTTCATCGTTTTAAGTTTTAATTAAAACAAAGGTGAGGAAACATAACCATGTTTACCTATAAGGTAGTTTAAGAAATACGCTTAATGTAGATTAAGATTGAGCTATCTTTTTGCGAATAGTACTAAGGAATTCAGGCGTTACGCCCAGGTAAGAAGCAATTTGAACATTAGATATACGATTGAAGAAATGAGGATATCGTTTTAAAAAATCCAGATAACGCTCTTCTGCCGTAGAACTTATGTTTTGAAGTATTCTGCGTTGTGTACTTACTAGCGCATTTTCAGTAAACACCCTAAAAATTCTATTAAATTTAGGGTAATCAACAAAGAGTTTGAGTTGGTCTTGTTTTTCAATTTGAAGAATAACGGAATTTTCTAAAGCTTCAATGTATAGTTTGCTGGGCTCTTCAGAATGGAAGCTGCCAATGTCTCCAATCCACCAATTTTCAATGGCAAACTGCAAATTATGTTCTTTACCCTTTTCATCAACAAAATACATGCGGAAACAGCCTTCCACCACAAAGGTGTTGTATTTACTTATTTCGCCTTCTTGTAGAATAAACTGTCTTCGCTTAATTTTTCGTTGTTTAAAAGCCTCTTCTACAAACAGCTTTTCTTCTTTGCTAAGCGGAAGAAAATTTTCGAAATAGTGAATTAATGCTTGTGAGGACATTTTATAAAATTAGCTAAAGATAAATAAAAGAAATTTTAAATGTTGAATGCCAAGTTTTTAATAAATCTTCTCCCTTGAGGGAGATTAAGAGGGTGAAAGCAATGCAGAATTCTTAATTAACTTTTGCCTAGTGGCTAATATCTAGTTTACTAAAAATATGTCTAGTTCTTCTTCTTATTATTTGGCGATTAGTTTTCCTTTTGCAATTATTTTATTTTCTGATTGAAGTACAAAATAATAAAGTCCACTTGATAAATCTTCTCGGTAAATAATGGCTTTCCCACCAGTTATATTATTTATTCTTTTTACAATTTGCCCGCTTGTGTTATATAAATTAAGTGTTGCTGTTTCTTTTACACTTGGGAAATCTAAAAGTGTTTTGTCAGAAAAGGGATTTGGATAAAGATTGTAATAAATTTCATTATTTAACTCTTTGATGTTTGATATCGTTTGAATGTTTTTTTGAATTAAAATGTTTTGATATAATGTGTCTTTACAGTTTGATGCCCCAATTGTTTTAAGCCCTACTAACCAAAAACTGTTTGATGTAAAGGGGTAGTACTTGCTAATTGTATCATTGTTTGTAATAATAGAATTGCCAAAACCTATTATTTCCCATTCATAATAGCTCGCTGTCTTGTTCATTGCAGTAAATAAGATTCTTTGTCCGGCACTATCCTGAGATACTACTGTAAATTCAAAGTTAGCGGAACAGTCGCCATAGTTTTTTGAGCTGGTATAAAGAAAAGGACTTGTCTTATAGGCTTCTCTGTGTACTACATATCCATTTATTGTGTCATAAGTATAATATTGTACCCTACTTAAAAACCTTGCATGATGCCATCCACCACCTAGCCAAAACCAACTGTTTGATGGAATGTTTTGTGCAGGTCCTCCGTCATAATTTTTGTTATATCCATTGCAATTGGTTGAATTGTCAATTATTTTTAAATAGTAGTTATTATTATTAACGAAAATACTATCCATAATGCTTGTTTGGCAACTGTCATTTGAGTATTTTGTGATATTAACCCAATACTCATAATAAGCTGAACAGCTACTTATGGTGTCCTTTGCAAAAAGTGTTACCAAATAATTACCTGTCTCAGGAAATTTATGAATAGGATTTTGATAGTTTGAACCTGTTCCGTCACCAAAATTCCAGAAATAATGAGCATTTTGAATGTTTGATTGATTAATAAAAGTTACGCTGTCATAATATGCTGCATAAGAAAATAGACTTGAACATTGTCCGAAAATAGTCGTAG
>CALALS010000192.1 GCA_937925525.1 uncultured Flavobacteriales bacterium | reverse complement strand
TCTATCAGCAATAAGTTCTTCCACAGCATTTCCTATTAAGCCGTAAGCTGCAAATTCCCACTCTGCTTCAGTTGGAAGTCTATATTTTGGTAAAAGAATACCATCCTCTAACCTTACGTTTCTATAATCTCTATTTGGATTTAAGTCTTCTAAACCTTCTACTCTTTTACCAGTTTCATATTGTCCGGCAAGATATGCTTCAGTATTAAAGTTATCCTCATTAATTTGATTAGGGAAATGTTCAAATAATCCTTCTCTAATAAGAATTAACTCATTAACTCTATCAGTTCTCCATGCACAGAAATCATTTGCTTGGAGCCAGTTAACACCAACTACAGGATAGTCTCTGTAAGCAGGGTGTCTTAAATATAGTTCTACATAAGGTTCATTATAAGCTAACTTTTTTCTCCAAACTAGTGTGTCAGGTAAAGCTTTTGCATGAACTTCAGGATAATCGGCTGAGAATACTCTTTCTAACCAATATAAATATTCCAAATAGTAAAAATTGGTTACCTCTACTTCATCCATATAGAATGACGATACAGTAACTGTTCTTGGAATATTATTCCAATCATACATAATTTCTTGTTCAACTCTACCCATGGTGAATCTACCACCTTCAATTAGTACAAGTCCGGGACCTGTTTCTTGCTCTAGGTATGGTACTTTTTGAAATCCTCCGTTTTTTGGATCATTATAGTTCCAACCCGTAGCACCAGATCTCTCTTTTGAACATGAGTTGAATAAAGATGGTGCTGCAAAAGCAAATGCAACTACCAATAATTTATACTTTAACCCCTTTTTCATAATCATTGATTTTATGTAATAACTAAAATGATGGACAACTTATTGTCCTAAATCTTCTTGGTTTTGGTTTGCAATCGAATTTTAATGCAAATGAAATTTCGTGAGAACCAGCAGTTTTAGTACCTAGCTTAGATACTGTAACATCATAGCTGTACCCAAATTTAAAATTATCTTGTTCTACTCCCAATAATACTATAAATGAATCACCGTTTCTATACCATAATCCTCCAACCATTGGTCCTTTGTTTAAATACATACCAAAATTAACTTGTTGGAAGTCTTGCTGTAACCTAAATAAAATATTGGGAGAAATACTCACATCATCTTTCCCCTGTAAAGGTATAACAGCTCCTGCATGTCCGGTATATTTTCTTGGAAGTGGGCTGCCGCCACTGTTTATAACTGACTCGTCAGGCTCAGTTAAATGATGAACAGCAAATCCAAAAAAGTATTTTTCAGAATAACCTAAAATTCCGGCAGAAAAATCAACGGTGTTTACGGGTACATTATTAGGAGTTTGTTGAGTAGTATAAACAAATCCTCTTCTTGGGTCAATCATATCACCAAAGGTAAGTTTACTCCAGTCAACACTTTTGTTGTGATACGTTCCTTCTATACCAAAATTGAACGAAAACCTTCTTGTAACGGGTAGTTGGTATGCATATATACCACTAACTCTGTTTGTTTTAAGTGTTCCAATACCTGCAACATCGGATACAGCCATCAAACCCAATCCACCGGACAGGTTATCAACATGCTGATCGTAAGATGCAGAGTAGGTTACGTAATTACCCGTAATACCAGGCCATTGATTTCTATAGTTGAATACAACCCTTGGGCATCTATTACTTCCAGCAAAAGCAGGATTTAGATATAAGGGGTTAGCGTAGAATTGTGTGAATTCCGGATCTTGGGCCAAAGCCTGTGACGCAGAAAACACACCCAACGACACACACAACCATACTTTTACCGTGTTCTTTATACCCATAAATTATAATCGTTCAAACGATAAAATTAACAAATTATCTTCAAATACGAAATTCAAATGTATAAAAAAATTATATAATCTCATTCCAACAATAAATTTATTTATCCTGCGTTAGCGACTTCAGTTTTTATTTTATTCTTAATTTTACTTTGTAATAAAGCACAAATGACCCGTTTTTTTTTATTTTTATTTACTTTAATGTATGGTTTGACGGCATTTAGCCAAACTACAATAGAAAGTAATATAGAGTGGAGTTCAGCCTATACTCTAAACATAAGTGAAAGTCAAAAAATAGAACACTTGCAGTTTAAAAATGCTGCCATTACTTATGAAAATAGTTTTTTACCAAAGTATCATCAGCTAATACCCCTAAACGGAAATTATGAAATTAGCAATGTGAGAATCTTGTCGGCTATTTTTGAACCAATTACCTTAGAAGAATTAAAGGTTCTAGAGCAGAACAACTCGTTAGATAAAATTACCACATCTATAGAAGTAAATTATTATACCACAACTTCACAAAAACAACAATATGGGGTGGTTCATTTTTTTCCTTTTCAAAAAAACTCATCTACAGGAGAGATTGAGAAATTAATAAGCTTTAGGCTATCATACGATAAGAAAAATGTAAAAGTAAATTCAACTAATAATAAGTCATTTAAATTGGCTTCTGTTCTTGAGTCGGGAGATTGGTATAAAATAGGTATAACTAAGGATGGAGTTTATAAGTTATCATATAATACGTTAAAATCTTTAGGGATTGATATAGATAACATTGACCCTAGAGATTTAAGAGTGTATGGTAATGGCGGAGCGATGTTGCCAATTTTAAACAGTGCCAAAAGACCTGATGACTTGGTGGAAAATGCTGTTATAGTTCAGGGAGAAAGTGACGGGAAATTTAATTCAGGAGATTATATACTATTTTATGGGCAATCTACTTTAAAGTGGAACTATAACTCATCCTTACAAAAGTTTGAACATGCTGTTCATCAGTACTCTGATACAAACTATTATTTTATTACCGCAAACTCACCGGAGCTCACTCCACCCAAAAGAATTCAAAACCAAGCTTCTTCGGCAGCTACGCCCACTAATTTTGTAAACACATTTAATGATTTTCAGTATTATGAAAAAGATGAAATAAATCTTTTAAAGTCAGGGCAAGAGTGGTATGGAGAGTATTTTGACGTGATAACTTCTTATAATTTTAAATTTAACTTTCCTAATATAGATCCAAGCTCTCAAGTTCATACTACTGTTACCGGAATAGCTCGTTCAAGTCTTGGCGCTTCAAGTGGTAATATTATGGAATTTACGGTTAATGGCGGTTCTGTTACCAATTTAAACTTTGCAGCTGTAAATACCACACTGTATTATGCGCAGTATGCGTCTTCAAGTCAAGCCAGCAGCAATGTATTGCCTAGCGGAGATATTGTAAATGTTAATGTGAAATATAATAAGCCGAATAGTTCGTCTAAAGCATGGTTGGATTACATTACGGTAAACGCCAAGAGGCGTTTAATTATGGATGGGCAACAAATGAAGTTTAGGGATGTTAATTCGGTTGGAGCCGGAAAAGTTGCGCAGATGAATCTTTCAAATGCTACGGCACAGCTAAAAATTTGGGAAGTAACAGATATTTATAACATTAAAAATCAAAACTACACTTTATCATCAGGAATAGCGCAGTTCAATATAAATTCAGATTCTTTAAGAGAATTTATTGCTTTTACTTCTCCTGACAGCATCAATATTTTTAGATACGGGAAAGTAAAAAATCAAAACTTGCATGGGTTTTCTCAAAAAGATATGGTAATTCTATGCCACCCTAATTTTTGGGCAGCAGGTGAAAAAATAGCTAATTTACATGAGGGTGAAGGCTTAAGAGTAGTTATGGTAGAGCCTCAACAAATTTTCAATGAATTTTCAGGAGGTGTGAGAGATATTGGTGCAACAAGAGACTTTATGCGTATGTTTTACGAAAGAGCACTAATTAATGCTGATTTGCCAAAATACCTTCTTTTAATTGGTGATGGTTCTTACGACCACAAAGATAGAAAGCCCGGGAATGACAACTATATTTTAGCTTATGAATCGGTTAACTCTCTTGACCCAACTGCATCTTATGTTTCAGATGATTATATAGGTCTTTTAGATCCAAATGAAGGAGCTTGGGGTTCAACTGAAACCGTAGATTTAGGAATAGGAAGATTTCCTGTTCAAACATTGGAGCAGGCAAATCATATAGCGGATAAAATAATTTACTACGCTACTGCAAAATCTACCATGAGAGATTGGAGAAATAATGTGATTTTTATCGGTGATGATGAGGATAGTAAAACCCACATGCAACAGGCAAACCAATTGGCTCAAATTCTTGAGAATAATTATGAGGATTATAACATAGATAAAATAATGTTGGATGCGTATCAACAAATTTCTACTCCGGGTGGGCAAAGATATCCTGATGTTAATAAAGCAATTAATGATAAAGTTAATTCCGGTGCGTTAATTATAAACTATACCGGCCATGGAGGAGAAGTGGGGTGGGCTCATGAAAGAATATTAGATATAGCTACCATTAATGAATGGACGAACATAGATAATTTGCCTTTATTTGTTACAGCAACCTGTGAATTTAGCCGATTTGATGACCCTTCCAGAACTTCAGCAGGAGAGTTGATTATTCTTAACCCTGATGGTGGAGGTATAGGTTTGCTTACTACGGTTAGATTAGTTTTTTCCGGTTCAAATTTTAATCTTAATACTAGTTTTTACAACAATGTGTTTGAGCCGTTTAATAACCAAGTACCTTCAATGGGAGAAATCTTCAGAACAGTTAAGGTAGCTAATGGAGCAGATAACAATACTAGAAACTTTACTCTGCTTGGCGATCCGGCTCTAAAATTAGCTTATCCAAAACATAATGTAACTACCGTTTCTGTAAACGGAGTTCCATCTTCTCAGGTGGATACAATAAGAGCTTTAAGTAAAGTTACCGTAACCGGATATGTTTCTGATTCTTTAGGTGCAAAGTTGACTAACTTTAACGGAATTGTTTATCCTACTGTCTTTGATAAGTACAAGCAAATTACAACGTTGAATAATGATAATGAAGGAGCCTTTCAATTCAATATTCAAAACTCAAAACTTTTTAAAGGTAAAGCAAGCGTTGTGAATGGCGACTTTTCTTATTCATTTATCGTGCCTAAAGATATTGCCTATAACTATGGCAATGGTAAATTAAGTTATTATGCACAAAATAATATGGAGGATGCTAATGGCTTTTTTAAAGGCTTTGTAATTGGCGGAACAGCATCTTCTTATGTAGCAGATAATACAGGTCCGTCAATTGATTTGTTTTTAAACGATGAAACTTTTGTGAACGGAGGCATGACAGATGATAGTCCTATTTTAGTTGCAAAACTTTTTGATGAACATGGAATAAATATGGTAGGGAATGGCATAGGACACGATTTAGTTGCCATATTAGATGATAAGACTAATGAAGCAATTATTTTAAATGATTTCTATGAAGCTGATTTAGATAGCTACCAAAGTGGAAGAATAGAGTATCAACTTAGTGGGTTGAGTGAAGGAAAACATACCCTTACATTGAAAGTTTGGGATGTTTATAATAACTCATCTGAACAAACGATAGAATTTGTTGTTGTTAAGTCAAAAGATATAATTATTGACCATGTACTAAACTATCCAAATCCATTTACCACTCGTACAGAATTTTGGTTTGAACACAATCAACCTAACCAAGAACTTAAAGTTCAGGTACAGATTTATACCATATCAGGAAAAATTGTAAAGCAAATAGACCAAATAGTAAATACAGTGGGTTATCGTTCAAGTGAAATTGTTTGGGATGGAAGAGATGATTATGGTGATAAAATAGGTAAGGGGGTTTATGTTTACAAAATGAAAGTAAGAGGTTCAAATGGCTCTTATGCAGAGAAATATGAAAAACTTGTCATCTTATAATATTTATTAATGGAGTTCGTTACCAATTCTTATATTTGCAACCTTGTTAAAATGAAAGTGACCCCATTTAAGTTTAGTATATTATTTATCACTTCTTTAATAGCGCTTAGCTTCAATCATGCACAAGCACAATTAAACCAAAATCAAACAGCTGATACATTACAGCTAAATACAATAACTACAGCAGTCCCTTTCCTTCTAATTTCTCCTGACTCGAGAGCCGGAGCTATGGGAGATGTAGGTGTGGCAACTTCTTCAGATGTAAACTCAATTCATTGGAACGCATCAAAACTCGCCTTTTCTGATAAAGAAATGGGTGTTTCAATATCTTATGTGCCTTGGTTAAGAAGGTTAGTGCCTGATATTAATTTGTCTTATTTAACAGGATATAAAAAGATTGATGATGATTTTGCTGTTGGGGCAACAATAAGATACTTTTCCCTTGGAGAAATAACATTTACCAATGACAGAGGAGATGCCATTGGACAGTTTAAACCTAACGAGTTTTCAGTTGATATTGCCGGAGCAAGAAAATTATCTCGATCATTTTCAGGAGGAATGGTTCTCCGTTATGTGTATTCAAACTTAACCGGTGGAATTAATGTGCAAGGTACCGCTACAAAGCCGGGACAAGCATTTGCAGTTGACGTCTCTGGTTATTATACCAATCCTGATATTAGATTAGGAGATAAAGATGGAGCGTTTTCTGCTGGAATTAATATTTCAAATTTAGGTTCTAAAATGTCCTATTCACAAAACTCTCTTCAAAGAGATTTTCTTCCGGCTAACTTAAGATTAGGTCAATCAACTATGATTTACTTAGATGATTATAATACTATTTCAATCAATACAGATATAAACAAACTACTTGTGCCTACTCCGCCCGTTTATCTCTTAGACTCTAATTCTCAACCCGTAAAAGATGTAAACGGAAACTTTGTGGTTAAAGAAGGTAAAGACCCTAATGTTTCTGTAGCAACCGGAGTATTTCAATCATTTGGTGATGCACCCGGTGGATTTAGAGAAGAACTGAGAGAGATTAATCCTTCGATTGGTATAGAATATTGGTATGATAAAAAGTTTGCGGTTAGAGCAGGTTATTTTAACGAACATAGAACCAAAGGAAATAGAAAATATGTTACCATGGGATTAGGATTAAAGCTAAATGTATTTGCTATTGACTTTTCTTACTTGGTTTCAACTACCCAAAATAATCCTTTAGAAAACACTGTGAGATTTACACTTTCATTTGACTTTGATGATTTTAAAAAGCAAAATAATTCCTCAGAATAATTAGCAAAGTGCCTAAAGAAAATAAACTTCAAATCTCTTATTTTACCTATTCTAGTATAGACGAATTGTCTGAAGACGAAAAAAGTCTTTTTCAACATGCTGATGCAGTTGCTTTAAATGCGTATGCTCCTTATTCAAATTTTAAGGTAGGAGCGGCTATTTTGTTAGAAAATGGTGAAGTAATATCCGGTTCTAATCAAGAAAATATGGCATATCCTTCCGGAATCTGTGCAGAAAGAACAGCCATTTTTTTTGCAAAAGCTAAATTTCCTAATCAATCTATACAGAAAATAGCCATTTCTTGTATTTCAGACTCAGCTAAAACAACAGATATTTTTACTCCTTGTGGCGCTTGCAGACAAGTTTTGCATGAATACGAGCAAATTCAATCATCGCCTATTCAAGTATTCTTAAAAAATGCTGACGGCAGCATTACAAAGTTTAATTCAATTACCGACTTGCTTCCGTTAGGTTTTAAAGTAAAAGGACTTTCAAAATAATTTTAGTTAATTAATCACATTCTTTTAAATTTGCATGATTGAATTAAACGAAAGAGATGGCGAAAAAAACAGCAAGTTCAAAAAAAGCTGCAAAACCGGCTAAAGCAAAAGCTTCAAAGAAAGTTTCTGCTACAAAACCAAAGCTTGATAAAGAGGTTTACGTTAAGTGGTATGAAGACATGCTTATCATGCGTAAGCTAGAAGAAAAAGCAGGCCAACTTTACATTCAACAAAAGTTTGGTGGTTTTTGTCACTTATACATTGGTCAAGAAGCAGTTGTAGCCGGAACGGAAACGGCTATCACACTTGATGATAATATTATTACTGCCTATAGAGACCATGCTCATCCGATAGGCAGGGGAATGCATCCAAAATATGTGATGGCAGAACTTTATGGAAAAACTACCGGTTGTTCTAAAGGTAAAGGTGGTTCTATGCATATGTTCGATAAGCAACTAAGGCTTTGGGGCGGACACGGTATTGTGGGTGGACAAATTCCTTTAGGTGCCGGTCTTGCGTTAGCGGATAAATATAACGGTACTCAAAGGGTAACTCTTTGTTCAATGGGTGATGGTGCTGCTCGTCAAGGTTCGTTTCATGAAACCATGAATATGGCAATGACATGGAAGCTACCTGTTATTTTTATCATTGAGAACAATATGTATGCAATGGGAACTTCAGTAGAAAGAACATCAAATGTTACGGAGATGTATAAATTAGGATGTTCTTATGAAATGCCTTCATTTCAAGTTGACGGCATGATTCCTGAAAAAGTTTTTGAAGCTACATGGGATGCGGTTCAGAGGGCAAGAAACGGTGAAGGGCCAACTTTATTGGAAATAAGAACATATCGTTACAAAGGGCATTCAATGTCTGACCCTAGAAAATACAGAACAAAGGATGAGGAAGAAAGTTATATAGAAAGAGACCCAATTATTCATGTATTAAAAATAATTAAAAAGAATAAGTGGTTAACAGACAAGCAGATTGAGGCGATTGATAACAAGGTGAAAGACATGATTGATGAATCTGTAAAATTTGCAGAGGAATCACCGGACCCGTCTCCTGAAGATATTTATGAAGGAGTTTATGCTCAAGAAGATTATCCATTTGTTAAAGAATAAGTTTTAGAAAGAAGAATTTATTATGGCCGAAATAGTTAGAATGCCCAAATTAAGTGACACCATGACGGAAGGAGTGGTAGCTAAATGGCATAAAAAAGTTGGAGATACAGTTAAATCAGGTGAGCTTTTAGCAGAAATTGAAACTGACAAGGCTACAATGGAGTTTGAATCATTTGAAGACGGTGTATTGTTACATCAAGGAGTATCAGAAGGAGGAACTGCTCCTGTCGATTCAGTTTTAGCTGTTTTAGGAAAAAAAGGAGAAAAGTTTGAACATTTACTAGAAGAAGAATCAAAAGGAAAATCTTCATCGGATGAAAAGTCAGAAAGCAAAGAAGAAACAAAGTCTGAAGAACCAAAAAAAGAATCAAAGAAAATAGATACATCCAACATTAATGCTAAGATAGTGAGAATGCCTAAGTTAAGTGATACTATGACGGATGGTGTTGTAGCTAAATGGCATAAAAAAGTAGGTGATAAAGTCTCAAGTGGCGAACTATTAGCAGAAATTGAAACGGATAAAGCCACTATGGAGTTTGAATCATTTGAAGACGGAACTTTATTGTACGTTGGTGTTGAAAATGGAGGAACTGCACCTGTCGATTCAATTTTAGCAATTATTGGAGAAAAAGGAGCAGATTATCAAAAATTAATAGAAGCTGAAGAGCAATCATCAACTGAAGTTGAAGAAACTCCAAAGGAAGAAAAAGCTCAAACAAAATCGGAATCAACTTTAAAGGTTGAAACACCAAAATCTCAAACTATTGTTTCAAAACCTTCTACTTCATCTAGCTCAAATGGAAGAATAATAGCTTCACCATTAGCGAAAAGCCTGGCTAAAGAAAAAGGAATTAATTTATCCTTAATTCAAGGAACCGGTGAGGGTGGTAGAATAGTAAAAAGAGATGTTGAAAATTATGCGCCCGGCTTAGGTGGAATAGCTGCTCTAGCCTCAGAATCCTATACGGAAGAAGCTGTATCTCAAATGAGAAAAACCATTGCCAGAAGATTAGGAGAAAGTAAATTCTCTGCTCCACACTTCTATCTTACAATGGAGATAAACATGGACGGAATGATTGATGCCAGAAAGCAAATCAATTTGGTTTCGCCTGTTAAAATATCATTTAACGATATTGTGATAAAAGCTGTTTCACATGCTTTAACAAAACATCCTAAAGTAAATTCTTCATGGTTGGGCGATAAAATACGTTACAATAAACACGTAAACATTGGTGTTGCTGTTGCCGTTGAAGAAGGCTTATTAGTTCCGGTAGTTAAGTTTGCCAATACTAAACGTCTTTCTCAAATTGCTGATGAGGTAAAAGTTTTTGCCGAAAAAGCTAAAAACAAACAACTTCAGCCATCAGATTGGGAAGGTAATACATTTACCATTTCTAACCTTGGCATGTTTGGCATAGAAGAGTTTACAGCCATTATTAACCCACCTGATGCTTGTATTTTAGCGGTAGGCGGTATTAAGCAAACTCCTGTGGTAAGAGACGGGCAAATTGTTCCCGGCAATGTAATGAAAGTAACGCTCTCCTGTGACCACAGAGTAGTTGATGGCGCAACAGGTTCGGCCTTTTTACAAACGCTTAAAAAGTACATGGAGTTCCCTGTTATGCTTTTTGGTGAAGGGGTTATATAAGTTTTTGATAAGAATATCGTTTATATTAATCTTTCTTTTCCTGTCTTTTGGTTGTAAAAGAAAGGCAATGGAAAACAAATGTTGTGAGAACACTTATTCTATTTCTCCATCATCTTACAATTCATCTAATGTGGTTATAAAAGTTCCTCAGGTATTTTCTCCTGATAAAGATGGTATTAGTGATATATTTAAAATTGACGGAAAGGGCTGGATAGTTAAATCAATAAAAATTAGAAAAGGTAAATCGTTAATATATGAATCAACCAATTCTGATTATTGGGATGGCACATATAAAGGAAAAGCACTTTCAAATAATATATATAAATATGAAGTTATCTTAAATACAATTAATTCAGAAGATATATTATTAGAAGGGGATGTTTGTCTATTTAATGTGAATAGAAAGATGGATGAAAAGATAAATGATGATTTTATGTGTCATTGTAACATGAGCTTTCAGTATGATGAAATAGCAGAGGATTATATTCACAAAATCTGTAATTAATTTTTCCTAACTTCAAGCCATATATTTATGGCTCAATTCTTAGATACTTCCATAGAATACCTTAAAGGCGTTGGCCCAAAGCGAGCTGACTTACTTAAAAAAGAGTTACACATATTTACGTTTAAAGATTTAATTCTCTTTTTTCCTTTTCGATATATCGACCGTTCACGGTTTTACAAAATAGCCGAAATAAAAGGAGAAATGCCACAGGTACAGCTTAAAGGGAAAATCATTACTGTAAAAATGATAGGTGAGGCTCGTAAAAAAAGGATGGTGGCTGTTTTTTCCGATGGAACAGGTGAAATTGAGTTAGTCTGGTTTAAAGGAATTAAGTTTTTAAAGCACTCAATTACAGTTGGAAAAGAATTAATAGTTTTTGGTAAACCAACTCTTTTTAATGGGAAATATAACATTGCTCACCCGGAAACGGAACCTATTGAAAAAGAAATAGAATTTGAGAAAATAGGATTACAACCGGTTTATTCTTCTACTGAAAAACTCAATAACAGTGGGCTTTCTTCTCGTAATATCTGGAAATTACAGCGCACACTTTGTGAGCAAATTTCTAAAATGATTCCCGAAACTTTATCACAACAAATTTTAGATGATAATAAATTAATAGGTAGGGAAGAAGCCATAAAGCAGCTGCATGTTCCATCAGAAGTCAATCTTCTTAAAAAAGCAATTTTTCGTTTAAAATTTGAGGAGTTATTTTTTCTTCAGTTAAAACTTTTACGGTTAAAAATTAATCAACAAAAAAGTGTGGTAGGCTTAAACTTTAATAAAGTTGGTAACTACTTTAATGACTTTTATAATCACCAATTAGAGTTTGAACTAACCAGTGCTCAAAAAAGGGTAATTAAAGAAATAAGAAAAGATTGTGGAACAGGGTTGCAGATGAATAGACTGCTTCAGGGTGATGTGGGAAGCGGAAAAACAATAGTAGCGTTTATGAGTATGCTGATGGCTATAGATAATGGTTTTCAGGCTTGTATGATGGCTCCTACTGAAATTTTAGCACAGCAGCACTATGAAAGTATTTCACAACAATTAAATCAACTAGGCTTAAATGCAGGATTATTGACGGGCTCTACCAAACAATCAGAACGAAAAGAACTATTTGAAAAACTGGAAAATGGAGAAATTCACATACTAATTGGTACACATGCTTTAATTGAAGATAATGTAAAATTCAAGCAATTGGGTTTAGTAGTAATTGATGAACAGCATAAATTTGGTGTGGCACAGAGGGCTAAGCTATGGAATAAAAATGATACTGCTCCTCATATTTTAATTATGACGGCAACTCCAATTCCAAGAACCCTTGCTATGACTGTTTACGGAGATTTAGATGTTTCTAAAATTGATGAAATGCCACCCGGTAGAAAGCCAATAAAAACAGTTCATTATTTTGACAGCCAGCGATTAAAATTGTTTGGATTTCTTGAAAAAGAAATAGCCAAAGGACGACAAATTTATATCGTTTATCCGCTTATTGAAGAATCTGAAAAACTAGATTATAAAGACCTTCAGGATGGCTACGAAAGTATTGTAAGACGATTTCCAAGGCCAAAATACCAAGTCAGCATATTGCATGGTAAAATGAAGCCGCAAGACAAAGAGTTTGAAATGAATCGATTTGTGAAAGGACAAACCCAAATAATGGTATCTACCACAGTTATTGAGGTAGGAGTGAATGTTCCTAATGCTTCCGTAATGGTGATAGAAAGTGCAGAACGTTTTGGTTTATCTCAGTTACACCAATTGAGAGGAAGAGTGGGAAGGGGCGCGGACCAATCGTATTGTATTTTAATGACAAGCTATAAACTTTCTAATGATTCTAAGAAGCGTCTAGAAACAATGGTAAGGACCAATGACGGTTTTGAAATTGCTGAGGTCGATATGCAGTTAAGAGGCCCGGGAGATATGGAAGGAACAAGACAAAGTGGAATACTTAATTTAAAATTGTCTGATTTAACAAAAGATGGAGCTATACTTTCTAAAGCCAGAGATGTTGCCAAATCAGTTCTTGAAGAAGATGAAAATTTATCATCTCCTAAAAATGTAGCCATTAGAAAGGAATTTATCTCACTTTATAAAAATTATGTAAATTGGAGCCGAATTTCATGATGAGTACTTTTAAAAATAAATGGGTTTGGATTACCGGTGCATCTTCAGGAATTGGGAAAGCTTTAGCTATAGAATTTGCTAAAAATGGTGCTAACCTGATGTTGTTTGCCCGCAATCAAGAAAAATTGTCCGAAGTCGCTAATACATGTATAAACTTGGGCGTAAAAGCTAATTCTTTTGTAGTAGATGTTTCAAATGAACAAGAAGTAAAATTAGCTTGTGAAAAAGCTTTGCAAATTTCAACATCTGTAGATTATATTTTACTAAATGCAGGCTTAAGTCAACGTGATAGTGTGGTAAATACTTCCACAGGAGTTTTACATAAAATTATGAGTGTAAACTTTTACGGAGCTGTTTATTTTGCGAAAGCAGTACTACCACAAATGATAAAAAATAGAAGCGGTCATTTTGGTGTGATAAGTAGTTTGGCGGGTAAGTTTGGATATTACGGACGTTCGGGTTATTGTGCATCAAAACATGCTTTACATGGCTTTTTTGAAGCTTTATATTTCGAGAATTATGAAAGTGGAATATATGTTACCATGATTTGCCCGGGAAGAATTAAAACCGACATTTCATTAAAAGCGGTTAAAGGTGACGGAACTTCTCATTCAGAAATGGATAAAGGGCAGCAAGAAGGTGTTGATGTGGATGTTTGTGCTAAAAAGATTTTATCGGCATTAAAATCAAAAAAGAAAGAAGTTTACATCGGAAAAAAGGAAGTATTAATGATTTACTTTAAAAAATATCTTCCCTTTCTGTTTTACCGAATTATGAAAAAGTTAGACCAATAAAAAAAGCCTCAATTTTTTGAGGCTTTTTTAAGATATTTATCTTAAGTAGTGATTATTTTACTACATAAAGTTTTTTGGTAGTAGTTCCTGTTTCAGTAATTAACTGATAGAAGTAAACACCACTTTCAAAATTGCTAACGTCAACTTTTACATTGTAAGTTCCGGCAGACATGCTACCTGCATTTTGTGACCAAACTTTTTTACCCGTAATGTCTAAAATATTCATTTCAACATTAGAAAGATTAGTTAAGCTGATATTAACATTAGTAATTCCTTTAGAAGGATTTGGATAAACATTTACGCTAGTACTAGCATCTTTTTCAGTTATACCTGTAATGTCACTAGTAATCATCATATGATCCAAAAGACACATGTCCTTATCATTGGCGTCATGATTAAATGCAATCCAAATTCTTTGTCCAGCATAAGCAGCTAAACTAACTGAAGCCTGAGTCCAAATAGTATCAGAAGCTGGTTGAGGCGTAGGAGGACCCAATTCTCCTTTAGTGTAAACTGGGGTGTTAACACCAGGAGTAACATCTACATAGGGGTAATATCCATTTGACATAGTAGCAACACTTGTAGCTATATATAATTTATAGCCATCAGTATAAGCTGGATTAGATTTATTATACCAGCTAAACGTTCCATTAGTGCCGATAGTAATTGGTCCAAAAGTCCACCAATTATCTGCTTTTCCAGCTGGGTTAAACCACGAACTAGCACCAATATACCATGCTGTATCGTTATCGCCAGGCATAGTATCAAGCGGGTTTAATGAATAAAATGAGTATATCCAGTCAGATGGATATCCTTGTTGGGCAGGGGTAAGATTATCATTATCGATATTATTCAATACAAAGTCGTTATTGTCCTGAGTATTAGCTAAATAAAAAGCCCTTCCATCAAAGAAAAAAGCGGTATCACCAATCCCTTTAGCATTGTTTGATAGCTTTTTGATGTCTAAGGTTTGTATTGAAACACCAACGGTGCCTTTACCGTCAAGTCTGTTTTGAGCAAATGAAACAGCGCTAATTAATATGGCACCCAATAAATAGTAAAGTTTTTTCATATAAATAGATTTTTAATGTTATTAAAGGACAAAGGTACTAATAAAAAATTTGGTTTTTAAGTATATTTCCAACTTAATTGAACTCCTGTTTTATTTTTTTGGGTTGGCATATAGTTTTACATCTTCTGCTGATATTTTTTTGTCACACAGTATAAGTAATCGTTCAATCATATTTCTTAATTCTCTGATATTACCCGTCCAATCAATATCTTGAAGTGCTTTTAAGCCGTCTTTTGTAAACTCTTTTTTTGCAAAACCTTGTTCTTCACAAATGATGTCGGTGAAATATTCAGTTAATAAAGGAATATCGTCTTTTCTGTCGTTTAATGAAGGAACTTTAATTAAAATAACGCCTAGCCTGTGAAATAAGTCTTCTCTAAAATTCCCATTTTTAATTTCCTCTTGCAAGTTTTTATTGGTTGCTGCTATTACTCTTACATTAACGGTAATATCTTTTTCTCCTCCAACTCTTGTAATCTTATTTTCTTGTAAGGCTCTTAATACTTTTGCTTGTGCCGAAAGACTCATATCGCCTATTTCGTCTAAAAATATTGTTCCGCCTTCCGCCTGTTCAAATTTTCCTTTCTTTTGTTTAATGGCAGAGGTAAAAGCACCTTTTTCATGTCCAAACAATTCACTTTCAATGAGTTCAGATGGGATGGCAGCACAGTTTACTTCAATAAAAGGAGCATTGTTTCTAGTAGAGTTTTCATGCAAACTTCTTGCAACAAGCTCTTTTCCGGTACCATTGCTACCTGTAATTAAAACTCTAGCATCTGTTGGCGCAACTTTTTGTATCATAGCTTTTACCTCACTAATGGCATCTGATTCACCAACAATGTCAGTTGTTTTGCTCTTGTTTACTTTTTTTCTAAGCTTTTTGGTTTCCTGAACTAATTCGGTTCTGTCTAGTGCATTTCGCACGCTGATTAAAAGTCTGTTTAAGTCAAGTGGTTTAGGAATAAAGTCATAGGCCCCTTTTTTTAATGCCTCTACAGCTGTTTCAATTGTTCCATGGCCTGAAATCATTACAAATGGAGTGTCTCCAATGCTATCGATAGTTTTTTCTAAAACCT
>CALALS010000191.1 GCA_937925525.1 uncultured Flavobacteriales bacterium | reverse complement strand
TTCAGATGTTTTAATAGCTAAAACCTCTTATTTTTTTGAGTGGGGCGATGCTATTCAAAAAATAATCAACTGGAGCGTACTTTTCACTTTGTGGTCTTTGGTTTATTTTTTAGTTCATTTTATTACCAATTATAGGCAAGAAGAAATCAAAAATCTAAAATGGGAAGCGGCAAAAAATGAAATTGAATTGAATCAACTAAAGTCACAACTAAATCCTCACTTTATTTTTAACGCCATGAATTCTATTCGGGCATTAATAAGCGAAAACCCTAATAGCGCAAAAGATGCGGTAACTAAACTCTCTAACATTTTACGTAATTCATTATTGCTAAATAGAAAGAGGTTTATTTCGCTGCATGATGAATTAGAATTAGTAAAAGATTACATCTCTTTAGAAAAAATAAGGTATGAAGATAGACTAACCGTAGTTTATGAAATAGCTGAAAATAGTTTATCCATAAATGTTCCTCCCTTAATGATACAAACTATTGTAGAAAATGCCATCAAGCACGGAATTTCTAAGCTTCCTAAAGGCGGTGAGCTATGTGTAATATCAAAAAGGCATGATAATGTTTTGCTTGTTGAAGTAACCAATACAGGTAATCTTGACAGCAAAGCAAGTTCATCCGGTTTTGGAATTGAAAACACCAATCACAGACTGGAAATATTATATGGAAGTGACGCAAGCTTTACACTTTCTCAAAAAAATGAAAATACTGTTTCAGCAATTTTAAAAATACCATTAACTAAAACGTAATACAATGAATGTATTTATAATAGATGATGAACGTTTGGCAAGGCAAGAATTAAGAGAAATGCTGGCCAACTACAAGCAAGTAAATATTTTGGCTGAATTTGATAATTCAGAAGAAGCCATTGAGGCCATTAATTCGCAAAAGCCCGATTTAATATTTTTAGATATTCACATGCCCGGAAAAGATGGTTTTGCCCTTTTACAGTCCTTAAATTATGTGCCTAACGTAATTTTTGTTACCGCTTATGATGAATACGCTTTAAAAGCTTTTGAAGTAAGCGCACTTGATTATTTAGTAAAACCTGTTGAACAGGCAAGGTTAAAAGCTGCTATCGAAAAAATAGAGTTGTTGCTGGAAGCAAATCCGTCAAATTCAAATAATGATTTACTGGATGAAAACGACCAAGTTTTTGTAAAAGATGGGGAAAAATGTTGGTTTGTGCAGCTAAAAGACATTAGGCTGTTTGAATCGGAAGGAAATTATGTAAGAGTGTATTTTGAAAGTTATAAGCCGTTAATTCTTAAGTCGCTAAATAACTTGTCTGAACGACTTAATGAAAAGAATTTTTTTAGAGCAAGCAGAAAACATATTGTGAACCTCAAATGGATTGATAAAATTGAAAACTGGTTTAATGGTGGTTTAATGGTAACTTTAAAAGACGGCACCAAAGTAGAAGTATCTAGGCGTCAGTCAGCCAAGTTTAAAGAAATGTTGAGTCTTTAATTTAGTAAATAGTTAATTAGCCAGAAGGCAATAGTGAATGAGCTAATGCAATATGATTTAATAAGATAATTTTGGTTTTAAAACAAACAAATGCCTTACACCAAATTCTGAAAACTGAACTCTGAAAGCTGTAATATGAAAAAAATAATAAACACAAAAAATGCTCCTGCACCAATTGGCCCATACAACCAAGCTATAGTAGCTGGTAATACTTTATATACTTCAGGGCAAATAGCCATAAACCCGAATGCTAATACATTGTTAATCGATAATATTCAAGACGAAACAAAATTGGTATTAGATAATTTAAAGGCAATAGTTGAAGAAGCCGGTTTTAAAATGACAGATGTGGTAAAGTGCACCATATTTATATCTGACATGAATAACTTTTCTGCTATTAATGAGATATATGCAACCTACTTTACCGAAAATCATCCGGCAAGAGAATGTGTAGAGGTAAGAAGATTACCAAAAGATGTAAACGTTGAAATTTCAGCTATTGCAATTAGGTCTTAGATACTCAAGAAATTTTCATAAATTTCATTTCCAAATACACCTGCAAACACTAACAGAAAATAAATGCCTATAAACAATAAATATAAAGAGGACATAGAAAGTCCTACTATGGCACAAATTTTTCCAGCTTTAAGGTTTGAGTATGAACCTTCTGTATATTTTTCAGGATTTTCTAGATAAAGTTTATTGTCACCTTTAGCTAAAACAAGAGCTATAATTCCACAAGTGATACCTAAAAATCCAAAGCAAAAGTAACAGAAGCATAATACAATAGAGCATATTCCCAATATCAATATTGCAGTTGAATTAGGTAAAGCTTTTTGTGAACTGTCTAATACTTTTTCTTCCATTCTGTAAAAATAAAAAAGGCTGTGAATTTCACAGCCTTTTAATTAAAATATCTAACGATTAAGCTTTTGCTTCTCCTGAGTCTAATACACCATCAGAACCTGAAGTGTTAGTAGCTCCTTGATATTGAGCATCACCAAATGCTAAAATAGGTAAGAACACAATTCCTAAAAGGATAATTCCGATTAAGAAACCAGTGTCTTTTCCGAATTTTTTACAAATTAAATTCCAGCACCAAATACCAAATACAATGTTTACGTAAGGGATTAAAAGTAATATAGTCCACCAGCCTGGTTTGCCGGCAATTTGAGTCATTATGTATAAGTTGTAAATTGGAACTATAGCTGCCCATCCTGGTTGTCCAGCTTTAACGAAAATTTTCCAAAGACTTGCAATCATCAATACGACAATCGCTAAATAAACAATAGCAATAACAATCATAGTTTTAGTTTTTAAGATTTAAGAGCCAAATCAACAACAATAATTTTTTGGGTACAAACATTTTTTCTAAAAAATATTAACAATTGTTAACAAACTTGTCTCGTCAATTTATCCACTTATCGAAATTATCGTTTGTTTCATCAGAAATATTTCCGGTTTTTTCAACAGAATACTTCTTGTAATAAGTATTATTTTTATCTATTGTTAATAGTATGTTTTTTTGTCCTTCATAGGGCTTATTTATCCCTAATTCAATCTCTTTTTCGTCTTTAAAATACTCACACCAGTTAATGAAATCGCTATGTATAGCCTTACTGTTTATGCTAATAATCTCGTCTCCCCAGCTAAGTCCTATTTTTTCAGCGTTGCAATCAGGATAAAGTGAGTTGACTAACATTTTTCCGTTTTGTTCTATGGTTTTAATTCCCATAAATGTTTCAGCAAAATTGATGTTTTCTTCTTTTAGTTCAAGCCCTAAATAATGCAAAGCATTTTTTAAGTAAGGAGAGAAATCACTTACTCCATAATATAAGTTTTCAAATAACTCGGCAATTTCTTCTCCAGCAAGTTTAGTTACTTCCGCAATAAAATCTGATTCGCTAATTCCTTTATTATTCTTGGCATATTCAAAATAGAAAGTTCTCATTAAGTCGTCCAGGCTTTTTTCATTGTTTGATTTTTTTCTAATCCAAACATCAGTAATAAAAGCACATAAAGCACCTTCGGTATAAATAGAAACTTTTCTGTTTGGGATTCCTTTGTTATAACCATCCAACCATGTGTCAAAAGAAGAATCAGCAACACTTAAATTAAATCTTCCAAAATTGGAATAATGACGGTCAAGTAGTTGGTCAAATGTTTTTTTATACTGTTCAAAACTGAAGGTTTTTGAGCGGAGTAAAAATAAATCTCCATAATAAGTGGTAATTCCTTCCGCCAAATACCCTAATCTAGTATAGTTTTCTTTGGAATAATCGTAAGGCATCATTTCTATGGGGCGAATTTTTTTAATGTTCCAGGCATGAAAAAGCTCGTGAGAACTTACACCTAATAATTCTTCATACCAGCCTTTCATTAAGTCATGTGATGGACCTAGCGCAATTACCGTTGAGTTACAATGCTCAACACCATGATAAAAGCGTGCGGGTAAAATTTCAAACATAAAATGATAATCTTCAAAAGGAAATTCTTTCATGGTTTTTAATTGACTCTCTGTAAATGGAATAAAGTCATTTTTAATTCTTTCAAAATTAGGCTTGGCATCTCCCTGAAACCATAAATGAAAAGTGGTGTTATTTACTTCATAAGAGTCGTGAAGTAATTTTGGCGATGCGATAACCGGACAGTCAACCAATTCATGAAAATCGTTGGCAGCAAAAGTATTTTTGTTAGTTGAATGAAGTCCTGTAGCAACCCTAAAACTATCAGGAATATTAAGTGTTAAAGAGCATTTATCATCCATTTTATCTTTTACATACAGAAATAAATTTACTCCGTTAAAATAGAGATGGTCTTCTCCTATATAAGATGAGCCTGCATTAATTTCATATGCATAATAGGTGTAGGCTATTTTTATTTTTTTACAATTTTTAGTATTTACTTTCCAACAGTCTTTACTTATTTTTTTAAAGGAAAGCTCTTCATCATTCTCATTATATGCTTTCCACTTACCTATGTTTTTGGCAAAGTTGCCCAATTCATATCGTCCCGGACGCCATGCCGGTAAATGAACTTCAGTAAAGTCTGCGTTTACTTCCGTTTCAAATATAAGATGTATAAAATGTTTGTTTGGTTCTTGATAAGTTACGGTGTAATTCATTAAATAGGTATTTAAGTAGAATATTCTTTTCGCTTTATTTTTATGTTTAATTAGAAAACAGTTTGCGACTGTTTGGTTACAAATTTAATAACTCCTAAATTAGCCGACCTTTAAATTAAAAAATATACAGATGAATTACGATATTATTGTTGTTGGTAGTGGTCCCGGTGGATACGTAACTGCCATTAGAGCATCTCAATTAGGTTTTAAAACAGCCATTGTAGAAAGAGCAGAGCTTGGTGGTATTTGCTTAAACTGGGGTTGTATCCCTACCAAAGCTTTATTGAAAAGTGCAAATGTGTTTGAATACATCAATCATGCATCTGATTATGGTATTACGGTTGGAAACTCTAAAGCCGATTTTGGAGGTATGGTAAAAAGGAGTAGAGATGTTGCCAATGGAATGAGCAACGGAATCCAATTCTTAATGAAAAAGAATAAAATTGAAGTAATAAAAGGAACAGGAAAAGTTAAGCCTGGTAAAAAAGTAGAAGTTACTGATGAGAAAGGAAAGAAAACCGATGTTTCGGCTTCTCATATTGTTATTGCTACGGGAGCTCGATCAAGAGAATTACCTAATCTTAAACAAGATGGTAAAAAGATAATTGGTTATAGAGAAGCAATGACATTACCAAAGCAACCAAAGAAAATGGTAGTAGTTGGTTCTGGAGCCATAGGTGTTGAGTTTGCCTACTTTTATAATGCTATTGGAACTGAAGTTACAGTAGTAGAATACATGCCAAATATAGTTCCAGTGGAGGATGAGGAAGTTTCAAAACAACTGGAGAGAAGCTTTAAAAAACAAGGCATTAAAGTAATGACAGATTCTTCTGTAGAATCAGTGGATACAAAAGGTACCGGATGTAAAGTAAAAGTGAAAACTAAAAAAGGCGAAGAAATTATTGATTGCGATATCGTTCTTTCCGCTGTGGGAATTCAGGCAAATATTGAAAACATTGGTTTAGAAGATGTGGGTATTATTACCGATAAAGGAAAAATAGTGGTAAATGAATTTTACCAAACTAATATACCCGGCTATTATGCCATCGGAGATTGTGTTCCAGGTCCTGCTTTAGCTCACGTAGCTTCTGCCGAAGGAATAACTTGTGTGGAAAAAATAAAAGGAATGCACGTTGAACCAATTGATTACAATAATATTCCCGGATGTACGTATTGTTCGCCTGAAGTAGCTTCAGTTGGATTAACTGAGAAGGCAGCAAAAGAAAAAGGAATTGAAGTTAAAATAGGGAAGTTTCCTTTCTCTGCTTCCGGTAAGGCAAGTGCTGCCGGAGCTAAAGATGGTTTTGTGAAACTTATTTTCGATGCAAAGTACGGAGAGTTGTTAGGCGCTCACATGATTGGCGCTAACGTGACCGAAATGATAGCTGAAATAGTTACTGCTAAAAAATTAGAAACCACCGGTCATGAGATTATCAAAGCTATTCACCCACACCCAACAATGAGCGAAGCAGTAATGGAAGCAGCCGCAGCTGCTTATGGTGAGGTAATCCATATGTAAAATACAAGATATTTTATACAATTTCAGTATATAAATTTGCGAAAACCCAAATTCAAAGGCACTAAATTTTGAGTTTGGGTTTTTTTATGAAAAAAAAGTAATTAACATAGGCAACCTTTTCAAACAACCTTCGTCTATCAGGCTAAACAAACAATTAAACTAGGAAAATTATCATGTCTAAAACAAACCCGCTAAAGTTTTTTAAAGGATTAATATTAGTTGCCATTGTTGCAACTTTTTCCTTTTATTCGAATGATACAAAAGCTTGTCACGCACTTGCAATAGTTAATTATTCAGCTGTTGTCGGAGCTACAGGTGTTACTATAAATGGGTCTTCTAACGCAGCTACTTGCGGTTGCGGTCCCTATTATCTTCAGGTAGAAATTACCTGTAGTGGAACATTTGCTGGAACGCCACCGGTTGCAGTTAACAATCAGTTGAAAAATGGAACCCCTTACCAAACTTATCCTTGGTATAACTCCCATTTAAATGTTGCAGGTTATGGACCGCCAAACTGGACTGAGAATTGTGTCCTAGAACCCTATACACAGCTTGTAATACCTTTTTCACAATTATGTCCCGGTCAAACTTATCAATTAAGAGCCAGAGAGTGGCTTCCAAACAGTGGAATTAATGGTTCAGGTGGTCCTTGGACAGGTGTTACAACATTCACAGTACCGGGAACCATGCCAACTCTTACAGGGAATATTACAGCAACAACTAATCCAATATGTGCCGGAAATTGCACAAACTTAACTATGAACCCTTCAGGTGGATGTGGTTATGGATTTAGTTATTCTTGGTCTCCGGGTGGTCAAACAACTCAAACTATTACTGTTTGCCCTGCTGTTACTACTACTTATACCTGTACCGTAACAGATGTTTGTGGTGGAACCCCATTGGTTTCAAACTATACAGTTAATGTTGTTCCAGCAGCGGTTGCAGGTACAGTGACTGTAACTCCAACCACAGTTTGTGCAGGAACGCCCGTAACAGCTACCCTAACGGGTTCATCAGGAACCATTCAATGGCAATCCGGCCCTTCCTCTACCGGTCCTTGGACTAATATTGGCGGAGCAACCGGTACAACCTATACTAGTGGTGGTTTAACTGCAAATACCTGTTTCAGAGCTCAGGTTACGGGTTGTAACGGAACTTTAACAACCAATGTGGTTTGCGTAACCGTTAATCCGATACCTACGGTTACGGTTAATAATGCTACTATTTGTGCGGGACAAAGTGCTACTTTAACCGCAACACCAAACCCAACAGGAGGAACATATTTATGGTCTCCGGGAGGTGCTACTACTCAAAGTATAACCGTTTCTCCGGGAGCTACTACTACTTACACAGTTACTTATACAAGAAATGGATGTACTGCTACAGCTTCAGGTACAGTTACAGTTAACCCACAACCTACTGTTGCTGTTAACAGCCAAACTATATGTGCAGGACAAAATGCCACTTTAACGGCCACTCCTAGTGTTGGTGGCGGTACCTATTCCTGGACTCCGGGAGGTGCGACTACTCAAAGCATAACCGTTTCTCCGGGAGCTACCACTACCTATACCGTTACTTATACTTTAAATGGATGTACGGCAACAGGCTCCGGAACTGTTACTGTTAATCCGGCCCCAACTATTACTACCAATAATGCTACTATATGTGCCGGTCAAAGTGCTACTTTAACGACTAACGCTAATCCAGCCGGAGGAACATATTCATGGACACCCGGAGGTGCTACTACTCCTAATATTACGGTTTCACCCGGTGCCACTACAACTTATACAGTTACTTATACCTTAAATGGTTGTGTCGCAACTGCAAATGGAACGGTTACGGTAAACCCACAACCTACCGTAAGCGTAAACAGCGTTTCTATTTGTCCCGGACAAACAGCTACCTTAACCGCAACACCTAGTGTTGGAGGTGGTACTTATTCATGGACACCCGGAGGAATGACTACTCAAACTATTAATGTAACGCCTGGAACTACTACAACTTATACAGTTACCTATACTTTAAATGGTTGTACCGCTACCGGTTCAGGAACGGTTACTATGAATGCAAATCCTACTATTCAGGTTATTAATGATACTATTTGTGCCGGCCAAACGGGAAGCTTAACTGCTATACCTAATATTCCTGGTGGAACATATAGCTGGACACCCGGTGGAGCTACTACACAAACAATAACAGCATCTCCTGGTGCAACCACCACTTATAATGTAACTTACAACGCAAGTGGCTGTATTGGAACCGGTTCAGGCCAAATTGTAGTAAAGCCACAACCAACGATAACAGCCAATGCCACCCCTGCCACTATTTGTGACGGTCAGTCAACCACTATTACCTCTACACCAAGTATAACAGGAGGAACTTACGTTTGGACACCAGGTGGACAAACCACACAAAACATTACCGTATCCCCTAATACAACAACTAATTATACCGTAACTTATGACTTAAACGGATGTACTGCTACAGCTAATGTAACGGTTACCGTTAACCCACAACCAACAGTAAGTGCCAACGACCCTGTGATTTGTAACGGAGGAAACGCAACTATGACTGCTACCCCAAGCATTGGAGGCGGAACATACGCATGGACTCCGGGAGGAGCAACCACACAAAATGTAA
>CALALS010000190.1 GCA_937925525.1 uncultured Flavobacteriales bacterium | reverse complement strand
ATTAAGCAAGAATAAGCTAGCTAAGTTAATAGCTACAACAGCAGTCTTTATCATACATAAAAATTATGGTCGACTACCGTTGCAGCTATAAAATGCTACTTAAAGTAGGTATCGACCAGGTTATTTAATTCTTCTAAATTAATATCCGTTTTACCGTCAAAATAAATGTCAACTCCTTTGTTCAACTCTTCTAAACTGATATATCCATTATTATCGCCATCTAATACTTTGTATTTAGGCTCAAGCGTAGTTACATCAATTCCTTTATCGGTTTTGGTAGCTGTACCACTGGTAGTTGTTTCTTTTTTAGAAGTATCTTCTTTCTTCTCGTTACTCTTGAAGTTTTTCTCCTCTTTCTCAATCGTTTCTTTTTCCTCTTGCTCTTTCTGCATCATTTCATCCGTAATCTCTACTCCTTCTGCATTTACTTTTGCGCCTTTTTTAGTATTAGGCTCTTTATCTAAATGATTAGGTACACCGTCTTTATCATCATCTAATGGACATCCTTTCGCATCTACTTTAACACCAGCAGGCGTATCCTGACACTTATCATCTATATCTTTCACTCCGTCACCATCAGCATCGGCATTTTCAAGAGCTTTAAAATCTACATCTTTTGATTTATCTACCGGCTTTGCTTTCTTTTCAGGAGCTTTACCAAAGTTGTATTGTAAAGAGAAACTGGTATAGAAGAATGCATCATTGTTATTGTTAGCTGCATAATTATCTAGATAATCCGTCATGGTCATGGTATAGGTAGCGGCTATTCTTGCATTAAGAGATTCACTCAAGGCAAACTTTAACCCGAAGGTTAACGGAATAACAAATGCGTTTCTGTCATAACTTACGGCACTATCTGTTAATTGTGTTTCGTATGTATAATCTCTTTTTAACCTTACCGCATTAGCAATGGTAGAATCGGCTTCCGGCATATCTCTTAACGAACCGTCACTCCAGTGATAGTAAGAATTTTGATTGGCATCTTTTAAATCTCCGTAAGGGTCGAACTGTAAATACCCAAAACCTACTTGTAGGTATGGCGTAAAGCCTGTGGTATTATTAATTAATAAATTATTGTCGAAATCTAACACAATAGATAAGTCAAACTGTGTAAGATTAGATTTAAACGACCAGTAACCCGAAGTGTCTAATTGGTTTTTTGCCAATGAACCCATCATAAAGTTTCCTCTAACACTAAGTGCATTGCCGAAACGTTTTTCAAGGTAAGCGCCATAACCTACTTTCATGTTACTGAGTAAGCTACCGGAGTTTTTACCTACATCACCAATGTAGTTTAGTGAGCCACCGTGAACGCCTATAGAAGGTAAGTATTTACCCACCTGAGCAGTAGCAACTGCACTAATGGCAACCAATAATACTGACGCAAATAATAATTTAAATTGCTTCATAATTTAAGAATTATAGATTAAACAAGTCGGAAATATACAACATTTGTTGGTAATTTACAGCAAGTTGCCTCTATAACAGAAACAAATCTAATGGAAATAGCTACGGATGTTAAGCCGCTATAATTCAATTATTAACGGAAAAATGTTGAAAAGAGGGATTAATAATGCAAAATGATGAATACAGAATTAAGAATTTTCCTTGCTTTATCATGCCCGTGAAAACGGGCATCCAGTATAGATTCCGCATCAAGTGCGGAATGACGGTTTTTTTTTGGGAAGTAGGTTTATCAAACCTTTCTAGTTTCTTAGATTTTGACTCATTTCTATTGCCTAGTGGCAAATACAAAGTTCACTTATTACACTGTTCTGATTTCATTTACAAAAATTTGATACTTCAATTGGTCTACCAGTTATATCAGTAGTAAATGAAACTTGCCCAATATCAGATCCAGATAGAGAATAATTCTCAATCGTATAGATACTGTTAGGAAACAGTTTACCATCTTCAGTAAAAACATTTCCTTCTGTTTTTATACTGTAACCGCTTATTCTACTTCTTGAAATTTTTATTGTACTTAATGCTTTATCATAATCATCATTAATAATCTGAAGATGTCCCTTCTCATTTTTTCTGTCAACATAAATTTTAGTTAGTTTTTGATTCTTAACTGACACAATATTAAGTGTACCTTCCTCAAAACAAATACCATTATTTCCACATGAGAATAAAATCAAGGAAATTACAATAAACACAATGTATAATTTATTCTGTTTCATTTAAACTAGGCGTCTAACTAACGTGAGTTTGAGTAAAAATAATAATAAATTGGCTTGGTTTTCACTATTTATCTTCAAGCTCCTACTTATTTTGTTGGAAGCGCTACTTATTTTCTAGCCTTTTTAACTTATTTTCTAGCCTCTTTTACTTCAGAGCTAGCCTTAGCAAGAAATTAACTAGCCCTTTTAACTTCAGAGCTAGGAAATCCAACTTATTTTCTTGCTATTTCAACTTATTAACTAGCTTTTCTTACTTATTTGCTTGCCTTTCCAAGAAATTAAGTTCGCTAACGAAGTAAATAGCTCGGACAATGAGCTTAAAAAGTAAAAATGACTAGAAGTTTGGCTTGAGTGTGTACTTTTTGTAGAACTCATCAATGATTTGTACGGCTTCATCGGCAGTTTCTACTAGCCTAAACAAGTCTAAATCTTCGGGCGAAATGTTATTTTCTGCTTCCAGTAACTGTTTTTTTACCCAGTCAAACAATCCTTCCCAATACTTCTTTCCGATAAGTATGATAGGAAATTTACCAATCTTTTTGGTTTGGATAAGGGTAATGGCTTCAAACAATTCATCTAAGGTACCAAAGCCTCCGGGCAAAATAATAAAGCCTTGTGAGTACTTCATAAACATTACTTTTCTTACAAAGAAATAATCTAGTGAAAGTAGCTTATCAGAATCGATGTACTCATTGGCACGTTGTTCAAAAGGCAGGTCAATGTTAATTCCTACTGATTTTCCTTTTCCTTCATACGCCCCTTTGTTCCCTGCTTCCATAATACCGGGCCCACCACCGGTAATTACTCCATAGCCGTGCTGAGTAAGCTTATTACCTATCTCCACCGCAAGTTGGTAGTATTTATTGTCGGGTTTGGTACGTGCCGAACCAAAAATAGAAACGCATGGTCCGATTCTGGAAAGCTTTTCAAAACCTTCTACCATCTCACTCATCATTTTAAAAACCGCCCAGGAATCATTGGCTTTTATCTCGTTCCATTCTTTGTTTTCAAACTTGTCTCTTATTCTCTCTTCTTCGTTATCAGTTGAGCTCATCTTTTAAAAATTTTGCAGTATAACTTTTTTTCGATTTTATAATTTCTTCCGGAGCTCCAACTGCAACAATCTCACCGCCTCCTTCTCCTCCTTCGGGACCAATGTCAATAATATAATCAGCAGACTTAATCACATCCATGTTGTGTTCTATCACAATTACTGTATTGCCCAAATCTACTAAATCATTTAAAACCTTCAACAACATTTTTATATCATCAAAATGCAGCCCTGTAGTAGGCTCATCTAAAATATAGACCGTTTTACCGGTTTGCTTTTTAGATAATTCTGTGGCCAACTTTATTCGCTGGGCTTCTCCTCCGCTTAACGTTGGAGCAGGTTGTCCAAGCTTTACATAGCCTAAGCCCACATCGTTTAACGTTTGAATGCGTTGTTTTATTTGAGGTTGGTTTTCAAAAAACTCTAATGCATCTGCTATAGGCATTGCCAACACATCTGAAATAGATTTTCCTTTGAATCTAACCTCTAGTGTTTCTCTGTTATAGCGCTTACCATTACATTCAGAACATTCTACCATTACATCAGGCAAAAAGTTCATCTCAATGGTTTTTACGCCTGCTCCCTGGCAAGTTTCGCATCTTCCGCCTTTTACATTAAACGAAAAACGTCCCGGCTTGTAGCCTCTTATCTTGGCTTCGGTTAACATGGAATACAGCAAACGGATATCATTAAACACATTGGTATAAGTAGCCGGATTAGACCTTGGTGTACGGCCAATAGGTGCTTGGTCAATTACTACTACTTTGTCTATTTCTTTAAGTCCTTCTATTTTTTTGTAAGGCAAAGGAACTTTTACTCCGTTATATACAAATTGATTAAGAACAGGATAAAGCGTACGATTAATTAATGAAGACTTACCACTTCCTGACACGCCTGTTACACAAATAAACTTACCTAAAGGAAACTCTACATCAACATCTTTTAAGTTATTGCCGCTCGCTCCTTTTATTTTTAAGGATTTACCACTTCCCTTTCTTCTTTCGGCAGGTATTTCTATTTTTTTAGAGCCATTTAGATAGCCTATAGTAGGAGTAAGCATATCCATAAACTCTTTAGGAGTTCCTTCGGCCACTATTTTTCCGCCATGCAAACCTGCACCGGGACCAATGTCTATTAAATAATCGGATTGAAGCATAATGTCTTTATCATGCTCTACCACCAAAACTGAATTACCAATATCTCTGAGGTTTTGTAATGAACTGATGAGTTTCATGTTATCTCTCTGATGAAGCCCGATGCTAGGCTCATCTAAAATATACATCACTCCTACTAATTGTGAACCTACTTGGGTAGCTAATCTTATTCGCTGAGCTTCTCCTCCGCTAAGTGTTGAAGATGAACGATTTAGCGAAAGATAGTCCAAACCCACTTCTAACAAAAACTTAATTCTTGCAGTAATTTCTTTGAGTATTTCATTGGCAATAATCAATTCCTTTTCAGAAAACTGACCTGATAATGTATTTACCCATTCCGCTAAATCAGTTAAACTCATTTCAGCTATTTCAGCAATATTTTTACCGGCTATTTTAAAGTATAAAGCTTCTTTCTTAAGTCTTGCTCCGTTACATTCGGGACACTCAATTTTATTCATAAAACTGTTTGCCCAGCGCAAAATGGTTTTAGAAGGGTTTTCTTCTGATTGACGCTGAATAAAGTTAACAATACCTTCAAAGCGTATTTCGTAATTCTGTAAGCCGCTATTACTTTTTATGGTTATCGGCTCCGAAGAACCATATAACAATGAGCTAATGGCTTCTTCCGAAAGTTCGTTAAACTTTGTTTTTAAGGTAAAATCAAAATGAGAACCTAAAGCTTCTATTTGCTGGTATATCCAATTGTTTTTGTAAGCACCCAGTGGCGCAATAGCTCCTTGCAAAATGCTTTTTGATTTGTCAGGAACAATTTTGTCTAAATCAATTTCTGAGATAACACCTAATCCACTACACTTTCTACATGCACCGTAATTAGAGTTAAAAGAGAATAAATTTGGTGCAGGGTCATCGTAGGCAATGCCGGAATCTAAACACATTAAATTACGAGAGAAAAAAGACACTTCTTTTTCATCTTTTTCCATTACCATAAAAGTGCCTTTCCCTAACTTTAAAGCTAATCGTAAGGATTCTTTAATTCTTTTTTCAGAGGATTCCTCAACACTCAATCTATCAACCACCAATTCAATGTCATGTATTTTATATCTATCTACTTTGGTTTTATCTGCCAGGTCATATAGCTTTCCATCAACACGTATTTTGGTAAATCCTTTCTTTCTGGTGCTTTCAAATAATTCTTTATAATGCCCTTTTCTTCCTTTTACTAAAGGGCTAAGCATGTATATTTTTTCTCCTTTAAACTTCTCAAAAATCAACTCATAAATTTGATTCTCGGTAAGCTTAACCATTGGTTTTCCCGTAACATAAGAGTGGGCGGTTCCCAATCGGGCATACATTAATCGGAAAAAGTCATAAATTTCGGTAATGGTTCCTACCGTTGACCTTGGGTTTCTGTTAATGGTTTTTTGTTCAATGGAAATAACTGGACTTAAGCCCGATATTTTATCTACGTCAGGTCTTTCTAGTGTTCCTAAAAACTGGCGTGCGTAAGAGCCAAAGCTTTCTATATACCTTCTTTGCCCTTCTGCATAAATAGTATCGAACGCAAGTGAAGATTTACCGCTACCACTTAAGCCGGTAATTACTACTAATTTATTTCTGGGAATTTTAAGACTGACGTTTTTTAAATTATGAACTCTAGCTCCCTCAACCTCAAGATATTCTTCTTCGTTTAATTCATTGGATACGTTCATTTTCTCAGTCTATTCAGATACTTTTTGTTTGTTGATTTAAGCTTTGTTATTGAAAATAACGCCACAAAAATAACAATAGCATAGAATAAATAAATGCAAGTATGAATAAGTCTCCAATCTTCAATATAAAAATAGGCTAAAGCTACCAGTGCTGATGAAATTAATGAAAGAATTAAAAACAATGAAGCGACTTTTTTGTCAGATAAACCTAAGTAAGAAAGAAAGTGTGTGGTATGATCTTTCCCCCCCACAAATGGTGATCTTTTTCTTGCCAATCTATTTATGGTAACTGTTGTGGTGTCTACTAATGTTGGTAAAAAAGCCACTACTACCAATACAAAATGCTTAACACTAAAAACAGATTCTTCTATAGGAGCATTCCATAAAAACTTTATTCCAAGAGCAGCCAATAAGATGCCTAAGAATTGACTACCCGTATCACCCATGTACATTTTAGAAGGATGCCAGTTGAATATTAAAAAACCTCCCAATGATGCAATTACGCCTAAAGACATAGCAAAATATACGCCTTCCACTAAATTAAAGAAAAACAAAACAGAAAGTATAGAGAGCATCACCCCTAAGGAAACTACCGTTGTTACGGCATCCATATTATCTAGCATATTTAAGGAGTTCATGATGCCAACCACCCAAAATATAGTTATGATATAGTTAAGATAATTGTTTTCAAAAAGCTGAATATAGGTTCCTGAAATAATAAGTATAACTCCACAAAGTACTTGAGTAAAAAACTTTAAGAAAGGTTTTGTGTTATATGCATCATCTGCTAAGCCCATTAAAAACCCAATAGATGTAGCGCTTATTAGTCCGATAAAAGACATGTCAATGAAAGTAAAATCATCTTTTACAATCATAGGATAAGCTATGATTGACAGTAGAAAAAGTATATAAAATGAAATACCTCCAAGTGATGGTTTTTGAAAAGAATCCCACCTGATTAAGCCCAACTCCTTATTTCTAACTCCAAGATTAGTGGAGAAAGTAAGGAGTATTTTATTTATCAGCACTGAAAAAACAAAAGAAGCAGCAAAAAAGATAATGTATTTTATATATGTATCCATTACGTATAAATACCTAGAACATACTGCTAAATTCGTTAAAATGTTTCAATAATTTATCCTTGTCAGACAAAATAGGTTGATTATCAGGCCAATTAATTTTTAAGGTAGAATCATTCCATAAAATGCCATCTTCCGAATCCTTATTGTAGTAGTTTGTACACTTGTAAGAAAAGACAGAATTATCTTCAAGAGCATAGAAACCATGAGCAAAACCCGGAGGAATATAAAACATCAGGTTATTTCTATCATTCAATTCTAGCGCATAATGTTGGCCGTATGTTGGAGAACTTTTTCTTATATCTACTGCTATATCCCAAACACTTCCGCTTAACACTCTAACCAATTTACCTTGTGCATAAGGAGGGTTCTGAAAATGCAAGCCTCTCAATACTCCTTTCCTAGAACTTGATTGATTATCTTGAACAAAATCAACGTCCAATCCTGCTTCTTTTAGTATTTTTTTACTGTAAGTTTCAAAGAAAACTCCTCTTTCATCTGCAAAAATTTTAGGCTCAATTACCAACAAACCTTCTATCTCATTTGGCTGATAGACTTTCATTTCTTAAACAATCTTTTGAAAATATTTTTATCCTTTTTTACATCTTCGTAGTAACCTCCACCATAGCTGTAGCCATAACCGTAGCCATAACCGTAGCCATAACCTGAATTATATAAATGCGCATGATAGTCAAAATTATTTAACACAATAGATAAATTGCTAAATTTATATTCTTCAAAAACTCTGTTCACATTCTCTATAAAATCTCTTTGAGAATAATCAGACCTGAAAACATATACCCGGTAATCTACCATTTTAAATAACTGGATACCGTCTGTAACTAATCCTACAGGAGGGGTATCTAAAATCACTAAGTCGTAATTTGCTTTTAGCTCATTAATAAATTGATTAAAAGAAGGCTTCATAATTAATTCAGAGGGATTAGGAGGGATTGGTCCGGCAGTAATATAGTCCAAACCTTCAATTTCCGAGTGGTAAACACAATCTTTCCAGTCAGATTTACCAATTAAAATTGTACTTGTACCTTGGTTATTATCAACGCCAAAACCCACATGTATTTTAGGTTTTCTCATATCCACATCAACAATAACAACCTTTTTACCCGTCATGGCAAAAACACCTGCAGTATTAAGAGAGAAAAAGGTCTTTCCTTCACCTGAAACCGTTGAAGAAATAGCAACCACCTTTGTTTCATTCTCAGGTAAAATAAATTGGAGATTTGTTCTAATTGTTCTGAAAGCCTCTGATATTATCGATTTAGGTTTTTTATGAACTACTAATTGAGATACAGGTATGTTTTCTTTATACTTTGGAATAATTCCAAGAACAGCTATTTTAGGATTAATTCGTGAGGTTATTTCAGATAATCCAATGATTTTATTGTTTCTGATGTAAAAAATAGCTACTAAAAATATAACTATTACAATAGCTCCTGTAAAGAAAGAAAACAGCACCATTTTTTTATTTGGTGAAAAAGGAACCGAAGGAACTAAAGCATTTTCAAGTATGGTGTTTTCAGGAACGAACCCTGCCTCTGAAATTGAGTATTCTGTTCTTTTTTCTAATAAAAGCGTAAAGAATTTCTCATCAATAGAAAACATTCTTTGAAGCCTAGCATACTCTATTTCTTTTGAAGGCATATTGAGAAATTTATTCTCAATTTCATTGATTTTAGATTCAATGTCACCTCTTTTTAAAGTAATTTTCGATTTTTGAGAAACAAGATTATCCAGTAAAACTTTCTTTTGAATTTCAATTTCATAGTCTAGAGACTTTATAGCATCGTTATCCGGTTTTATTTCATAAAGCAGTTTTTGCTTTTTAAGTAATAATTGGTTTAAAGATGACAATAATGAACTGAATGCACTTTCATATTCTGTACCGGCTAGTAATGAAAGTATCGCAGAATTATCATTAGAAATTTTATTTTCAGCTACCGTCTTCTCAAGCCGTTTTAAAACTGACAACTGCATATCAATCTCTATCAATTCATTTTCTAATTTATTCAACCGTTCAAAGTAAATTGAAGAGTAGCCTTCAAGATTTGTTAATTTATTGTCCTGCTTAAAGTCTTCTATTTGCTCTTCAGAAACCTTTAATTTATTATAAACTATATCCAGCTGTTCATCAATAAAAGAGAGTACATTTCTAGCCGATTTACTCCGCTGCTCTAAATCATATTTTAAATACTCGCTTGCAATTGCTGTGGACATGTCAGCACAAAGTTGCTGATTCATATCTTCAAACGAAACCTTAACCGTTTTGGCTTGCTGGCTCATAAGAGCTACATCAAGTTGATTCATATAGCCAACCACAAGAGAGTTTTTACTGTTTAACACAAAAGCTAATTGGTTTTGTTTGATTTGGTTAATAATCTCATCTATTCTTGATTCGTTAACTCCATAAACACTTAGTTTTATACCGCCAAAAGAAATGGTATCACCAACCTTAAAGATTTCCGATTCTAAAACACCAATTTTTGAATTCGTTAATTGATATTCCTTTGGAGACAAAAAATTGATATAAAATTTTTGACCTAAATAACTTGAGTCTAAAAGAGAAAAATTAACCTTAAAAGGTGGATTACCATAAAGGTTAGTAGATAAAAACTGTCCCTCATTTATATAGCTAACATCCAAATCAAGAGAATTGATAGCTCGCTCAACCATATATTTTGAACGCATCAATTCAATTTCTGCCGATATATCATTACTCTCATAAATATTATCTACTTGTAAAACTTGGTTTGCAGTATTCTTACTTCTTATCTGTAAGATTGTCGATGCTTCATAAATTGGAGGGGTATAACGCAAATAAAGAAAAGCCAATAAAAAAGAAAAGAAGAATACAGCAATAAACAAATATTTGTGCTGTCGTAAAATTGAAATTAATCTAGGAAGCTCAATTTTTTCAAGACCAGAAAATGAAAATTCAGTATTACTATTGTTTTTTTGCATTAAAGCCTGGTAATCAAAAAGTATAAGGTTAAAGCACTAGATATTATAGAAAATACCGGAGCTATCTCCCCCATTGTTTCACGAACTACATTTGGAATTGCTTCCACATAAACTATATCATTACCCTGCAATGTTATATCAGCATTTTTATACCCCTCAACAGTTGATAAATCAAACAAAAATATTTGAGGGTTTTTAGGATTACCCCTGATTAATTTAACTCTGTATGCTTTACCATTTGGAGATACACCGCCTGCTAGCGCTAAACCCTCAATTAATGAAACATTATCATTAGTCAAAGTTACAACCCTAGCTTGTCCATATTGTCCAGGAAAAATAGTAACCCTTTTATTTACAATTGAAACAATTGCGTATGGCTTTACATAAAACTTTTCATAGACATCCTCCAATTTTTGTTCTGCCTCCCTAATAGTTAAACCATTTAAATTAACCAAACCTACTACAGGTAGTTCACAAGTTCCATCAGAGTTTACTCTGTACTGAACAAAATCTTGGGAACCAGAAGAACCGGGATTAGCAGATGTTAAATCAATCAACTTAAATCCTTCGTTTGCAAATAATTTAATACTCAACCTATCATTAGGAAGAATTCGATAATCTCCTGATGCAGTGCTATCAGGAGTGTCAAAGTTATATTTCTTCCCTGTTTTAAACATTATGCTTGGATTGAGTGGATTACAAGCATAAAGTGAAACAATAAAACTCAGTAATAAAATTTGTTTTATAGTTGATTTAAAGTCTTTTAAAATCATAGTTTGTGTTGATTTTAGGCAAATGTATTGATTTTATCTCTTATTAGCCTCTAATAAAGTATAATAAAGTTCTCTAACATCTGAAGCTAGCCTTGTTGCGGAGAAACGGTTTTCCACAAACTCCTCTCCCTTTTTACCCATATCATGACGTAATTCGACTGATTTAACAAGCCTTTCAAAAGAATTAATCATACCTTCTTTATCTGAAATATTATGTACAAATGCTGTTTTATTATGTAACACAACATCCATTACACCACCTACATTTGAAGTTACTATGGGCTTAGCTGCTGCTTGTGCCTCAATTAAACTCACTGGCGTTCCTTCATTTAAAGAAGTCAGCGCAACAATATCGGTTCCGGCCAAAGCATATTCCGCATTTTTTATCCATGAAGTAAAACAAATTGCTGCTTTATCACTTTTATTTGTTGAAAATGAAAGATTATTAGATTGGCAATAATTTATTAATTCTTCTTTAGATTCTCCGTCACCTACTATAAAAAATCGAAGATTATTGTAGTTGGTAGTAAGCTCATTAGCCATTTCAAGAAACAACTTATGATTCTTTATCGGAACCAGTCTACCTATAATAGAAATAGCTATTTCGTTTTCTTTTAAACCGTAAGCATCTCTAAATTGCTTTCTTAAATCCTCCCTGTTTTTAGAAAATCTATCTAATTCAAAGCCTAGGTTAATTACTGAGAATTTTTCTTTTGGAGCAATTTTGAATGTATTAACTAATTCTTGTTTTTGAAGTTCACTTATTGCAATAATTTTAGACGTTCGTTTAGCTAAATACCGTTCAAGGTTTAAGTAAAAATTAGTTTTAAATTTATTAAAATATGAATGAAACACATGCCCGTGAAATGTATGTACAGTTACAGGAACACCCGATGAAAAAGCAGCATATCTTCCCAAAGCTCCGGCTTTTGAAGCATGTGTATGTACAATATCCGGTTTAAATTCTTTAATAATTCTTTTAATTTCTCTGTAAGAATCCCAGTCACTTCTTATGCTCACGTCTCGCTTCATTGAGTCTAAAACCTGAGCTTTTATACCTAAGTTTTCTAATATAAATGAAGAATCTGCTTCACTTTCTTGGTGAATTCCACCAACTAACAAAGTTTCAAAATCAGGAGCTAAATATTTAGTAAGATAGGCAGCATTGTAGGTGGGTCCGCCTAAATTAAATCTATTTATGATACGTAATACTTTTGGCATTTATTTTTTTCCTAATTCTACTACTTCCAAGTCTTTAATCTCTTCACCGTCAATGGTAAATTTCACTAAGGTTCTTACTTTGTGGAATCCATGCTTTCCTGCAGCTCCGGGATTAATGTGTAAAAGCTTTAACCGTTTATCAAACATTACTTTCAAAATATGAGAATGACCGCAAATAAACAATTTTGGCGGATTCTTGTAAATTAATTCTCTGATATTTGGTGCGTATCTACCGGGATATCCTCCAATATGGGTTATCCATACATCCACTTTTTCACAAAAAAAACGTTCGTTTAACTTAAACTGCTTTCGTAAGTCTCCCCCATCAATGTTTCCATAAACAGCTCTTAAAAGATGAGTTTCTGCTATTTTATCGCTTACTTCTACATCTCCAATATCACCAGCATGCCATACCTCATCACAGTCTTTCAAATAATGTAGTATTCTATCATCTATATATCCGTGAGTATCTGACAGCAAGCCTATCCTAGTCATTTATCTTTGTTTTCTTTTGGGATATAAGTATAATTTATTATTTGCTCCTGTTCTTGCCATTGTTGATTATCATCAATTTCATCATCATCATCCTCTTGCCAGTCAAATTTCTTTTGTTGTGGGCCTTTTTTTCTATAAATCAATGCCATTGCCATTCCTGCTAAAAAACCGCCCATGTGTCCTTCCCATGAAATTTCTCGCTTCTCAGGAAAAATTCCCCAGACCATACTTCCGTAAACAAATATTACCATAAATGAAATTGCCAATAGTTGATTTTGTTTCTTTAAAAAACCTGTCAACAATAAAAATCCAAACAAACCATAAATAACACCACTTAAACCAATATGATGAGAAGTTCTACCAAAAACCCAAACAAATAAACCCGAAAACAGCCAGGTAAATAACAATATTCTAAAACTAATATTACGGTAGAAATAATAAATCAAAGAATATAAAACCAAAAAAGGAATGGTGTTGTTAATTAAGTGATAAAAGTCTCCGTGAATTAAAGGTGAGGTAATCAACCCGATTAAACCCTCCACTTTCCTGGGATATACTCCTAAGTAAGACAGAGACGTATTGTCAAAATACTCAAACAATTTAATTCCCCATATTACCAGTAAAATAAGTGCGGGAAATAAAAGACTATAAAATATTTTCTTCTGTTCGGTAATCCTCAATCTTTAAAAAAAGTTAATTTGTTTTTGAAATATTAATTTTGGTTTATATTTGTGATTATGAAAAAGTTAATAGCTATACCATTGTTTGGATTTTGTTTTCTGTGTTTAAATGTAAGCATCTCAGCAAATATAGTGAACATTATACCTTTAACATCAACAACGGTTCTTCAAAACGATACAACCAAAAGAGTTAACTATAGTTTGATTAATTTTCATTTACAGCTACAGACTCCCAGAGATACAACAAGAGGAAGTCAAAAACGCTAATTAAACCCTCTCTTTTTCTTTATATTTTCATAGGCTTGTTGAAGAGCCTGAAATTTTTCTTTTGCTGCTTTTTGTATAGCTTCACCGGCATCGGCTACTCTATCAGGATGGTATTTCATTGCCATTTTTTTATACGCCTTTTTAACCTCCTCATTAGTAGCGTTTTCATCTATTTCTAAAATTTTATAATCTGCTGCCCCTCCCTTAACAAACATAGCTTTTATCGACTCATAATCATATTGATTAATTCCTAAATAATTAGAGATAATATGAATTTGGTCTTCTTCTGTTTGGTCAATATTACCATCAGACTGAGCCAGCCCAAATAATAAATGAAGCATTTCTAGCCTAGACGCATGCGGAAGAAAATGTTTTATCTGAAGACAAACATCTCTAACAGGTATGTCCTTTTTTAATATATCTCTAAATGCTATTAACTGTTCTTTTGCCTCCCTTTCACCGTATTGCCTCACTAAAAATCGTTTCACATAATCAAGCTCAGCGCTCAAAAGCTTTTTATCAGCCTTCATTACCACTGCCATTAATACCAAAAGGCTCACTTTAAAATCTGAAGGGGTAGAACGAACAGACTGAGGTCCTTTTTGGTAAACTACTTCATAACTTGCACCATCAATTAGTGAACCTATACCAAAACCTATTAATGCTCCTATAGGACCACCAAAAGCCCAGCCAAGTCCACCGCCAATCCACTTTCCGAATTTCATTTAAAAAATTTTCACAAAATTAACATTAAAGTATTCTGCTAAAAGCGCTTTATGTTAAAGAATGTGAAAAGTGAATGACACAAATTACTTAGTTAACTTAGAAATAACTATTTTTTAAAATTGGATTTGAACTTTAACTAAATTAATTCATATTTGCATTGGTGTCTGAATTCAAAACATACGAAATTGTTCCACCTAGAATAAAAAGTGGTAATACTTACCATTTTACTACCAATAGTGGCATTCTATATGAAGTTAGATTTGGCAGAAAACAAGATGACATCCTTTCAGTAAACATTGTTTTTGGCGTTTTAAATGAAGAATTTGACGGAGAAGAGTACTCAATGACCAACAAGGGAGAAGTTTTTAGGGTAATGACCACCATTGTCAAAATTATAAGAACTTTTATCGCTGAACACCCCAACACTCACCAGTATGAGTTTACCGGTGAATTCAGAGAAAACGAAAACCCAAGCAATATCTCTCTTCGCTCAAAAATATACTTACGTTACATCAAAGACATTTTTGATGACACCTGGACTACCAAAGTAAAAGGAAATACCGTTACCATTAATAAGAAAAAGTAACCGTTCCTGAACCGAAACAATCCGTTTCTTCAACAACTTCGTATATTTTCTAACATCGTGAAACTTTTAAGGCAAAATTTACGTCTAGTAGTTGAACATTGATTTATAAAAATAATTCAATCATTATGAGACAGTTAAAAATAACACAACAGATTACTAAAAGAGAGAGTAAATCACTTGAAAAATACTTACAAGAGGTTTCGAAGCAGGAGATGATTGACGCTCAAGAAGAGGTTAGGCTAGCTGAAAGAATTAAGCAAGGCGATGAAGAAGCGCTTAACAAATTAGTAAGAGAAAACTTAAGATTCGTAATTAGTGTAGCTAAACAATATCAAAACACGGGATTAACCCTTGAAGACCTTATTAATGAAGGAAACCTTGGATTAATCGAAGCTGCTAAACGTTACGATCATACCAAAGGATTCAAATTTATCTCTTATGCAGTATGGTGGATTAGACAATCTATTCTTAA
>CALALS010000189.1 GCA_937925525.1 uncultured Flavobacteriales bacterium | reverse complement strand
AATAAAGCATCATTGCTATCATCAATCCAAGGGCATTCGTTATTAATCGTAACGGATTCATCGTTCCAGTTACGCATAAAAATACCAATAACGTTGTAGCCTTGTTCTTTTAAAAGATAAGCCGCTACACTGGAATCAACTCCACCCGATAATCCTACTACAACTGTTTTGTTTTGCATTTATTCAAATAGTTCTTCAAGGGGTTCGCCCGTGCATGAGTTAGGAATAGGAATGTTTAACAACATACTAAGAGTAGGAGCTATATCAGTAACGTATACTTTTTCTGTGCAACTTCCTTTCTTTACATTTCCGTACCAAATTAAAGGAACATGTGTGTCATAAGTGTAACCACTTCCATGAGTTGTTCCATGTATTTCATGATGAATATATCCCGGTTTTAATAAGATAAAATAATCACCACTAAGGTTTTCAATCATTCCGTTTTTAATCGTGTGTTCCATTGAACCCGGAGGATAAAGCCGCAGTTCTTCGTAAGTATAAATGTCTCTTACTCCTTCAAATTCTTTAGCTATTCTTAAAATGTTTGCTTTTATTTTTTGAGGCGATAGTCTTCTTTGTTGTTTAATAGAGTCAACTTTAAATGTTTTCACATAGATATTTTCGTTAATGACTTTAATGAGTACAGAATCTCTCATTCTCTTATTGAAAAAAGTGTTTAAGCTATCTTCCAATCCTTTAGCGTCAAAATATCCTGCCGACATTCCGTTATCTTTTAAATAGTTTGGATTATCAATTGCGCCATGGTCTGAAGTAAGAAACAATACATATTTATCCTGACCAATGTTTAGATTTAAATATTCAATAAGTCTTGCAAGGTCTTTATCTAATCTTAGGTAAGTGTCTTCTAATTCAATAGAGTTGGGCCCAAATTGATGACCGACATAATCGGTAGAAGAATAACTAATGCTCAAGAAATCTAAAATAGAATCTTTGCCAAGTTTTTCTGCTGCTATAGCTTCTATGGCAAAATTAGTTAACACTGAATTTCCAAATGGCGTTGCTTTAATTAGGTCTCTTCCTTCAATTTTGCTAATGGCTTTTAGGTCATAAGGAAAAACGGCAGCTTTCATTCCTTTTGGTGCTTCTTCGTAAGGAGTGTAGTCCGGCCAGCTTTCTGTGTAAGACTCAATAGGTAGCAGTGTGGTCCACTCTCTTGAAAGATATACATCAACTGACTTTCCTTTGTTAAAATTATTTACCCAAGTAGGGAGTTCTTTTTTGTAAAACGATGAGGTAACAAAATCTCCTTCGTCCATCCAATAACATCCGTCAGGAGTATGGCCACCGGGTAAAACAGCTCCTCTGTCTTTTAGTGACAAAGCAATCACTTTTCCTTTAAGGTTGGTACTAAATTTCAATTCATCGGTAATGGTAGAAGCCATTAAATTTTTGGGAGACATTTTAGCTTTTTCACTAGTTGAGCCAATTGGCATAACGCTTTTGTCTTTTACACAATAGACTTTTTCTAGTGTTTCTTTATCCAGCCAGTCGTTAGCTATAATACCATGATTTGCAGGAACTGTGCCTGTGTAAATAGAAGCATGTCCGGGTGCAGTATAGGTTGGAATATAGTTGTAGTGTGTGTTTTTAAAAAAGAATCCTTCATCAACTAATTTTTTAAATCCACCTTCACCGTATTTATCCCAGTATTTATAGATGTAATCGGGTCGCATTTGGTCAACTACAATGCCTACAACCAATTTGTTTTCTTGTTGTGCAAAAACGTTCATCAAAAAGAAGAATGAACAAAATAAGATGATGTTTTTTCTCATAAAAGAGTTAAATAAGATTGGTTTTTCCGAGAATAAAATAAATAACGGCAATGCCTACAATTAAACTGATAACTATGTTTGCAATGGCTAATAGGCTATTTCCTGTTTGAAAAAGTTCAAGTGTTTCAAAGCTGAAGGTAGAAAAAGTGCTAAAGCCTCC
>CALALS010000188.1 GCA_937925525.1 uncultured Flavobacteriales bacterium | reverse complement strand
AGTTGGTTGATTTATTCTTATGGTTCCAGTAAGTGTAAATTTCTTTTCTGTTTTGTTGGGCAGTTTTAGTCCAAACTACTTTCCTAACCATTTTTCAATATCTTTTTCTGCCTCTTCTTGCGATAGGATTTCGTTATTGTTGTACTCTTGCTTTGCTTCATTAATAATAGCTACTTGGACGTCACTTAGTTCATAAAAAGACTCCTCATTTGTCGCTTCAAGAATTTTATAAATTTCTTTTAATAGTTTATTGCTTTCAATGGAATTAATGCGCTGTATTAATTTTTGTTTTAACGTATGATTGTCCATGACTTCAATTTTACCAAAGTTAAAAAATTAATCTCTTTCAGTAGCATTTTTTTAAATTCGTGCATTCAAAAGAAAATGACATGAGAATTTTGGTTTGCAATGATGATGGAATTACTGCACCGGGCATAAAGGCCTTAGTTGAAGTGGCTAATGAATTTGGTGAAATACATGTGGTTGCACCCAATTTTCCCAGGTCTGCAACGGCACACGCCATTACCGTAAATACTTTTTTAACTTACAACCATACTACATTTGATGGAGCTGCTAAAGCGTATTCTTGCAGTGGAACTCCTGCTGATTGTATTAAACTTGGTCTTCATGAAATACTTGATTTTAAACCCGATTTAATTTTGTCAGGGATAAATCATGGGGCAAATACATCGGTAAATGTTTTATACTCAGGAACTATGGGTGCTGCAGTTGAGGGAATGTTAAATCAAATACCTTCTATCGGTTTTTCGGTTTGCGATTTTTCGCATAACTATGATTTGTCTGCCTCCAAAGAAATTGTCCGAAAAATTTTAACAAAATCGGTTGAGAATAAATTACAGTTTGGTTGTTTAAATGTAAATATACCTGCATTAACTATTGATAAAATAAAAGGTATAAGACTTTGCCGACATTCAAAAGGAGCATGGAATGAAGATTTTACGGAACGAAACATGCCTTTTGGAAAACCTTATTTTTGGATGGAAGGAGAATACGTAAATCATGAAAAGGAGGCCACAGATACTGATATGTGGGCAGTTGAAAACGGTTATGTTTCAGTGGTGCCTACGGGTTGGGATTTGACTAACCACCAAGAGCTAAACAATTTAAAAGATAAATTTTAGTTTAAGGAATATGGCAAATTTTTATCGTAAAAAGTTTGATAGATTGTGGATAGGTTTTGCTCTTGGCTTAATTGTGCCATGGATTGCGGTTGTTATTTTCTATTTTGTTAGCGATATAGTTTTTACAATTCCTGACTACATCAAACATATTTGGTCAAATCATGTGTTTACGCCAACACTAAGCCTAAGCGTAATATGTAATTTGCTTATATTTTTTATTGGGATTTGGACAGAGCGCTACCAATATGCAAAGGGTGTAATTTTAGCTACCTTGCTTTATGCCTTTTTAGTTTTCGGGCTGAAGATTTGGCTTTAAAGAATTAAAAAAACAGTAGGAATTTTATTTAAATCGGGTAGTGGAGTTTTTTTCCAATCACTTATTTTTTTTGTTTTTATCCATTGGCTTTCACCCATCATGTCTTTGGCAATGCAAAGCTTTGTTGTAGGGTTGCAGCTGGCTAGTAAATCTTCCAATAAGTGATTATTTCTGTAAGGCGTTTCTATAAATAATTGTGTTTGATTTTGTCGCTGAGCAAATTGCTCAAGCTGCTTAATTTTCTTAATTCGTTTTCCTCTTTCTTTTGGTAGATAGCCATGAAACTGAAAACTTTGTCCGTTAAGTCCACTCGCCATTAACCCAAGAATGATAGAAGATGCGCCAACTAATGGAATAACTTCTATATCTTTATGGTGAGCAATGGCAACTACTCGTGCGCCAGGGTCTGCAATGGCTGGGCATCCTGCTTCAGATAATAATCCTACATCATTTCCATTTAAGCAGGGTAGAACAAAGTCGGCTAAATCGTTTTCGGAGGTGTGTTTGTTTAGTTCAAAAAATTCTAATTCATCAATGTTTTTATCCGGTAAAGCTTTTCTAATAAATCGTCTTGAAGTTTTTACATTTTCAACGATAAAATACTTTAACTGATTAATGACTGTTGTATTGAATTCTGGAAATGTATTGTAGATTTCTGTTTCGGAAAGTGCAGAAGGAATGAGATGTATTTTTCCTTTCTTACTCATTAAATAATTCATTAATTAGCTCATCACAAGCTTTGTCAAGCATATCAAAAACTTTCTCAAATCCATCGAGTTCACTGTAGTAAGGGTCAGGAACAGCTCTGTTTTCGTTCTTGTATAAAAAGTTTAGAATTAAATCAACTTTATTTTTTTGTTCATCACTTATGGCAAGAGCCATCACATTTTGGTAATTTGAAGAATCCATTACAAAAATATGGTCAAATTCATCAAAATCTATTCTGTCAAAAGGTCTTGAACGTTGTTTTGAAATATCAATTCCATGTTTTTTGGCAACTTCAATTGAGCGCCTGTCCGGATGTTCACTTTCGTGATAAGCTGATGTTCCCGCAGAATCTACATAAGCTTTAATGCCTCTTTCTTTTAGCTTGTGCTCTAAAATTCCCTGAGCTAATGGCGACCTACAAATGTTTCCTAAGCAAACCATTAAAATACTCTTCATACCTCACATTTTTCCGAAAGATAATACTTACTAATATAAAATAGTGATTTTGTTTTTAATTTGTTTATAAAACAAAAAAGCTCTCATATTTTGAGAGCCTTTTCTGAAGTGTTTATTTTTATTGTAAACTAATTTTCTTTCTTAAATCATCAACATAACCTCTGAAACGTTTGTCAGTTTCCATTAGGTTGTTCACTGTTTTGCAAGCATGAAGAACTGTTGCGTGATCTTTTCCTCCGCAGTGCATTCCTATTGTAGCAAGGCTAGATTTGGTCAATTGTTTTGAGAAATACATGGCAATTTGTCTTGCCTGAACAACCTCTCTTTTTCTGGTTTTTGATTTCATCAATTCAATTGGTAAATCAAAATAATCGCAAACCACTTTTTGTATGTAGTCAATAGAAACCTCTCTGGCAGTATTTTTTACAAACTTGTCAATCATTTGTTTTGCCAATTCTAGTGTAATTGACTTTTTATTTAGTGATGATTGAGCAAGTAATGATATTAATGCGCCTTCAAGTTCTCTAACGTTTGTAGTAATGCTGTATGCTAAATATTCTGCAACTTCTTTTGGCAAGTCTAAACCTTCGTTGTACATTTTCTTTTCAAGAATTGCAATTCTTGTTTCTAAATCCGGTGCTTGTAAATCAGCAGAAAGTCCCCACTTAAACCTTGAAAGAAGTCTTTGTTCAAAACCTTGAAGTTCAATTGGTGCTTTATCAGAAGTTAAAACTAATTGTTTTCCTGTTTGGTGAAGGTGATTAAAGATGTGGAAAAACACATCTTGTGTTTTTTCTTTACCTGCAAAAAACTGAACATCATCAATAATAAGGACATCTATCATTTGATAGAAGTGAATGAAATCATTGTGATTGTTATTTCTGATTGCATCGATAAACTGATGCGTAAATTTTTCAGAAGAAACGTACAGTACAGTTTTTGAAGGATGCTTGTCTTTAATTTCAATTCCGATTGCGTGTGCCAAATGAGTTTTTCCTAAACCAACACCACCGTAAATTAATAGTGGATTGAATGCTGTTCCCCCTGGATTTTTTGCAACTGCAAAACCGGCAGAACGAGCTAATCTATTGCAATCACCTTCAACGAAATTAGCAAAAGAGTAATTTGGATTTAATTGTGAATCCACATTAACCTTTTTTAATCCCGGAATAATGAAAGGATTTTTAATAGGCTTGTCTTTGTTTAAATCTACAGGTAATGTTACAGGCGGATTTTTTAGTGCCATTCTGTTAGTGGTAGGAATTTTAACAGTATATGGTTTTGAGCTGCTTGCACTGCTTTCCATTATGATGCTATATTCCAATCTACCTTCTTCTCCTAATTCTTTTCTAATGGTTTTTTTTAATAATGAAACATAATGCTCTTCAAGCCATTCGTAAAAAAACTGACTCGGAACCTGTATTGTTAATACGCTTGCTTTTAACTTTTTTGGTTTAATAGGTTCGAACCATGTTTTGTAGGCTTGCAGACTCACATTATCTTTGATAATTTTCAAACAATTTTCCCAAACTTGTTCGTGTTTCTGCATAGTGGTTTTTTCTTTAAAATAAGTGATACTAAAACTTCTTAGTAGCCTTAAAAAATCAAGGTAAGTTACCTTCTTTTTTTCAGCAGAACAAATATTGATATAAAAAAGTTTAAAAAAAAGTTTTTTACCTATTGTTTTTTTGAAAAATTATACTTGTATCACTCGTTATTTATACGTAGTAAAAACAGACAGTATAAGTGGTTAAAAATCTAGGTGTTATGAAAAAAAGAAAAAACGGTAAAATGTAAAGTTTTTTATTTCAATATAGTAACTTTTCCTGTTTGGATAGTTAATTTACCTTTTTTAGGTTTTACCTCTAACTGCCAAACATAAACATCAGACTTAACGGCTTCATTTAAATAAGTTCCTTTCCATGATTCACCATGTGTATTTGATTCAAACAATAACTCTCCCCACCTATTAAATATTCTAAAGGAATAATCTGTAAACTCACCATAAATAACAGGCGCAAACCCTTCATTTAATCCATCTTTGTCGGGCGTAAAAGTATTTGGTACATATATATAGAAGTCACAATTTTCAAATAATACATTTATTTCGTCTGTTCCCTGATGATTACAAATATGATGTTGATAGGTCATAACATAAGTGCCTGCAGTATCAATTTCTCTTTCAGGGCTTGTGCTTCCATTTTCCCACATCAAGCTATAATAGTTATAATTGATAGGAGGTTGTAAAGTCAAGTACTTGCCTAAACACAAAATAGTATCGTCAGGCAGAGTATAATCAAATTGTGGACGGAATGCTATGGTAGCTGTATATACACTATCACACCCATTAATAGATTGATATTTTACTTCATTATACCCAAACTTAGAAACATACTGTCCACCCACTAAAACACTATCTCCTTGACAAATTGTTAAGTCTTGATGATTTGAAAAAGCATAATCAATCGTTAAATTAACATTAACAATACTATCACAACCTGATGCACTTCCGTTAGGAATAGTATAAGGGTAAACACCTGCTGTTGAGTAATAACTGCTTCCGATTAATATACTGTCACCGTCACAAACTCTTGCGTTTGCATTGCCAATGGGTATTGGAATTACAGTGAGGTTTGTACTTACAACACTATCGCAACCATGTGAAGAGCCATTATAAATGGTATCATTATATATACCTGAATTTTTTTGGTAGACTCCTGCAAGTAAAATACTGTCTCCTTGACAAATGCTAGTATTAACATTATTTACAGGTACAGGGTAAACATTTAAGTTAGTTGTAATAATACTATCACAACCATTTGCTGCACCACCATAAAGTGTGTCATTATAATTTCCTGATGTAGTTTGGTAAGCTCCACCTACTAAAATGCTATCTCCCTGACATATTTGTGCGTTTGTGTTTGTAGTTGAAACTGGGTTGACTGTTAGTGTTGTGGTAATTATACTGTCACATCCGCCTACTGCAGCCCCAAAAAGAGTATCATTATAATTACCGGGAGTATTTTGGTATGCTCCGCCAAGTAAAATACTGTCGTTTTGACAAATGGTTGCATTTGCATTACTATAAACCGGAGTAGAACAACAGTTATAATACATTTCAATTCTACCTATATTATAGTTGTTTTCATTCCAAATGTTAGCCATTTGTTGTGTTGAAAGATTAGCTTGCATTCCACTTCTGAATAGGGTTACCGGAAAACCTAAAATGTTAGAAGCATATTGTACGCCATCATAACTATTTACCATTCCCGCACCTCTGGCTCCATAAATACCTATCACATCTCCTGCATTTACCTGAATGTTACAGGGTATGATAGCGTTGGGGGCATGGTTTGGTAAATAAAACAATGACACAAAATTGTTGGTTGTAGCAGGATAAGCCGGTGGTGGCCCTGCAGTAAATCTAACTACTTCTACGTTTTGAGCACCGGTTGACGCAGTAGTAGGAATATACAGCCCACAAATGGTAAAACTTGCTGGCGCAGTAAAATAGTAACCTCTTACCATACTACTAAAAGTGTTTGATTGAGGACCTATTGGCATTAATGTACCCTGAGAAAAGACCGATTGATAGGATGTTAATAGCAATAACGCAATTAACAATGAATATACTCTTCCGTATTTGTTTATTATTCCTTTACCCATAAAACAACATAATGATTTAAAACCACTAATAAAGACGAAAATTACTAAAAATAGTTGCTTGTATAACTATTTATAAAATAATATTATTTGAATGAAATTCTCTTAATTGACTTTTTTTCTCTACCCAGCAATCAACTCTTCCTAGTCTGAGACCTGCCCAACCAGCTTGGCAAATCATGGTTTTATTTTCAGAGTTTTTAATGGTAACTGATTTATCTAAAAAAGTATGGGTATGACCACCGAGAATAATATCTATGTATGGTACTTCATTTGCTAAAACTCTATCTGATACTTTTTCAGAATTATATTCATATCCTAAATGAGATAGACAAATAATCAAATCGCACTTTTCTGTTGTTTTTAATATTTCTGAAGTCTCTATTGCTTTTTCTATTGGGTTTAAATATCTGGTTTCTTTATAGAGTTGTGGTAGAACTAGCCCGTCAAGTTCAACTCCCATCCCAAAAACTCCAACCTTTATATTATCTTTTTTAAAAATTTTATAGTTGGATACTTTATTGTTTAAAACGGTTTTTGAGAAATCATAATTTACATTTAAAAAAGGAAACTTAGCATGAACTAGCATTTTATCTAAACCATCAATACCATTATCAAAATCATGATTACCAATTGTGGCTGCATCATATTGCATGGCACTCATTAATTTAAATTCTAATTCACCACCATATTTATTAAAGTAAGGTGTTCCCTGAAAAATATCTCCCGAATCAAAAAGCAAAACATTTTTTTCCTCATTTCTAATTTGGTTGATTAACCAAGCTCTTTTTGAAACTCCACCCATTCCCGGGTATTTTGCATCGTTTTCAGGAAAAGGCTCTATGTGTGAGTGCACGTCATTGGTATGAAGAATAGTGATTTTTGTAAAATTTGATTTCCTATAGTCAAATGCCATAGGAGGTAAAAGGGCAATACCAGCTCCGCTTACTAAAGATTTTTTTATAAAGTCTTTTCTATTCATTTATACTTATTCTGTTGTCTAGCTGTGATGAAATTTTCTTTCCTTTTGAATTAGTATCAATACAATGATTTATAATTACCTCTCTCAGCTTCATATTTGTATAAATTATCTCAATAGGGTTAAGAAAAAAATCCATTTTATCTCCTCCTTTGGCAAGATAATCGGTTGTGAGTACTCTAAACTCTTTTTGTGTGTTAATATCAACGCCTTCAATTTTAACTTTTTCAACATCTTCTGAGATTTTTTTAATGGTAATGTTGCTAACGGGTTGTCCTCCTACACTTATTAAATACTTTATAAGTTGATTAAACTTTTCTTTTGTGATGACAACAACTACTAATTCATTCTCAAATGGCATTAACGAATAAATACGTTCTTTGGTTATTTCTCCTTTTGGAATACTTGTTCTTAATCCACCATAATTTAAGATACAAAAATGAGGATTTATGTTAGTAGATTTTTTAGCATAATTAAAAGATAAGTCTGCCACCCAATTTCCCAGTAAGCTTTCCGGTTGTCCTTTTTCCATGGCTTGTTCACTAAAGCAAATAACTTCTTTCATTTCTTTATCTAAAGATTTCTTGTAAGGTGAAATAATAGAGTCTGTTAGAGGAAGAGTTTGATTAATTTCTTCCATTTTGTAGGTCGTCTGGCTTATTTTGGGTTGACAAGCACCCAGAGAAATAAATAGTAGAAGTATGTAAAGCATTAATTTCACTTTCCAAAAGTAAGTTAAATCTTATTTTTAGCTAGAAAGTAATATTATATTAATTTGTTATTTTGTGGTTAAATCATTTAGTTATGTATAGAACGTCAATTCAATTAAGAGTGAGATATGGAGAAACAGATAGAATGGGATATGCCTATTATGGAAATTATGCCGAATATTTTGAAGTGGCTAGGGTAGAAGCATTAAGGGAATTAGGAATGTCTTACAGAAAAATGGAAGATGAAGGAGTTTTATTACCTGTGTTAGATTATTCTGTAAAATATATAAAACCTGCATATTATGATGACTTACTTAAAATTGTAGTAATGATCACAGAATTACCAACTGCAAGGCTGAAGTTTGAATATGAAGTATATAATGAAAATGAAGATTTAATTACTAAGGCAAATACAACACTTGTTTTTATTGATGCAAAGTTGAATAAACCGTTAGCGGCTCCTAAAGAGTTTTTATCTGTATTGGAGCCTTATTTTAGCTGAGAATATTTTTTCTTCTTTCTTAAAAAGAAGTCAAGAAGGATACTCTTGTTGTAAATTTCTTTGTGCCAACTTGGCTTAGATAGTTTTCTTTTCCTTTGATTCTTAAAAAAGTACCAGTAAAAATGGAAATGTGCTTTTATAACTGCAATCAGGTGAGAAAATCCGTCAGAAAAAAGAAGCTTCATTCCGCCTATACCATCTATAAATAATCGAATAAGTAGAATAGGAAACAATTTATTGCTCGGTAAATTTTTGTG
>CALALS010000187.1 GCA_937925525.1 uncultured Flavobacteriales bacterium | reverse complement strand
ATTGTTGAAAAATTTGGCGAATTGTTTCTTTTTTATTTTCCGATTTTGAAATGAGTGAAGAAACGGCAATACCATTAATTCCTGTTTCCATGAGTGGTGGTATGTATTCTAATTGAATTCCTCCAATGGCATAAACAGGTAGTTTTATGTTATTAGTATTGACTTCGGAAAGAATATTTCTATAGCCTTCAATGCCTAAAATTGGAGATAAATTTTCTTTGGTAGTAGTAAACCGAAAAGGCCCGAGACCAATATAACTGGCGCCTTGATTATAAGCGTTTACAATATCTTCAAACGTATTTGCTGTTGCGCCAATAATTTTGTTTTTGCCTAATTGTTCTTTTGCCGTTAAAACAGAAAAATCATTTTTCCCAAGATGTACTCCGTCTAAATTTAATTCTTTTGCAATGTGTAAATAATCATTTAAAATAAAAGTTACGTTATGCCTTTTAGTTATGCTTTTTACTTCAAGTGCGGCCTCTTTTATTTCCTTTTCTGAGTATTTTTTTAAGCGCAGTTGAACCCATTTTACTCCATGTTTGCATGCAGTTGAAATATTGGAAATGTGTTCTTCTATTGAGTTTCCTGAAGATATGTATTGTAATTTTTCCAATTATGAATGATAGGCTAAAAGAGACTTATTGCTTTTTAAAGCTTTGGAAACACAGTCTTTTGCTATGAGACAAGATTTGATTAGTGATTTGTTTTTTGCTAATGATGCTGTAAGTGCGCTAGAAAATATGCAGCCGCTTCCGTGTTTGGAGAAGTAAGTTGCCTTTTTGGGATTAAAAGGATGTATTTTGCCTTCTTTCGTAAAAAGAAAGTCTTTCCCTTTGTTTTCTTCATTGTGCCCGCCTTTTAGATACACATTACAATATGCGCTTAACTCAATAGCTATTTCTTTAGCTTCTTTTTTTTCAGAGTTAAAAGCATGTATTTCATTTAAGTTTGGAGTGATTAAGAACAAGTCTTTTAATATTTCTTTTGAAAAATTTTGGTGGAAATCAAAACCTGAACTAGCAGAAATAATTGGATCCCAGATAATTTTAATTTCTGAGTTATGAGATTTTAAGACTTTGATTAGTTTTTTTAAAATAGCCTCAGATTTTATTAATCCAATCTTACAGAATTCAACTTTATACTTTGATAAAATAGTGTTTAGTTGTTCAAGGATTTCCTCTTCCTTAATCCAATTTGGTTTTACAAAAGTGTCTTCAGTTTGGATTGTGTTTGCGGTAATTACCCCTAAACCTATTGTCTTAAGGTTTTCAAATGATTTAATATCGGCTAAGATTCCTGCTCCACCGCTTGGGTCGAACCCGGCAATACTGAGGACGTGTGGTCTAGCGTTGAGCATATCTGTTTTAGTTTCAAGAACCGATTGACGGTTTTATCAATGTCTTTATTTTTAAGGACAGGTCGCCAAAGATATCCAATGAGCGCCACTCCATCAAATCCATAACTATAACTTTCTTCAACATTAGTATAATCAACACCACCAAGTGCAACTATATTAAATTTTGATTTATAGTTGTTTACTTTTTCTGTTAATAGTTTTCTGTCTTGAAACTTTGACTTGTGTGTTTTTTTAGAATGACTATCAAAAATGGGAGATAAAAATGCATACTTAATATTGATGTCAATTTTTTCAAGCTCGGAGTAATGGTGAGTAGAAATTGAAAAAACGTTCTCAGGATAATTATTAATTAAGCTTAAATTAATAGCATATCTTTTGTTAAAATTAAAACCTTTTAACTCATATTCCCTCATTAATTCAGGAAAAGAGTGAAGCATAATTTTTTTATGAAATTTGAGAGGGATATGGTTTAACCAATTTCTTATTTGTTCAATAGTAAAATCCGGCTTTCTAAGGTGAAAAGTTTGTAAGCCATTTTCAAATAAGCTGATAACGGTTTCGTATTCCGATTCAAAAGCTTTAGGGTATGATATAACCAGTAATTTCAGTGTTTAAATTTTGTGTCTCCAAACATAGACTAATTATTATAAATAAACCTCAGTATTTTTACCTAAATTTTAAATGTAAACCTCTCCGCCTTTTTCAATAAACTCTTTTGATTTTTCTTCCATTCCTTTTTCTATGGCTTTTTCTTCTTCTAACTCTTTTTGTGCTGCATAATCTCTTACGTCTTGTGTTATTTTCATAGAACAGAAATGAGGCCCGCACATAGAGCAGAAATGAGCAACTTTTGCATTGTCGGAAGGCAGTGTTTCATCATGATATTCTCTGGCTGTATCAGGGTCTAATGAAAGATTAAATTGGTCGTTCCATCTAAATTCAAATCTGGCTTCACTTAATAAATTATCTCTGTATTGTGCTCCCGGGTGACCTTTTGCCAAATCAGCTGCATGAGCTGCAATTTTATAGGTAATTACACCATCTTTAACGTCTTTTTTGTTTGGTAAGCCTAAGTGCTCTTTTGGAGTTACATAACAAAGCATGGCTGTTCCATACCATCCAATCATTGCGGCACCTATTGCAGAAGTAATATGGTCGTATCCCGGAGCTATATCAGTTGTTAAAGGTCCTAATGTATAGAAAGGAGCTTCACCGCATTCAACTAAT
>CALALS010000186.1 GCA_937925525.1 uncultured Flavobacteriales bacterium | reverse complement strand
CATCACTTAAAATATTGGGAAGGAAGTCAACAGAGCAATTGTATTTTGGTTCTAAAAAAGACTTTAAAGAATTACTTACTGCAAAATTTTTACTTGAATTAGAGTAAGCGATTTTTATTAAATGGTGGACTTCTTCTCTAAACTCAATATTCTCTAAATCAGAGCTATGCTCCGTAATAATATAATTTACGCCATATTTTCTCTTTAAGTGGTTTGCAAAAATTCCACCCGACAAAACATTATGAGCATGTATAATATCCGGAAATCCATTTTCTTTAACATAAAATTGGAAAGCTCTTTCAGCTGTAATAACCCACTTATTGATTTGATGCATTTTTTTAGACGAGTCTCCCCAATAAAAACCAATGGCATCAATAACATTAATTCCGTCTTTTTGTCTTTTTGAAATTAACGGAAATTGTCCAAAAATAGCTTTAAGTAATATATTAAGTCTTGAAAAAAAAGAAAGGTCACGAAGCCATTTATTTTTAATTGAAAAGCTAAGTAAAGACTTAACAACAGTAACTAGAGAATAGCGATTAGATATTGATAAGACTCCAATCTTAATCCCTTTTGATTTTAATGCTAAAGCCTGATCATGCTGAAATATTCCTGCTCCGGGAGTATGTTCGGGAACGTATTCTTCAGATGGGATAATCAGGACATGCATGGTTTTATTTCTTAACGTATACGCGAATTTCAGTAGACGGGCTTTCCCTTTTCAATTTTATCAATAACAGCTCTAAAGGATAAAGCGTAACACTCAAAAATGAGCTGAACCAATTCCATTTTCTTATGAGTTTAGTCATCCTATGAAAGAAAAACTTAAGAGCTTTATTTCTTGAGTCAACCGGATCATTCATCAACACAAACATTGGTTTAATAAGTACTTCTTTAAATCCAATCTTATCCATTATTTGATTATTAAAATCAAGAGACCGGCTTACCTGATGTTCAACCCTAATAGTTTTTCCGTGAATAAAGTTATCTGAATAAATAAAAATTCCTCCAGGCTTAAGCAATTTATGAATATTTGAAATAGCTTTTTCAAATTTTATATCATCTACTACATGAAATAATACATCAAACGCAGAAACTATATCAAAACTATTTGATTCAACACCAATATTATCACTTGTAATGTCAATTTGCCGGAAGTTAATACCTTTAAAATTATTGGTTAAATTTTGAACGGCAACATTTGTTAAATCAGACCCCATTAAATACATTGGAGACTCTTTTTTCCAAAGCTTAACATAAAAGCCCGTGCCGCTTCCTACATCTAAAATTCTCTTATCTGAAAGATTTTGGTTTATTTTCTTTAAAACATTATTAAAAGCATGAATTCTTACTTTATAAATTAGGTCATTATACTTTTCTCCAAGAGTAATATCACCTACACCAAGTAAATTGTAGGTCTTTGACAATCTACTTTCCCAATATTCGGCAGGATTAAACTTGTTTTCCATTAATGAGTAATTTTATTCTTTATGCGCTGCCACAAAGATTGCTTTTTATTCCAATAGTTTCTAGGAAAATATAGTTGCTCTTTTTTTAGGTTAGGTAGTTCAGCTCTCTTTTTATTTATAATTTCAGAGAATGCATAAAATAAATTATAATCAGTCAGAACTTTATTTCTAGCCTCAACAATGTATCCTTTTCTTTTCTCAAACTCATTGTTTTCTATAGCCTTTTCAATAATTCTAACCGCCTTATCAATATCATAATCAAGAGTAATGATTGAATCTTTTGGAAAGTAATTAAATATGTTCATTGGGCCTATATAAAAAGGTAAACAGCCGGCTAAAAAAATATCAGAAATTTTTTCTGTCCAATAGTGGTCCACAATTGTATTTTCAATTGCTAAGGCATATTTATACTTATTTAAAACCTCAAACTTGTTAGAAATAGGAGCATTATAAGAACGCCCTAATAAGTCTACAGAAATAGATGAATGATCACGAAAAGCATGTTTTAAATCCTCTACAAATTTGTTCCTTTTTACCTGGCCTGATAAAATCGCTTCTTTGTTACCAATGTAAGCCAATGAATTACCATTTAGCTTTTCATCCATATTTATCTGCTGTAACTCATCATAGTCCTTTTCAATATACCAAGTTAAGAACCCATGTGATGGGATAATATTATTTTTTCTAATTGACCATTGAGTATATACTTCAGAAAAGTATTTAAAAGAATTGGTGTGCCATTTATATCTTTCGTTAGGAGCTTCCTGAGAAACAAGAAAAGTAAGTTCTTTAGGTACAGAAATATTAATATCTGTAATAGGAGAGTTAAGAACAATTAAAGCATCTGCTTCCTTAGGTAAATCAGAAATATTTTTTTGATTGAATAATGAAAAATGGTAATTATTAATAATTCCTGAATGTTTTGGCGTCTGCGAAAGAATATCATGACCTATATTGTCAACATCATATACCAAACAAACTTCTATCATTAACTATTTTTAATTTTTAAATATATCATTTTAAGAGTATAATAAATATACTTTAGTTTTAAATGTTTTAGTTTAACGAAAAAGAATTGAGAAAAATTGATATCTTGTAATTTTCCTCTCCTTAATAATATTATCATTATTTCGTATGCTGGTTGAATTAAATAACGGTGCTGAAAATAATTAAACATTTTTTTATTTTCTTTTTGAATATAAGGCAGCAATAAATACATATTACTGTAATTAATCAAATTCCTTTTAATTTTATTAAATGTTTTTGATATTCCACCTCCATGGTCATTATAAACAACCATCTCTTCATTGATATAGTAAAAATCTCCCTTACTTGAAAGAATAATATATATAGGCAAATCACCTGTAGCAAATTTTTTCATAGCAATTTTATCTTCTACCCCAAAAAATTCTGATCTAAACATTACTGATAAAGTTAAGATTGCATAATTATTATTTAAAAAAAAAGCTTGCTTCTTGATAGGGTCTTTTGGATAATCTCCACTAAAAAAAAGGGGATCATTTATATAATCTCCTTTTTCATCTGAATCAATTTTTGCATTTGAATAGACCAAAGAAATGTTCTGATTTTTTTCAAGAACATCTACCTGCTTTTGAAGTTTATATGGATCTATCCAGTAATCATCTCCTTCACACATTGCAATATATTTCCCTTTAGACATTTTAAATAAAATATCAACTAGTGTATTTTGCTTATAAAATTGGTTTTCTTTTTGATAAACACATCTAAATAATTGAGGGTATTTATTCTGATAATCTTCAACTATTTTTGCGGTAGCATCTGTAGAGGCATCATCATGGACTAAAACCTCATACTTGAAATTTGTTTTCTGCATTACAAACCCATCTAAACACTGTCTTATAAACTTTTCATGATTATATGTAACACAACATATACTAACTAAGGTTTTTTCAGTATTCATTAAAAGTTGTTATATCTTTTTTATAATTGAGATCATCTTGTGTTTTACCTTATCTTTCAAAGATGGTTTATTTTTTAGTCCGGTATTAAGGTGTCCTTTATTAGAATGAGGAAATGGAATGTCAGGAACAGACTTTTCTAAAAAATCACATATTATTTCCCAAGGATTATGTTGTTTTTCTTTAGTTAAGTCTATTTTCAAAAAGTTCTTTTTTTGATCAAAAAAAATTTCTATTTCTTTATTAGTTCTTACGTAATAATCAACAATCTGTTGTTTATTATTCTTCAGATTATCTATTTTAAATATATGTTTAAAAAAATAAATAGTTCCATATCTTTTATTGATATGAAATGCTTCCATTGCTTTTTCCTCAGAATCATCAAATTTTGTTAGCATCTGATAAAACGATTCATACCATTTCTCAGGTTCTCTATATGTAAGTATAAACTTTGCATCGGGATACCATTCATATAGTTTTTTATATAAGTCTCCCCCTCCCCATGGTCCATCTGCATATGCATCCCAATACTGAGTCATTTTATAGATTTCATTATAATCCTTGTTTACGTATAAAGATAAGAGATAGTCATTGTGTTTTAAATTCCAATGACCTTTACAGGTATTGTAACCTAATGTTTCAAATACATCTTCTAGTGAAGTTGTTCCTGTTTTTGAAAAACCTATACCAAATACTTTTTCCATAACTAACATCGTTTAAAATGATAATTCAGCATATCCAAAACCACTCTTTCCAAACCCATTTCCATTATAAAACATAATGTATTTATCTTTTACCTTTACAATATGAGGATAACAAATCATTTCAGAATCCCAACCTTCCTGAGAAACATCAATTCCAACTTTAGAATCCTCTCGTTTCCAATTAATTAAGTCTTCAGAATATGCATATCCCAATCTATATGCATCTTTACCTGCTTTTCTGAAATTGTAGCTACCTCTGGTAGAAAACCACATATGATAAACACCATCTACATATATAATAGTTGGTTTACAATGCGCCATGAACTCACGTTCAGGTTCTATAATGATTTTCCCTGTTCCTTTCCAATTGGTTAAGTCTTTGGATGTGGCATAAGTTAAGAGGTAAGTATGTTCCAGTTTCCCATTTACCTCCACCCAATCAACACCGGTAGAATAAACGGCAAGGTAATCATCCCTTCTTTTTATTATACATGGGCCTGTTGCTGAAAGAGGATTGTATTGGTCGAGTGAAAAGACAGGTGCTTCTGAGTACTTCTCGAATGTCAATCCATTGTCGTAACTAATGGCTACTCCTGTAAAATTTTTATACGGAACATTTTTACACTGACTCCACCCTGCGTAATAAAAATATAAGGCTCCGTTTCTTTCAACAAAACAGCTTGGAATTATACCATTTTCATCAAAGGTTCCTCTCCTTCCAAAATTCAACACAGGAGTCTGGTGTTCCATAATGACCTTACCCGGGTTATCAATGTCAAGATCAATAAATGTGGGCAAGCTTTGTTGGTTTTCATATCTTGCAGAAAAAAACACTCTTATTCTATCTTCAAGCACAATAGCTGTAGGGCATTGTGCATGAGAATTCATCCAGCCTTTAGGTTCTTCTACACTATAAATCCGCCCTTTTCTAATCCACTGCATTCTCTAATCTTTTTTTAATATTTTTTCTGCTTCTCTCTTAATTAACTCATCTAACCAATCATGCATTGACACTCCCAATTTTTCTCTGGCTTCCAACGCTAATTTTTTGGTTTCATTGGTTACCCCCTCCAGTTTACCATAATATCTGGTATTAAAAGTCCCACCTCTCGACCCTGGTATAGGAAGATCAAAATTGCCTTTAGGTTCCCCTTCTCCAACAGTATAATCAAATACATAATGAACATTTCCATTAATCCATCTCACTCCTACGTCTCTTGCTTCAACAGGGATGTGTTTTAATGGAAGGGGATCGGCAAACATAGGGTTGTTATTAATACAAATTTTTCCATATTCAGTACCTCTTAACCATTCAGGAACATGTTTTTCACAAAATACAACCTTTCCTCCAGGTTTAACAACCCGTGCCATTTCTTTCAATCCTTTGGGTAAATCCGGAAAATGTCCTACCCCTGCAAAACAATACAAAGCATCAAAGCTGTTATCTTCAAAAGGAAGCGCACAAGCACTGGCAATTAAATGTTCTACAGGAATTTCGGCATTTTTCATTCTTTCCATGTTATAAGCCATCATATCCGGAGAGATATCCAGTATCCACAATCCACCATCTTTTCCTAATCTTTTTGCTATCAACTCAGAATCTTTACCTGTACCTGCCGATACTTCCAATACTTTATGACCAGAGGTTAACTCTAAAAGATCAATCATCCTGCTTCGAATATCCAATTCTTCCTCATTATATAATTCAAATGTAATGTGTACATTTTCATCATATGTTTTCGCTATTTCGGAATAATATTGTCTAGCAAAAGCTGCTCCTTTTACTTCCTGTTCAGGAGTTATAAAATCTATGCAGCCTTCTTTTATCACAAAGTTTCTGTTGGCTGCTGCTGAAGTCAATAACCCTTCACTTACTTTGTCATTTTCAGATGATTCAATTTTTAACTCTAATTTATTTCCTGTTAAAGGACATATATACATAGAGAGGTTTTCTCTTCTCATTGCTATTTTTTTATAAGTTCATACCAAATAAGGTCATGCCATATTCCGGCTTTATTAAAAGCATCGTGTTCATATGCATATTGTTCAAACCCTAATTTATTACATATACTTTTTGATTCTATATTTTGTGCTGCATGCGCAACAATTATTTTATGAAAATTTAAATTTTTAAATCCAAACTCAACCACCGCCTTTGATGCTTCTGTGGCATATCCTTTACCCTGAAATTCTGGACTTATCCAATACGACAATTCTGTTCGATTCAGCGTCCATGTACGAATGGTTCTTTTTACATCAATTAAAGATACGATACCTATCACCTTATCTTTTGTACAAACACACCAATGGTAACCTTTATCATTTTGCTGTGATGCAATAAGACTGTTTATTACATTTCGAGTGGTTTCAATATTGGTATGCGGTTCCCATGTCAGGAATTTAATTAATCGGTCATCCGACATTAATTCATACAATACCTTATCATCATCTTTTACTGGTGGTCTAAGCAACAAACGTTCTGTGTGAATAAAATAGTTCATGTGCTATTATTCTTTTATCACATATGCATTTGGCATCCATGAGTTTGGAAGGGTTTTTACTTTTACATGAGGAAGCAATTCCCGTATTGATAATGTTTCTCCTGGTCCTAATTCATGACTATACTGATCAAATATCATGATTCCTCCGGGAGTAAGTCTTTCCCAAAACAAAGGGATACATTTTTGCATAATATCGTACATGCCGGCATCCATAAAAACCAACTTAAATTGTAGGTGTTTAAATTCATCAAAGAATTTATTCACCTCATTACTTGTTAAGTCTATATTATGAATTCGAATAATATGATCGAGTTTCTGTAAATTAACTAAATCCATCAGGTCATTATAACTACACTGATAACCACCTTCCGGTACTAATCCCGAATCATTTTGACCTCCTTCACCAGTCCCTTTGAACCAATCAAATCCATGAACTTGAGTTAGTGATTCGCTTTCGAAAATATGAATCAGTTTTGCAAATAACATGGTTCCTGCACCTTTATAAACTCCTATTTCTGCAACGTGCCCTGCTACATCTTTTACCATTTTATAATATTCATACATCGTAAACATTCTATGAAGAGCCATATGACCTGCATAAGCCGTATAATGCTCTAATAAACCAAGTGTATCAATATTTTTATTCTTAAGGTAATTCAAATAGTTGTAAAAATCTTCTCTTCGATGATCAAATTTTACACTTTCGAATTGTCCATATTTATGTTTTAGTTTATCCATATCAAATATTTTCCTGATTTATATCGCCAATCCTCCGTTAACATTTAAAGTCTCTCCATTGAAAAAATCGTTTTCTATTGCAAATTGAACAGCAGATACAACTTCATTTATTTCTCCAGTCCTAGCCAAAGGTGTTTTTTCAACCCACTTAGCTAACATTTTTTCCTCTAGTGCATCATGTGTTCCCATAGTGTTTATAAAGCCTGGAGCAATAGATACGGAACGAATTCCAAAACCCCCTAATTCTTTTGCCCAAACTTTACTCATTGCTTCAACAGCTGCCTTACTTGCTGAATATGCTGTTTGTCCTACATTTCCTTTGGCTGCTATTGAGCTAATGCTAATAATTACACCCTTATTTCTATTCCTAATCATTTTATTAGCCACTGAGCGTGTCATATAAAAAACGGCATTTTGATTCACCTGTATCACTTTGTCCCACAACTCAACTGAATGTCTGCTGTCAGGACGACTCAATAAATTAATCAGCGGAGCATTTTTCATTATCCCGGCATTATTAATTAAAACATTTACATTTTTATTAAGTTCGAAAATTTCATCAACTACTTTCTCTACTTCGCTATTATTTGAAACATCACATTTAAAAACATGTATATTTTCCCCTCCTTCTTCTTTCAATTTAGATAAAGCATGCTCGTTAATATCCACCCCAAAAACCAAAGCACTCCTGGATGCGAAATAAAGCGACATGGCTTTTCCAAATCCTGAGCCTGCACCGGTAATAATGATATTGGAATTATTAATTTCCATACTTAATTTACATATTTAGCAACGGTTGACCTGATGGCATTAAAACTAATCATCTCTGCGATGTCATCTCCCGACAATTCAATTCCTAATTCTCCCTCAATGGCTACAATTAAGTTCATGTGTGTTAATGAATCCCAATTGTTTACATCATCCATGGTTAGATCTTCTGTTGTTTTTTCCAACGGAACTTTTAACGTATCCGCCAATATTTGATTAATCTTTTTTTCCATTTTACTCTTCTATTTATACTCTAAAACAAGATGACATTCTTGTAAATTGATCTGAATTTAAGCGATGTGGTTCAGTTGGCCCTACTAATAAAACTGTTTTGTCAGGCAAACTTTTAGTAGTTAATGTAGATGCACCTATCATGCATTTTTTACCAATCTTTACTTCATTACCTATAACAGCACCAAGTCCAACAAAAGTGCTTTCACCTAAATCTACAATCCCACCTATTTGACAACCGCCTGTTAACCAACAATGGTCACGAATTGTTGCATGATGTCCAACCATTGCCCCCCCCCAAACAAAAACATTATTGCCAAATTTGACACATGGTTGAATCACAGCATTATCCATTACAATTGTATTTTCACCAATTGTAAAATCTCCTTTTACGTAAGGACTTACGTAACTGGCAAACGAATAACCTAATTGTTTAAAGTATTCGTATTTTGATGTCCTTAATTGATTAATTCCCTGATAACCTGTAGCCATGAAAACAGTAAAGTCTTTTGAAGGGTATTTTTCAACTACTTCTGATAGTTTAACCAGTGGGTTATTTAAAAAAGTGTCAGCAGCGACAAATTCATCATCAACCACATAAGCTTCAATTTTATATTCTGAATCACGTTCGAAATAATAACTTACAGCTTCTGCAATTTTACCTGCTCCAAATATAATAAGTGATTTTTTCATTGATTTAATTCTTCTTTCAATTTAAGTCGATCTATTTTGCCATTTTGATTTTTTGGTAATTGTCTAAAATAAAAATACAAATCAGGAAGCATATACGAAGGTAAGTACTTTCTAAGAATTTCTGCGATTTTATTGTCATCTTCATCACTTGAGTTTAAACATGCTATTATTTTTGAAGAGTATTTTTTGTTATCAATATATACTACTGCACTTTCTTTTATAAAATCAATGGAGTTAATGACATGTTCAATTTCTTCTAACTCCATTCTATAACCCATTCGTTTAATTTGATTGTCTTTTCTTCCACAAAATAAGAACATTTTTGTGTCTGGGTCTTGTTTTACCAGATCACCGCTTTTATAAACGATTTCTTTGTGACTTTCAACGCCAGGGTTACCAATAAAAAACTCTTCAGTTTTTTTAATGTCGTTATAGTAACCTATTCCAACATTAGGTCCTCCTATATATAATTCCCCAATTTCCCCTAATTGAACTTTTTTGCCATCATCATTGACTACCAATCCATAAAAATTAGGTGCCATATGTCCTAATGGTAATAATTCATCTTTTTCTATATCCTTTGCTGAAACATCGTAGGATGAGCAGATACAGGTGCATTCTGTAGGGCCGTAAACATTAACAAAACGAACACTATGCCCCCAATACTTCCATAATTTCCGTAATTGATTTTTAGGAAATCCTTCTCCTCCATAGGTTACTACCCTTAAAGTTGGTAAATCAGTTTCTTTTAGTGCTCTCATATTAAGCATATATACCAACATAGACGGTACACTAAACCATATGGTTGGTAAAACTTGATTTAAGGCTTCTACTAATTTTCTTGGGTTTCTGGTTAAGTTTTCTCCTACAGGAACGATTGAGGCTCCAGTAAAAAGTGAAGCGTAAAAATCAAAAACCGAATTATCAAAATGCATTGGGTTGATGTTGGTAAAAACATCATCTGTAGTTGTATTATAGATAGTTCTAGACCACTCTATAAAATTTAAAATATTTTGATGTGATATCACCACTCCTTTTGGAAAACCTGTAGATCCTGAAGTAAACATAATATATGCAGGAGTATTTGCAGTCACCTCTCTATTATATGCTGGAAAATCCATTCCAACTACATTCACTTCCTTTATGAATTCTGGATTAGCATAATTAATGCTCTTGAACTTATCTGTTTTAAACTCACTCATTACATTATTTTCATCTGAGTAATAAAACAATAATTTAGGATTACATATTTCCACCATCTTGTTAAATCGTTCAATAGGGCTTTTAGGGTCAAGGTTAGTATATACAGCTCCTATTTTTAAACATGCTATCATAATAGAATATGACATTGCAGTTTTATTATTTAAGATAGCCACTACATCATTTCTTCCGATACTTTTAGAAAGTAAAAAATTAGCAATTTTATTTGAAAGAACATTTACTGTGTTGTATGTAACATCATTTCCTTCAAATAGATTAATGGCTGTTTTATCTGAATTCTCCCTTGCTACTTTATCAAATAGCTGACCTAAATTATATTGATAATTACAATCCATTTAAACTAAAATATATTCAGTTAACATGTCCTTTATGTGTTCCTTTGAATTGAACATTAATACATCAATAATTGACAAACCACCTACAAAGTTAGCAGCAAATTGTGGATATGACACTATTTTATTTTGAATAAAAAACAAATCGATATGGTGTTTTTTAAAATATTGTTTGTTATATAGCTTCTGTCCCCCTGATGGATTAATGTATTCACTCGCCCCACATAATTGACTTATCTTAATTAAACGGTCGGCTTTTTCCATACCTTTTGTGTCGGCATATTTTTCGAAACTCCTTTCAAATATGGTCGAGATATTAAGATATTTTGAAATTTGTTCAATACTTTTTATTGTAAGATCTGCAATAGTTTGGTGTTTACCTTCAAATACATAATGGATAAGCTCAAAGGTATCTTGATAAAACGGTGCCCTTCTATAGCTGTGTTCAATCGTATTGTAAAATTGTTTTATCCATTTTTCATCAATAGCTAATTTAATTTCATTGATTAACTTGTTTTGGGAAACTTTTGATAACGGCACACTAAATAAATTGGCTTTTTCATTAACAAGTATTTGATTTCTATTAATCCAACCTTTTTTAATAAAATTCACATCATCATAAAACACAAATACATCAACAGCGTTTATTAATTGGAAATAACCTATGTAAGGAAATATATAAGGCTGCATTATTGCTACCTTCATAATTTTGTTGGATTTTTAATATGGTTGACAATTACTTCAATGGTAGAATTTTCGATATCGGCATACATTGGTAAGCATAATACGGATTCTGTTGCTTTAACAGCGTTAGGAAGGTTATTTCTATTTGCTGAAGCAATAGATGAATATATAGGAAAATCAGAAATTAAAGGGTAAAAGTATCTACGAGTATAAATATTATTTTCCATCAATAAATCATACAATTGGTCTCTTGTTAGAGGGTACTGTTTATCTATAAAAATGGGGTAGTAGCCGTAATTATAGTTTTCTACATAAGAAATATCAAGAAGCGATACTCCTTTAACATCTCTTAACAAAGACGTATATTTCTGATGAGCTTTACTACGTTTTTTAATATTACTATCGATGTACTTTAAATTTAATAATCCGTAAGCAGCTTGTACTTCATTCATTTTAGCATTTATGCCCGAGTCAACAACCGTTAATTCATCAATAATTCCAAAGTTTTTAAGGTTATCTATCTTAGTTTTCATTTCCTTAGAATGACTAATTATAGCTCCTCCTTCAATCGTGTTATAAACCTTTGTGGCATGAAAACTCAAAATAGACAAATCTCCATAATTTAAAATAGGTTGCCCCTTATAGTTAACACCAAAGGCATGGGCAGCATCATATATAACTTTTAAGTCATATTCTTCAGCTAAAGAGGCTATCTTCTCAACTTCACAAGGTGTACCATATACGTGCACAGGCATAATAGCTGTAGTATCTTTTGTTATAGCCCTTTCTATAGACGCTAAATTTATATTACAATCATTATTGTTTATATCAGCAAATACAGGCTTTATTCCATTCCAAATTAGTGAATTAGTGGTTGCAACAAAGCTATAAGGAGAGGTAATTACCTCTCCTTTAATATTTAATGCTTGAAGTGCTGTAATCAATGCTAAAGTCCCATTAGAAAATACAGAAATGAATTCAACTTCTAAATACTTAGCTAATTCTTCTTCCAACTGTTTATGAAACGGCCCTGAATTAGTTATGTATTCTGAACTCCAGATCTTATTAAGAGCATCTTGAAATTCATCCATAGGAGGAAGTGACGGTTTTGTTACATATATAGGTTTCATTTATAGTTTATGTTTTATTCTCCCAAGGAAATTCTGCTTTACCATCTACTTTTATACCAATAAATTTTGCAAGCTTTTGATAGCTTCTTTTATCTGATACATTTAATACCAATAAATCGTTAGGTCTGTCTTTAAAATATTCTAAAACGTCTTTGTTATGATTCTCATAATATGAAATAAGCATCTCTTTATTGTAAGGATCATCATTTTCTGTAATATTATGCATTTTTTTAATTGTATTCCATGTCCAACCAGGGTAAACATAATCAACTTTTTTTAGCATTTCAACAGTAGGTATTTTACCGTCTCCATATAACTTAGAATGAAATCTGATTAAAGAGTTATACCATTGCGTAGAACTATCCCTAACGGTCAGTATAAATTTGCTGTTTGGATATGCCTTGTCTAGAAATCGAAAAGTATTAGGGCAACTGAAAGGAACATCCTGAAAAAACTCACCAGTTTTGCAGAAGTCTATAATAGGATCAAAGTCTTTATCAAAATAATTATCCATTAATAATTCTGCATTAAATTGGTTTGCAACTACAAAGCCTAAATCAATAAAGACTTGCTTTACAGAAGTTGTCCCTGTTTTATTATTGCCTATACAAAAATATTTTGTACGATTTCTAATACGAAACTTCTTATATAAGAACCTGATTTTTAATCTAATTCTTTTTAAAATGGTTAACATTTAGTAGCTATTTTTTAAATACAATGGATTTAAGCTCTATTAATGCCTCAAATTTAAACAAATATGAGATTGCGCCATAAAATAAACACCCCACAAAAGTGCCTGTTAACAAACGAATAATATCGTTAAAAAATAATTTTAATAAATAGTTATCAATATACCAAACTATAGCTCCAGATATAAAAGCCAGTATGATTGTCAATGATATGTCCTTCAACTGTTCTAGTGATGAATAATTTATTAATTGTTTACTATACCACCCGTTTAGGAAAAACCCGGCAACAGAAAGTGGTATTTGAGCAAGTAACAACCCATAAATTCCCCACTTAATAGAACCAAAAATAAATATTAACAATACAATTTTTTTAACAATTGATAGTTTTAAATGCAAATCACTCCTCCCTTTAACAGTAATAATATTTAGGTTATAAACACTGATTGGATTAAATAAACTACCCATACACAATATTTGAAAGTAAGGTACCGCTGGAAGCCATTTTTCAGTTAATAAAAAACGAAATAACGGCTCAGCCAATGCTGCCATAATTAACAGGGTTGGTGCAATTAAAAAAGCGGCCATTTGCATTATTTTTTTATACGCATTTTTTAATTGGTCATTGTCGTCTTGGATTTTACTAAATAATGGAAAAGTAACCTGATTGAGTACTGTTGTAAAATTCTTAGTTGGGTATTGTTTTAATGTGTTTGCCCTATTATAGAAACCAACATAAATTGGATTATACATTTTACCAATAATGATAGTATAAATGTCAGAAAAAAGTGAATCGATAATTGCTGCAATCGATAATTTATAGCCAAAATTAAAATGATATTTAATTTTTTCTTTACTAAAAACAAAAGCAGGTTTCCACTTTGTAAACAACCACAATTGCATTGATAATGCAGCGGATTTTATTAAACCGCTCCATACTAAACTCCATACTCCATAACCATGAAAAGCCATAAAGATACCCACAGAACTTCCTAATATCAATGAAGGTATTGATATTATCATTTGTTTTCTAAAGTTGAGCTCTTTTGTCAGTTTTGTATATTGAATTACTGATAAAGAATTAATGATAAAAATCAGACAGTAAATTCGAATGATATCGATTAATATCGGTTCGTTATAAAACTTTGCAATAAGTGGAGATAGTAAAAACATCAAAACATAGATAAACACACTTATTAGCATATTAAAAAAGAAAACTGTTGAGTAATCTTCTTGAGTGGGATTGGTCGTACGAATTAGAGACTGACTCATACCACTGTTAATCAATACATTTCCTAGTGCCATAAAAACCGACAAAAGTGCAATTAAGCCAAACTCCTCAGGCAAAAGAAGTCTAGCAAGTATAATAGATACTATAAATGATATCCCTTGAGTACTTACCTGTTGGATAAATGTCCAAAAAATACCAGATAATGCACTTTTTCTGAGAGACATAAGAGAATTATAAAATGAATAAGTTAATTAACTAAAATTGCACCTTTTAACTTTGTTTTTTTTTGATTGACTGCCATAGTCATTAAATGTTCTATAAAAAACGATACAGAACCTAAATACATAAGCGTTACTACACCTTTTTTAACAAATATGATATAAGCACTGGTAATCATAGACTAGTTTTAATTTAACATCAAATAATCTTTTTTTAGCTTAATTACTATATCCTACTTTTCTGTTAGGCTCATTAAATAATAGATTGTAGAAAGTAATTAAAAAAGACTTTCATTTCACTTATTTCCTTCTCAATAATTTTTGAATAAAAGATTTCTTTTTGTTGTCGCTTCCATAATAGCCATAACCGTAACCATAGCCATAACCGTAACCATAACCGTAGCCATATCCATAGCCACCAAATTTACCGGTAGTTACATCATTTATTAAAATGGAAATATTCTTTAACGTTCCTTTTTTATATGCTTCATCAACCATCTTAATTTGATTTATATTAGTATAGCTTTGTCTTACCAAGTATAAACTTGAGTCAACATAAGGTATTAAAATCATAGCATCAGCAACCAATCCAAAAGGTGCAGAGTCAATTATAATAACATCATATTTTGATTTTAATTCCTCCATTATGGGTTTTATATTTTCACCGGAAAGAAGCTCAACAGGGTTTGGTGGGATAGGACCGGATAAAAGCACGTCTAGATTTTCAAATCTTGTTTTATTGATAGCCTCTTCCAACGTTTTATTACCAACTAAACAATTACTTAGACCAACTGTATTCTCAATTCCAAAATCCTCAGATATTTTTGGTTTTCTCATATCAGCGCCAATCAATAATGTTTTTTTTCCGGTCAATGAATAAACTGAAGCTAAATTGATAGAAGTAAACGTTTTTCCTTCACCACTAGTTGATGAGGTAATCAACATTACAAACCTTTCTTTGTTATGTATCATGTATTGCAGATTAGTCCTAATTATTTTAAACCATTCTGCGATAGGTGATTTTGGCTTATTAAAAACCACTAAGTTTTCGTTAGAATCCTCATGCCCAACAAATCCCGCTATTGGAATATCAGTATTCCTCACTACATCTTCTTTGCTAATTATTTTGTTATTAGAAATGAAGATTATAAACACAAATACAAAAGGAATTAAAAGTCCGATCCCCATGTAGTTATAATATATTTTGGTAGTATTGGGCCCTACAAAACTTACCGTATAATTACTTGCCTCTTCCAAAATTTGAGCATCAGAAACATTAGATGCTTCGGCAATTTTTGCATCACCCTTTTTACGCAAAAGATAATTATAAAAATCACTGTTTAGCTCAAAATCACGTTGTAATCGAATCAGATTCATTTCGGCTGCTGGTAAATCATCTAATTTAGCCTCTACAACTTCTAGTTGATTAGTGATTTGTTCAATTTCAAAATTTGTCTGTGTAATTCTTGAATTTATATCTTCAGTAATCAATTTTTTACTTATATCTATTTGTGTCAATAGCTCTGCATAAGATTGACTGTTTTTTTTAACCTCAAACTGTAAAATTTTTCTTTTTCTGTATAATTCTGTCAATTTAGATATTTGAACATACAAAACATCCCTTACATCAAGATTTATTACCGAAGGTATTATCATCACAGTATCATCATCAGACTTTAATTGCTCTTTAGCATACTCGTAGTACTTTTTTTCAAACTTGAGTTTTATGAGTTTAGAAAAGAGTTCATCATATTTAGGTATTAATATGTCTTCTTGGTTTGGCTGTATTTTTTTTGAGTTAGAGTTAGATTTAAAATTTTCCAGATTACCCTCATTACCGGCCAAAATAGCTGATATTTCTCCTAATTGTTCATCAACAAATTTAATAGTACTCTTAGCTATTTTATTTTTTTCACGCACAGAGTTTTCCATATAAGCAGCTATCAAAGCATTTACATAATCAATCTCTTTATTAATAGTTGGACCGGCAATTGATATTTTTAGAATGGTGGATTGAACGGGTTCCATTTCAACCTCAATTCTATTTTGATATATTTTAGCTAATGTGTTTAAATCATTCATTACAAAAGAAAACAGCTTTTCTCCAATTATTCGTGAAGAAAAATTATTCTCATCGAATATGATCTTAAACTTAACTCCGTTTACATCAATCCACTGACCTATATTATATTTTTTACCATTATCAATACCATCTTTGGTTCTTGACAACAAAAAAGATTCATTGTTAACGAATTTGATGTAGTTATAACCTAGACCTACTTGATTTTTATAAGTAAGAGAATCTAAAATTACTCTAAAAGGTGAGGACTTATATAGTTCAGTATTCTTAATGTGTCCTATATCATAATAACTAACCTGGTAGTCCATTCTAGAAACAGCATCTTTAACGATATAGAAAGAGCTAAGCAACCCTATCTCATTAGTTAATCTATTGTTCTGACTAACTAGCTCCATCCCTTGAAGAAACTTTTCCTGACCCCAGTTAGAATATTCATCTTTTATGAGAACTTTAGTATAAGTGGAATATATAGGAACACTATATCGCACTTTATACCAAGCATAAGAACCAAAAGCAATCAAAAAAATCAAGAATAAATACCAAAACTTTAATATCGTGCTAAAAAACCTGATAAAATCAAACCCGTCTATTATTGAATCCTTAGTCTTTAACTCCATGAAAAATGTGATAATTTACAAATATCGAAATTTATTTCGTAACCCATTAATCTAAATAAAGAAGTATTAATTTTTAAATTTGTGTTTATTATCTGCAAAAATGACTGAGGGTTTATTAAAAGGGATTGCTTACATATCTAGAAATACTTTCCACTTTAAAGGAAAATATAGAATATGTAAATTAATTGAAAAGACATTAAACCCAAAGAAAAAATGGAAAAATCCTACATTTTATATTTCGCTTAAGGATAATCGAAAAATGTTTATTGATGTTCGCTCTCATACACACTCCGTTGCATTTTGGTGTGGTAAGTATGATAATGAAATACTAAATAAATTTTGTTCATTGTTTAAAGAAAATTGGACTGTGCTGGACATTGGTGCCAATATTGGTTACTATAGCATAGGTTTTGGACAGAGGTTAAAGACACTTAATGGAACAGTTCTCTCATTTGAACCTGTAGATTCAAATTATTCTAGTTTATTAAAAAACATTGAGGCAAATGACCTAAAAGAATATGTTCACCCGTTAAATTTTGGTTTAGGTGAAAAAAATGATACGTATGAAATTTCGATTACTGAAGCGGGTAGTTCAAGCAATGCTTTTGTAGTAGATGGCAGTTTTAATTCAAAAAATGAAAAACGAACTCAAAAGATTGAAATGAAAAAACTTGATGATTTTGAAAGCATTAAAAAACTGAATCGTTGTGATTTTATAAAAATTGATGTTGAAGGGTATGAAGTGTTTTTTTTAAGAGGTGCTAAAGAATTTATAAAAAAGCATCAGCCTATTATATATGGAGAGTTTAACTCGTTCTTTATTCCTCAGTATGGCGTTAGCATGACCGAAGTCTTAGATTTCTTTTCAGCATTAAATTATCATATTTACGAGCAAAAAATAACTTCTACACGTACCACTAAGTTTACTACTCTTGATTTAAACAAGAAAAACCCCTGTGATTTACTTTTGATACCTAAAAGCATTTCAGATAAGGAAAGGATAAAATGGATTAGTTAGTACCGCCTATTTTTTCTAATAAAAAAGGTTAATAGGTAAAAACACCTATTTATCATTAAGTGATATTCCCTACTACAACTAACTGAATTTCAACACTCCTAGCATGAGTTAAGTTAACAAACTTAAATTTACTTCCTTAAAAAACAAGCACTTAACAAAGTAATTAAAAAAAATTGAAACTATAATTGATGTGAAAACGTAACTGTGTTACAAAAAAAGAGTACTTTTAACCCACAAGAAAATTAAAGCTATGAGACGAACGATTACAATTATAATACTACTATTAACATCTTTATTTGTTGCTGCTCAAACTGGTCCCGGTGGTAATTTCAATACTAATCTGGTTCTTTGGTTAGATGCAAATGCAATTACAGGATTAAACAATAATGATCCAGTATCTACTTGGACAGATTTATCCCCTTCTTCAAACAATGCAACGCAATCCGGTGGTGCAAGACCCACTTATAAAACAGCTTCAATGAACGGCTTTCCTGTTGTGTCATTTGATGGTGTTGATGATTATATGAATTTATCTAGCTTAATTACTCCAAACTTTTCTACCTCAATATATGTCACTAGAGTAAATGGTAGTACTGGCAATTATCAAATTTTATTAAAAACGTCTAGTCACCTTGATATAGCAAATAGTCCAACTGGCATTTGGGGTACTTATTATAAAAAATGGATAAGTTCAAATCAAAATCTTTCAAGTACTCCTAAAATACTAACTCACCAAGAACTTACCTCTACTAGCCAATCAAAAATTTATACTAATGGTGCTATTAATAAGATTGATAATAATGGTACTTCTGGATCGGCTAGCAGTTCAACTATTGGTTCAAATTTTAGCAGTGGCTCTCCCTTACAGTTCTTAAATGGTGACATAGCAGAAATAATTGTATTTAATAACGTTACCATATATGATATTAACCTTGATTTAGTATGGAATTATCTTTCTAGTAAATACAACATTACAATAGCTAATGATTTTTATGCTTTTGATGCAACTCACCCACATGAAGTAATTGGAGTTGGCAACAACGGAGGAATATCTCACCAAGCTGCAAAAGGAAGAGGAATCGTTAGATTACAAAATCCAACCAGTTTAGGAACTGCAGGAAGATATTGTCTGATTGGACATGATAATGGTTCATTAGCCGCAAGCACAAATGTACCCTCAGGGTGGACCGGAAGGAGAGTAACAAGAACCTGGAGGGTTGACAATACAAACTATTCCGGAAATTATAAACTAACTTTTGACTTAGGCGGTATTTCTATTGGTGCATCAAGTGATTATGTGTTATTAATAGATGATGACGGTGATTTTTCTAATGGAGGAACAACTGAACATTATACAGGTGTTTTGTTTAATGCCGGTAATAATACGGTTGAATTTACTAATGTATCTGTACCTGATGGCTTCTACTTTACTTTGGGAAATAACGATGCGGGAATTGTTTCAGTTAATACCGGTGACTGGCATACACCATCAACTTGGAACTGTAACTGTGTACCAACAACTACTGATAAAGCAACCATAAGAACAGGACATACTGTATCAGTTAATGGAGGTATCGCTAGTGTAGATACGCTTAATATTCAAGCTGGAGGTGTTTTAAATTGTCCTTCTCAAGCTGATACTAGAAGTATCAACTTGCATGGAGATTTAAACATAACAGGCAGAATTACCGGATTACCAAATTTAAAGTGTAATGGTACCAGTAAAGTTCAAAAACTAAATAATACTTCAGGCTCTAGTGTTGTATTAAATAGAATGACTGTTAACAACCCCAATAATGTACAAATTATTTCTGGAGCATATCAGCTAACTTCATTATTTGTCAATACTTCAGGACAGCTACAAAATACTGGTGGTTCATTTACATTCACCTCTACAAGTGGGTCAACAGCAAGAATTGATAAAGTTACCGGAGGAGGATTTTCTGGTCAGTTTATAGTACAACGGTTTGTTTCTTCTAGAGCAGATAATTGGGCTAATTTATCTTCACCGGTACAATTTACAACTATTGGTGATTGGGATGCCTCACCTGACAAACTAACAAATGAAATATATATGAGTGGAGTTGGGGGAATTAATGGTTGTGCCGGTAGTCCATGTTGGCAGTCAGTATATAGATGGGATAATATAAGTCAAAGTTATGTGGCGGTTACAGACACTACTACCGCTATTACTCAAGCAACAGGTATTGAATTATGGCTTGCCGATACCGACACTACTCTTGGACAAGTTACATTTGACTCTAGAGGAACTCCAAACTTTGGTAATATTTCTGTTCCATCTCTATCAAATACTGCCTCTGGAGAATGGAACTTAATAGGTAATCCTTATGTATCATGGATTGATTGGAGAAAGGTAACTAAATCACAATTAAAAAATGAAGTTTGGATATTTGATGCAGCTTCAGGCAATTATAAATTGTATTCAGGAACTGTTGTTGATATTCCCCCTCACCAAAGTTTTAAGGTAGAGTCTACCGGAGCAAGCCCTTCTGCTACTTTTGTTGAAAATGCAAAAATGACATCTCCATTATCAAATTTTTACAGAGAATATAGGCCTGAGTTAACTTTAAATATAATTTCTGGAAATGGCTATTCACATCAAACTCACATAAGACATAACGAATGGTCAGATGAAAATTATGATGCTGAAAATGACGCTAGAGTGCTATCAACAAGAAATGAAAAAGCCCCTAAATTAGTGTCATTAAGTAAAGACGGAGTTGAGTTGAGTTTAAATACTGTAAATACCTATAACACTCAAATTCCTTTATCTATTAAAAACTATGATGTTAATAATGAGATTAAGTTAGAGGTTAATAATTTAGGTGATTTTGAACACAACTGTGAGTGTATATTACTTAAGGATAAACTAACAGGAATAACTTACAACTTAAAAACTACTGATGAAATAAGTTTTTCATCTCCTGAAACAACTATAGATGATAGGTTTGTTTTATCTCTTTCAAATAATAGTAATGGATGTAAAAGAGAATTGTTAAACAACCAAAATACCTTAAATGGATATGTTGCTTCTAACCAGTTAAATTTAGAAATTGTTTCTGAGGAACCTGTTAGTGGTAACTTTCAATTATTCATTTATGATATGCTTGGAAAGCTAGTTTTCACAGAACAGGTAGAGTTATTTAATAATCAGGTATCCATCAATACTCCGATTAACAATGGTATATATACTGTAAACTTAGTGTCTGATAAAGAACACTATAGCTTTAAACTTAAGTTTTAACTAATAATTTTCTATATCTTTGCAGGCGATTTTGAATTACGACCATTGAAAAAACTAATTACTTACATAATTTTCCTTTTTGGAATTGTTATTAGTCTTGAGCTAAATGCTCAAGGTGGTCCGCCTCCACCTCCGGGTGGTGGACCGGGTGGTGGAACTCCACCATGCTGGCCTCCACCTTGTGTGCCAATTGACGGAGGCATCACATTCCTTTTAGCTGCAGGAGCTATTTATGGGACTAAAAAGATTTACGATATTAATAAAAAAGCTGAGCAATAACGTTCAGCTTTTTTTAATTTTGAGCCATAAATAAATCTAATGATTCGCGATAAAAAAATATTTGACCTCATAAAGAAGGAAGAGGAAAGGCAATTAATTGGTTTAGAGCTAATTGCTTCTGAGAATTATGTTAGCTCACAAGTTATGGAGGCTATGGGTTCAGTTTTAACCAATAAATACGCTGAAGGCTTACCGGGAAAAAGGTATTACGGTGGTTGTGAATTTGTGGATGAAATTGAAAACCTCGCAATTGAACGATTGAAAAAACTATTTAATGCGGAGTGGGCAAATGTACAACCACATTCAGGAGCTCAGGCAAACGCAGCAGTAATGTTGGCAATCCTTAAGCCGGGAGATAAAATTCTTGGATTTGACTTATCGCATGGTGGCCACTTAACACATGGTTCTCCTGTAAATTTTTCCGGAAAATTATACCAACCAAATTTTTATGGAGTAGAAAAAGATACCGGCTTGGTAGATTACAAAATGTTAGAAAAGCAAGCTCTAAAATTAAAACCAAAATTAATTATTTGTGGTGCTTCTGCCTACTCCAGAGATTGGGACTATGCTAGAATAAGAAAAGTTGCTGATGAAATAGGAGCATTAGTTCTAGCCGACATTTCCCACCCAGCAGGGCTTATTGCCAGAGGACTACTTAATGATGCTTTACTTCACTGCCATATTGTTACCTCTACAACCCATAAAACACTCAGAGGTCCAAGAGGTGGCGTAATTATGTTGGGGAAAGATTTCGAAAACAAGTTAGGCATAAAAGATAGGAAAGGAAATTTAAGAATGATGTCGTCACTTTTAGATTCTGCAGTTTTTCCGGGCACTCAGGGTGGGCCTTTAGAACACGTTATTGCAGCTAAAGCGGTAGCGTTTGAAGAGGCATTAAGTGATTCGTACTTTAACTATTGCCTTCAAGTTATTAAAAATGCTAAAGCTTTATCTGCAGAACTTACAAGTTTGGGTTTTAATATTATTTCAGGAGGCACAGACAATCACAGCATGTTAATAGATTTAAGAAATAAAAATATAACTGGAAAAGAAGCAGAAGAAAAATTAATTAAAGCTCATATCACAGTTAACAAAAACATGGTTCCTTTTGACACTCAATCCCCATTTATAACATCAGGAATAAGAATTGGAACAGCTGCAATAACCACAAGAGGAATGAAAGAGAAAGAAATGATTCAAATTGCTCAAATTGTTGATGAAGTTCTAAAAAGTAAAAACAACAACAATATTACACTCACTATCAAAAAGTTAACTAAAGGGTTACCTTTATTTAAAGGATAGCTATTAATTTTTCAAAACAAAATTTGGTGAAAATTATTCGCTCAAGGCAACTAATACATAAAATATTCGTCTTTGTAGATAGTTATGTATAATTGGTCGAAATTATTACTTACTTCGACTTACTAATTAAAAAATATGATTTTGGGAAAAAACAAAAAAACAATTACTCCTTTGCCAAATACTGGTTCTTTTGATAATGGTTTAATTAATAGTAACTTTGCCTATTCTCAATTTAAAAAAAATCTAATGAGAAATTTATTTAAATTTATAGCTATCATAATTGCTGTTTTTAGTTTTTCTAATACTCAAGCATCTCACTTATTAGGTGGTGAAATAACTTGGGAATGTAGTGGACAGGATTATATTTTTACCTTAAAGCTATATAAAGACTGTGGAACAAGTAGTGGTGGTACAGGTTCACTTGGTGCTTCTCAAAATATTTCTATATCAGGTGGAGGGCATAATATTAACTCAATGAATGCTCCGCTAGTTCAAACTGTTGACTTAACCCCTGTATGTAACAATTATCAAGGTAATAAATTAACTTGCCCTGGATCACCCAGTAGCACAGGTGCATTATTAATGTTTGTTTACAAAACTGGTCCCATTAATCTATCCGGTGTTATTCCTCCCGGAGGTTGGACTTTTTCATGGAGTAGTTGTTGTAGGCCTGCTGGATTAGCCTATGCAGCAAATGGTAGTTATTACTTAAGAGCTAAAATGTACCCTTTTAGTGCAAATGCAAATGCCAGACCATGTTATGATTACTCTCCTGTTTTTGCAAGTTCTCCTGGTATAGTTCTTTGTGCTGGTTATCCTTTCGCTTACAATCATAATGCGACTGACAAGGAAATTGATTCTCTCGCATATAAGTGGGCTGCACCTTGGTCTGCTAATAACACAAGTGTACCTTATGTTGCACCTTATACGGTTAACAATCAAATGCCGGGAAATCCTCAATTAGATGTTTATACAGGTGAAATCTTTACTAACAACTTAAATACTCCAGGATCTTTTCCAACTTGTGTAATGGTTGAAGCATGGAAATGCGGTGAAAAGGTAGCAGAGATTTTCAGAGATCTTCCTGTAATATTTTCTCAAAACTGTGGTAAACTAAATGATGGAGTTACAGATAACTCCTCTCCGGATTTAACAATAGACAATATCCCTGTTGCCCCATTTGGAGGATATAGAGATACAGTGTTGGCAGGAAGTAATTTATGCTTTAGAATGGCTAGTACTGACTTTGAATTTAGCCCACCAAATGGAACTGGACAAATGAATACCCTAATTCCAATGGGTAGTCAATTTGGAGTTCCTATAAATAATGCTGCCGGAGGATGTAATGTTCCTCCATGTGCGACACTTAAACACCCCACTACCGGTGGTGCGCCTGTTTTAACCAGCTTGTTTGGTGTTGAAGCTGAGTTTTGCTGGCAAACAACCTGTGATCATATTGGTAAAGCTAATGGAATTGGTAGCTGTGTTAGCGCATCTTCTACCTATAATTTTATTTTAAAGGTTACTGATGATTTCTGTCCTGTACCAGGCATTAATTACCTAACAGCAAGTATTACTATTGTTAACAAACCAAAACTTGATCCACCTACTATAAGATGTGCAGACGTTCTTCCTAATGGTGATGTGAGTTTAAGTTGGGATTCAACTTCTGACTCATTGAACTCTTTTTATAGCTACGAAATATATTACTCAGCAAATAAAAATGGTCCATATACTCTTATTGACAGTGTAATGAATAGCCTAACTATTAATTATATAGATAATAACCCTGCGAGAAATGTTTATACAAATGGAACCGGATATTATTATATGTTAACTCGCTCCGCATGTCATGGAGCTTATTATTCAAATACTACAGATACAATTAGTCCAATGGATTTAAACTTAGTTGTTGGCGGTGGCGGTGGTATTGCACAGTTGTCATGGAATGCGCTTACTACTCCTCTCCTTCCTTCAACCACAGGTTATTATTATATATGGAGAGAGGCCCCTGTTGGTACATGGACACTAGTAGATTCAACTATGGGACTTACATATAATGACCAGGTTACTGTTTGTTGGGATACGCTTTCTTATAAAATTCAAGTAAAAGATGGTTTACCTTGTGCATCTAATTCTACAATTAGAGGAAACTGGTTTGGTGCTAATACCCCTCCTAATGCTCCATTAATTGATAGTGTAACAGTAGTAAACAACAACACTAATCTTATTGCTTGGTCTCCAAGCACTACTACTAGTGTTGATACTTATTTTGTTTATCAATTTATACCACCTGCTACATATAATTTAGTGGGAACAGTTGGTTTACCTGCTCCTTTCTCTTTTACACATACACCTGTTACTCCGGGAACTCAATCATATAACTATGTAGTTACTCCTATGGATAGTTGTGATATTGTTGGTGACACAAGTTTAGTTCATAACACTATTTGGGCTAGATTGGACTCAACTGACCATTGTAGAGCTGAAAACTATCTTTACTGGAATAAATATATAAATTGGGCAACTGGTGTTCAACGCTATGAAATATGGGCAAATGAAAATGCAGCTGGTTACAACCTAGTGGGAACTCTATCAGGACCTTCATTAGATACCGCTTTTGTGCACACCGGTATAAATAATAGTAATTATTGCTATATTATCAGAGCATTTGATGGTAATGGAAGAAGTTCTTCTTCAAATGAACTATGCTTTACCGTTAATAATTTACTCGACTCTTCCATTGTACATGCTCCTTCTCTAAGATGTATTTCTGTTGAGCCAAATCAACAAGACATTACCTTAACTTGGGTAGCTCCTCTTGATCCAACCGGAAATTTTGCTTCTTACGAAGTATTCCATGCTACCAATGTGGGTGGACCATATACTTCAATTGCTGTTATTAATAATGCAGCAACTTTAACATACACACACATAGGCGCATTTAGTGCAAATAGTAACAATTATTATTATGTTACTACTAATTCCGGATGTTATGGAACCGATCCTTCTAGAAGTACTTCTGACACATTAACCCCTATTAAGTTAAATGTTACTCAGCCAACAGCTGTAACTGCTAACTTAACCTGGAACCAAATAATCAACCCAAATATACCTACTTCTTCGGGTAATTATGATGTTTATAGAGAAACTCCTTTTACTTCTACTAACTGGAATTTATTAGGAAACACCCCATACGGTAATGAAAATTATAATGATGCCAGAAATGTTTGTAATGAATTAGTTGGATACAGAATTGAAATTG
>CALALS010000185.1 GCA_937925525.1 uncultured Flavobacteriales bacterium | reverse complement strand
CCGTTGAAAAAATAATCAACAAAAAAGTGGTAGGCAGATATAACGGAGCTATGGAATACGGCCCAAGAGCATTATGCAATCGTTCTATTATTTACGGAGCTTCTGATAAATCGGTTAACCAATGGTTGAATAACAGATTAAAACGAACAGAGTTTATGCCTTTTGCTCCTGTAGTTAGAGATGTTGACTTTAAAGATTATTTTATTGCAGACTATGATGATTTAAGAGCATTTCAATTTATGACCATTACCTGCAATGTTACCGAAAAATGTATTAAAGAAGCACCGGCCATAGTTCATGTTGACAGTACGGCAAGACCACAATTGGTTACTAAAGAAATTAATCCAAGTATGTATGATATTTTAACGCACTACAAAGAAAAAACAGGAGTAGGAGTTTTGGTTAATACATCGTTTAACATGCACGAAGAACCTATTGTAAATACTCCAAAAGAAGCTATTGAAACTTTTTTAAGCGGAAAGTTAGATGTACTTTCTATCGGCAATTACCTAATAGAAAACATTGAGTAAAAAACTAAAAATATTAGTTGCAGATGCATGGACCCGAAAGGGTTTAAGCTGTGTGAGAGCTTTGGGCGAAAGCGGGCATGAAGTTTATGTAGCGGCTCAAAAGTTTTTGTCACCGGCACTTTATTCTAAATATACTTTTGAAAAAATTATTTTATCTAACCCGGAAAAAGACGTTGAACTCTACAAGGGAATCTTACATCAAATAATTGAAGAAAATAACATTGAAGTGTTTTTACCAATGGAAGAGCACGATATAAAGTCCGTGTATGAATTAAGAAAACAATATCCGAATAACGAAGTTTATCAAAAAGTGGTTTTGCCGGAACAAGCGAATTACCGGAAAGCAGCTGATAAAAACGCTACGGCTCAGCTGGCAAAAGAATTAGGAATAAATGTTCCATCATCCACATTAGTAAAAGAAGAAAAAGAATTAGAACAATTTAAAAGTGCAAACTATCCTCTTATTATAAAGCCTGTTAATTCTAGCGGTTCAAGAGGAATGAAAAAGGTAAGCAACTATTCAGAATTACTTACGCATTATAAAAAAGTGAGTAAAAGTTTTAGTGAATTTTTAGTACAACAATGTATAGTGGGTTATGGAGCAGGAGTAGGTTTGTTGGCAAAAGATGGAGAGCTTTTATTAAATTATGAATACAAACGATTGCGAGAATTTCCTGTTTCGGGTGGACCAAGCACCTTAAGAGAAACCATCGATTTTCCTGAATTAAAAACAGCTGCCGAGAAGTTAATGAAAGCGTTAAACTGGAGTGGGTTAGCTATGGTGGAGTTTAAGGTAGATAACAATAATCAAGCATGGTTGTTAGAAATAAATCCAAGAACTTGGGGTTCCATTGAATTGGCTTCTGTAGCCGGTTTAAACTTTGCTGATGCTTATGCAAAACTTTCAATAGGAGAAAAAGTAGAAGCCAAAAAAGCAGTAATCGGAAAACGATGCAGGTGGTTGATTCCGGGAGATATTGCGCATTTTATTGCTAACCCCAAACGGTTTTCATTACAACCGTCTTTCTTTAAATTATTTGACAAAAACACCAGTTATGACCAATTAAAATGGAGTGACTTTAAAGGTACGTTTGCAGTTTACTTGTGTACATTTTTACAAATTTTTGATTTAACCATCTGGAAAAAAGGTATATTTAGAAATGGCTGAAAACACCCCTAAAGTCCCCTCAAGGGGACATAAATATAATATACTCAATACTTTTTATGGATTAGGTTATTGGCCGTTTTCTGCAGCTATTGCTTCCGGTTTTGCCTGGCTCATGTTTTGGGCGTATGTTTTATTTTTTCCCAACTATTGGTATTATGCACTTATTTCTACGGCTGTGCTTACAGCTTTTGCTTTAGTAGAAGCATATTTAAACAGAAGCTTTGTGAAAGAAGACCCTAAGCAAGTAGTGTTTGATGAGTTTGTGGGCATGATGGCTATATTTTTAATTTGCCCTGAAATTGATTTGTTGGTGAGTGTTGGCGCCTTAGTATTATTTAGAGTAATTGATAATATTAAGTTTCCTCCCTTTAACTATTTTGACAATAAAAAAGCAGTGTGGGCAGTATATGCCGATGACATTTTTATTGGAATTGTACTTGGCCTAATTGCTAAGTTGGTGATGGTGGGTTTGTATGTAAGGGCTACTTTTTGAATGAAAATAGAATAGTTCGTAGGAAATTTTCAACCAAACTAATAAGCATGGTAAAGCTTTTAATTTATACTCTATTACGAAACTTTCTTTAATTATTTTTGGTGTTAAATCAGTAACAGAAAGGCTAGTTAAAATAATAGTTAATATTAATAATCCTAAGTCAAAATAATTTCGTTTTTTTAAAAAGTACCATATTACTACTCCTGCAACTGAAATTATAAATGTTGGAGATTCTGCTTTATGATTAAAAATGACTATCCAAATTAAAATGTTAGCCAGATAAAGAAGTCTAAACTCTATTTTATCATAAAATTTATAGTTCTTAATTGGTAAAAGCAAAATAATTAACCCAACAAAAAGAATAATGGTTTTATTTGTAGAAACATTAAAAAAACTTTCAATAATTCCGGCAACTGAATAACCTATTGAGGTGTCATGGTCAAACATTAATAGTTTAAACCAACTTTGATAGGTTTGATAAAGTTGTTCAGGAGAAATAATTATCAACGGTAAAAGGCTAAACATATTATAATAAACGTTGCTAAAGCTTTAACTCTGAACTTATAAAAAAGGTAAATAGGAAGCAAAACAACTCCAAAAATTTTTATAAATACAGATAGAGCTAAACAAATATTTGCTTTCCAAGCATTAGCTTTTTCTAAAAAAATAAATGTCCAAATTAACAGCGCAGCAATTAATCCATTGCTTTGTGAGTTTTGGATAGAAGTAATTAGCTCTATAGAAATTAAAACTAACATCCATCGTTTACTTTTAAAATCAATTTTGGGTAAATGCCAAATTCCTAATATCAATAAAATTGTATTGATAATATTCCATACACTTAGTCCTAAAATAGTTGGAAAATATACCATACCTCCCATTAAGAAAGCAAAAGTTGGACTGTATTTATATAAGTCCCATTGAGAGTTATAATGGGAGTATAAGTCAGAATTATTCTTTAAATTAAAATGTGAGTTTTTAAAGATAATATAGTTATTGTAATGTGTATACTCACCTCCCCCTATTTCTTTTACTCCTGATAAATAATTATGGAAACTTACCCCTAAAGCTATAGTAGTAAATATCAAAATATAAAAGGCTAATGTTTTATTCTTTTTAAACAGATTTAAAAAAGGAAATAAGATTGTTTTCTTCATAACTTTTTTTGTACTTTCTTAGGTAGTTTAGCTTTTATAATGTCGTATGATTTTTTTACATAGCTTTTCCATTCTCCATCAGAAAATGCATCTTGCTCAACTTTTACCCATTTGTTTCTCGCCATATAAGGAGCAGGGATAATACCATCTCTTGCTATTAATTCGTCAAACTCTTCATCGGTAACTTTTATAGAGGCTTTCATAGGTACTTCATCTAAACTACCAATAAAGAATATTTTATTCATTACGGAAAAGCATAAATGGTTTTCCCATTTAATGTCTTCGGTTACACCTTTAAACGCTAAACAATATTGCCTAAGAGTTTCTAAGTCCATTAAAACAAATATAATTGTTTTTTGCTTTGAAATTAAAAGCCGTTCACCCCTATCATCCCCTCAAGGGGATATTTTAGTTGTGATGTTAGTTTCTCCCTTGAGGGAGATTAAGAGGGTGAATTAGTTAGTTCCCTTATTTTAGCCCTTATTTCTCGTTCAACATTTAATATGTCGTTGAATACATCTTCATCTTGTATTCTTAAAACAGTATATCCAAGAGAATTTAGTCGTTGGTCTCTTTCTATATCTTTATCATACTTGAAGTTATGAGAATAGCCATCAACTTCAATAATTAACTTTAACTCTTTACAGAAAAAGTCAACAATGTATTTATCAATAGGTCTTTGCCTTAGAAACCGAACATCCATTTTACTTTTACACAAAAGCTCTTTCCACAATATTACTTCTGATTTGGTGCTATTTTTTCTGAGCTTTTTTTTTTTTTTTTTAAGTGAATTATTATAGTGGTTGTTTTTTATAAAATTACAAAATGTAGGTTCGTAGGTAAAGCCCCTCCGGGGGCTTTTGTGTGAGAGGAGAATTTGAAATAAATTTCATTGTGAACGCTTTCACCTGGTACAAGAGGATAAATAAAATGGCTAAAGCAAAGAAGAAAAAATACAAATTGAAGACATACAAAGCGGCGGCCAAGCGTTTTCGCATGACGGGCAGCGGCAAGATTGTGCGTACCAAAGGTGGCAAAAGCCATTTGCGTCGGCGTAAATCTAAGCGTGCCAAGCGATTGTTTAGCCGTATGCTTGTTGTGGAAAACTCTGGCGATATTAAACGTATCAAACGCTTGGCTCCGTACCTGAAAAAGTACAAGGCCAATCCGCCAGCATAATTATTTACTGAGATGGTTCGCTGCCTGGCCTCGGTCTTTTCTTTAAGAATTGGCTTGAGCGCCAGGCTATCAAAAACGCGAG
>CALALS010000184.1 GCA_937925525.1 uncultured Flavobacteriales bacterium | reverse complement strand
TTTTCAGCTATTTGGTTGCAATAATAACTAATTACACGTTAATATGAAAATTAGCCACAATTATTTTATAGCTTAATGACTTCATTTTTATCTGAACATGCTTCTATATGCCATTTAATAGTTTGCTTTGTAAGGGGGTGCTTAAAGCTTTCCGATATTTCCATTAAAGGCACCAAGATGAATTTTCTTTCAGTAATATAGGGGTGTGGAATTACTAATCCCTCTTCTTCAAGAATTTCATTATCATAAAAAAGTATGTCTAAATCAATTATTCTTGGGCCCCATTTTTCTATTCTTTCCCTGCCCATTTTTTTTTCAGTACTCAACAAAAAAGCCATAAGCTCATTAGGCAGCATCTTCGTTTTAATTAAAATGACTTGATTAATAAAGTCGTCTTGTTCTTTGTTTCCCCAGGGCTCTGTTTTATAAAGGGCAGACTTCCTTATAATTTCATTCGCTTCTGCTATATAATTTATGGCGTTGATTAAGTTTTCTTTCTTATTGCCGACATTGGTTCCTAATGAAATATATGCATAATGTGTCTGGTTTTCACCGTTTATCATTTTTTAGTCCCTTTAGTGTAGTTTTGGTTTAGTTATAATAAAGGTATGGATAGATTTGCTCAAAATTAATAAACTAAAACCATGAAACGACTGCTCTAAAAATTTCTCATTCAGAGAATAGCTTTTTGCAGGAGTTCCATGTAACCAAATTAACACCATAAATATAAACACATGAAAGAATTTTTTAAATATTTTTTAGCAACAATAGCCGGGTTATTTGTTACCCTAATTTTAGTTACGCTAATATTTGTAGGAATAATTGGTGCTGCCATATCAGGCGGTGACGATAAAGAAGCAAAAGTAAAAGATAATACCGTGCTTCACATTAAGCTGGATGGTCCAATTGCTGAAAGAGGTTCTAAAAACCCATTTGAAGATTTTGACCCTTTTAATATGGAGGCTAGCAAGTCTATGGGCTTAAATGAAATATTAGAAAACATTGAAAAAGCGAAAGAAGATGACCGAATAAAAGGAATCTTTTTAGATATTTCTATTGTTCAAGGAGGAATGGCAACGGTAGAAGAAATTAGAAATGCGCTTATTGACTTTAAAGAAAGTGGCAAGTTTATCATTAGCTACAGCGAAATTTTTTCGCAAAAAGCTTACTACTTAGCTTCTGTTTCTGATCAGATAAATGTTAACCCTGCCGGAATCTTAGAATTTAAAGGTCTTGGAACTCAAATGATGTTTTTCAAAAAAGCATTAGAAAAGTTAGAAGTGGAAATGCAAATTATTAGAGGGACCAACAATAAGTTTAAAAGTGCTGTTGAGCCTTTTATGTACGAAAAAATGAGCCCTGCAAACAGAGAGCAAGTTCAAAAATTCTTAGACGCTATGTGGAATCACATGCTAGCCGGAATATCTAAAGAAAGAAATGTTTCTGTGGAGGAATTAAATAGAATTGCTGACGGAATGTTAATCAGAGATGGTGACGATGCGGTAGAGTATAAATTGGCTGATAAATCTGCTTACTACGATGAAGTAATGACAGAAATAAGGACCAGGCTTGAAATAGAAGAAGACAAAGACATTAATATGATTGCGCTTTCTAAATACTCTTCTGCAAAAAGCAAAAACAAGCTTGATATCGACATGGAAAGCAAATTCAAAAAAGATAAAATAGCTATTGTTTATGCTTATGGAGAAATTCAAGGCGGTAAAAACAAAAAAGGTGTAATGGGTTCTGAGTCTATTGCCGAAGCTATTAAAGAAGCGAGAAAAGATTCTACCGTTAAAGCAGTAGTTTTAAGAGTAAACTCACCGGGCGGAAGTGCTTTAGCTTCTGACGTAATGTGGAGAGAAATTATTTTAACTAAAAAAGTGAAGCCGGTTATCGTTTCTATGGGAGACGTAGCTGCATCAGGTGGTTATTACATTTCTTGCGCTGCCGATAAAATTTATGCACAACCAAATACCATTACCGGTTCAATAGGTGTGTTTGGAACGTTGCCAAATGCAAAAGGATTGTTTGAAAATAAATTGGGTATTACTATGGATACTGTTAATACCAACAGACATTCAGATATCATGAACTTAATGCGTCCGCTTACTCCTGAAGAATACAGCATTATTCAACAAGGTGTAGATAAAATTTATGATGATTTTATTACCAAAGTAGCTGACGGCAGAAAAATGACCAAAGAAATGGTAGATTCAATCGGTCAAGGAAGAGTTTGGGCAGGAACAGATGCTCTAACTATTGGTTTAGTAGATGAAATTGGCGGAATAGAAGACGCCATTGAATACGCTGCTGAACTGGCAAAATTAGGTGAAGATTATGCTATCAAAAGCCTTCCAAAACAAAAAGACCCGTTTGAAGAGTTTATGTTAGAACTTTCAGGCGAAATGGAAGCTAAAATTATCTCTAACAAATTAGGCGATAACTATAGATATATTCAAGTTATAGAAGAAATAGTATCACGTAAAGGGTATATGGCAAGAATGCCGTATGATGTGGTAGTATATTAGCAAGTAGTAGTTTTTCTCATAGTGCGATAAAAACCCTCTCGGAGCCCTTCCTTGGGGGTTTTTCTTTTATTGCAATATTTGATAGATATTTGTACTCCAATGGAAGAAAAAAAGAAAAAGCGGTTTTTTAAAAAAATTAAAACGAAGTATCGTTTGGTTTTAAGAACAGAAGACACCTTTCATGAAAAAGGCAGTATTCTTCTTTCTCCGTTAAACGTTTTTTTGCTGTTGGTTGGTTTTGCCTCTCTTTTGGTACTAACGGTTGTTTTAATGATTGTTTACACTCCGCTAAAAGAATACATTCCCGGATACACCGATTTAACCTTACGAAAAGACATTACTGAGTTAGCCCTAAAAGCAGACTCTTTAGAAAATGCCATTGTCATTAAAGATAATTACATTAAAAACATTAATGCGTTGGTGCAAGATGTTCCCATTAAAAAAAGCCCCAACCAGGTTCCCGACTCTACCATAAAAGATTATAAAAGCATTAAGTTTGATTTAGCCAAAGAAGACTCCATGCTAAGAGCATATATTGAGCAAGAAGAAAAATATTCATTAAACTACAACTCAGCACCCAACCCCAATTCTATGGCGAACTTACTTTTCTTTGTGCCATTGACCGGAGCCATTACCAATGAATTTAATGTTGAAGATGAGCATTACGGAATTGACATTGCTTCTCCGGAAAATGAAGCCATTAAATCAGCTTTAGACGGAACCGTAGTTTTTTCGGGCTGGACATCAGAAACAGGTTATGTAATACAAATCCAGCATCAAAATAATTTTATTAGCAGCTACAAACACAACTCGGTATTACTTAAAAAAACAGGTGAAT
>CALALS010000183.1 GCA_937925525.1 uncultured Flavobacteriales bacterium | reverse complement strand
AATTGGTGGAATTTTATATTCAATTCCTAAAATACCATCTACACCTAAGCCAATATCTCCTCTTCGGTAGTAGTAATACCTGTCAGGATAATAGTAAACTCTTGTTGTTTGGAAAGCAGCATGTCCACCGCCTCCGTAATACCAACTTAAGCCATTTACTCCGGTGGAAGCATATCTTTCATATAATAGAGTTCCACTTAAAGCATTTGGCCATATACCAAGTATTCCTTCAAGAGCACTTCTTGAGCTAATAAATTGTTTTATTGTTAAGCCTGACGTTTCTCCTGCTCTTAACCCTATCGCAGTGCTATAACTAGCTGTATTAATTGCCGGAGATGATAAATCTAGATTACCTCCATCTTGCGCTTTTGCAGTAAATGATGTTGCAGCCATTGCTACACAAATCATCATTATTAATTTTCTAGTTTTCATAACTTGTTTCCTCCTATCAGTTTATTTTTTAAAATTTATTTGTTTGTAAGGTATATGCCAAACATAAAACCAAATTTCACATCTAACTGACTATAAATAACTTAAATAATTTAATCTATTCTAACAGGAGATTTTTTGGGGAAAGTATTCAACACCCTGGAAGAAAAAATCCCCAACTAAATTAGCTGAGGACTTTCAAAAAATTTATTTCTCCTTTCTCTACTTTTCTTTTAATTTCATTTTAACAATATCATGCATTATACTTCCAATACGGTTCCTGGAGTCAAGGTCTTTGTTTAAATATTCATACACTCCGTTTCTCATTAGCTCTACTGCTACCACTACATCTTTAAGTTCTGACAATACAATTACAAAACAGTTGGCCGCATGTTTTTTGATTTCTTTTAATACGTCTAACCCATTTAGATCTTCATCGTTTTCAGAAGATGAAAAAAAGTAATCAAGAAACATAATATCTAAATCGTCCTCTAAGTTTTCTATGCTGTCTGCAGCAGAGGTGAATGATTTTACTTCAATGTCTACACTAAAATGTTTCGACAAAGATTCCCCTTCTAACTCTACATACCTTGTTAGCGCTTTATTATAAAAAACATCGTCTTCTACAATAGCAATTTTTATTGTTTTTTTTGTTTCCATAACTCTTCCATTTAATGGTTTCAGTTAGAAACTTTAAAAATCATTCCAAATCAAATAAAATATTGATTTACAATAATTTACATTGATTTATATTTGATGTAGAACTTTCTAGAATAGGAAAAATATCCACAGTTTGAGAAATTAATATCCTGCTTTTCACATAGCTTTTAGAATAAATTATCTTTCGGCTTTTAGTGCCTTAGTTAATTTATTTATTTTCTCTTCTAGCATATTTACAAACTTGGTAAGCTCTTCTTTATTTGAATCTTTTTTTCTAGAGAACTCTTCTATTCTTTTTAGGGTGGCTACTGTAGTTAATGCTTCTATATGCCTACAAGGAGAAGCCATTTTATGTGCCTGATTGGCAATTTCTGTCATATTTTCACTAGCTAAAGCAACTTTTATTTTCTGAACTCCTTCTTGGGTTGACTGAATAAAAACATCTATCATTTCAGTAACAAAATTGTCATCTTCATTAGAAATTGCAATTAAAGGTTCTAGAGAATAATCTATTTCATTCTGTTCAGCAACATCCTTTATATTGTCTTTTTGTTGAGATTGATTATTTGACTTTAAAGAGCTTTTACGAGTGACCTTATTTATTTTCTTAAACAAATCTTCCTCTTTAAAAGGTTTTGAAACGAATTCGTTCATTCCGCACTCATAGCATTTAAGAATTTCATCTTCTTCCACTGTTGCGGATAAGGCTATAATGGGAATTTCGATATTCTGCGACCGAAGTTTTTTTGCAACATCAAAACCATTCATCTTTGGCATTCTTAAGTCTAATAATATTACATCAAAATCTTCTGACTTAATTTTGTCAAATACATCCGGCCCGTCTTCAACTAAACTTAATTCTACGCCTACATTATCAAAAATAGTTTTGAGTAAAATACGGTTATATTCTTCGTCATCGGCAGCAAGAATTTTTATCGTTTTATCAGCTATACTTTCGGCTGTTTTTGTTTTAGACGTGTTATAATTTTCAGCTACTTTATAACTTATGGTTATTGTAACTGTGGTGCCATTCCCTTCTTGGCTCTTTACCTTTAACTTAC
>CALALS010000182.1 GCA_937925525.1 uncultured Flavobacteriales bacterium | reverse complement strand
GATTTAATACATTTGCACAAAATTTTTAGAATGTCAGAAGTAAGAGTAAGATACGCGCCAAGCCCCACAGGTCCTCAACACATTGGAGGAATACGTACAGCATTGTACAATTATTTGTTTGCCAAAAAGAACGGAGGAAAAATCATTTTAAGAATTGAAGATACCGACCAAACACGCTATGTGCCCGGAACGGAAGAGTATTTGATAGAATCAATAAAGTGGTGCGGATTTGACTTTGACGAAGGTGTTCATGTGGGAGGAGAGTACGGCCCTTACCGTCAATCGGAAAGAAAAGAGCTTTACAAACCTTATGCTGAGCAACTGGTAAAAAGCGGGCACGCCTATTATGCTTTTGACACTCCTGAAGAGTTGGAAGAAATGCGTGAGCGATTAAAGAAAACAGGCAATCCTTCACCACAATACAATGCGGCTGTGAGAACATATATGAAAAACTCATTAACGCTGAGTGAAGATGAAGTTCAAAAGCGATTAGACGCAGGAGAAGATTATGTTATTAGAATTAAAATGCCTAGGAATGAAGAAATAAAAGTGCATGATATTATCAGAGGTTGGGTAGTAGTAAATTCTAATCAGCTAGACGATAAAGTATTGTTTAAATCTGACGGAATGCCTACTTATCATTTAGCGAATGTGGTAGATGACCATTTGATGAAAATATCTCATGTAATCAGAGGAGAAGAGTGGTTGCCATCTGCTCCGCTTCATGTTATTTTGTATCGCTTTTTAGGCTGGGAAGATACTATGCCGCAGTTTGCCCACTTGCCATTATTACTTAAACCTGACGGAAACGGAAAGTTGAGCAAAAGAGACGGAGATAGACTTGGGTTTCCTGTTTTTCCTTTAGACTGGATTGACCCTAGCACTGGCGAAAAATCTTCGGGATACAGAGAGGCGGGCTATTTCCCGGAAGCATTTTTAAATATTCTTGCCTTTTTAGGATGGAATCCCGGAGATACCAGAGAGCACTTTACCTTAGATGAATTAATAGAAGCCTTTAGTCTAGAAAGAGTGGGTAAATCAGGCGCTAAGTTTGACCCTGACAAGGCGAAGTGGTATAACCAACATTATCTAAGATTAAAGTCTAACGAAGAGCTGGCTAAGATTTTTATGCCTTATTTGCAAGAGGCCGGTTATACCGGATTTTCTGAAGAATATGTGGCTCAAACCTGTGAGTTATTGAAAGAGAGAGCTTCATTTGTAAAAGAAATGCTGGATGAAGGAGCGTTCTTTTTTGCCGCTCCCACCGAATTTGATGAAAAGACGAAAGAAAAAAAGTGGAAAGAAGATGCTGCCGAGACACTTCAAAAGCTAAGTACAGAATTTGAAAATACAGCATTTCAATCAGAAAAATTAGAAGAGGTGTTTAAAGCTTTTTTGGAGAAAGAAGGAAAGTCTATCGGGCAAGTGTTGCCATGCTTACGTTTAACCATTACCGGAAAAGGAATGGGGCCAAGCATGTTTCACATTATGGAAATATTAGGCAAAGAAGAAAGCTTAAAAAGAATTACAAATAGCATACAGCAACTGAATGGGTAAAATAGTCCTTCAAAATATGGAGTTTTACGCCCATCACGGACTTCACCCAGAAGAAAATACCATAGGCGGAAGATACCTGGTTTCGCTAACCATTGACTATTCGTTTCCTGAAGAACACACCAATGAACTTTCCCAATTCGTAGATTATTCATCGGTATATGAATTGGTAAAAAAGGAAATGGGTAAACCCGAAAAGTTGATTGAAAATCTTGCTAAACGAATTTTGTCTGCCGTTAAAGAAAACTTCTCTTTAGTTGAAAAGGCAGAAATTGAAATAGCGAAATTAAACCCACCCATCAAGGGAAGCCTGGAAGCATTTAAAGTAGTCGACAGTATATAAACAAAAAAAGCCCTGCCTAAGCAGAGCTTTCTTGTCTTCCAACGGTTATTGGTTGATTAAACTAGGGGTTACGT
>CALALS010000181.1 GCA_937925525.1 uncultured Flavobacteriales bacterium | reverse complement strand
AATTTGTGATACAAATTGAAGGAACGGTAGCCGAAAGAGAAAGCAAAAACAAAAACATTCCTACAGGTGATGTAGAGATAATTGTAAATCAATTAACGGTGCTTAATTCAAGTAAAACACCTCCATTTACCATTGAAGATGAAACGGACGGTGGTGAAGAATTGAGAATGAAATTCAGATATCTTGACTTACGTAGAAATCCGGTAAAAAAGAATTTATTGCTCCGTCATAAATTAGGTTTTTTAACCAGAAAGTATTTAGATGCTCAGCAATTTATAGAAGTAGAAACGCCTTATCTAATTAAATCCACTCCTGAAGGCGCAAGAGATTTTGTGGTGCCAAGCAGAATGAATCCGGGTGAATTTTATGCATTACCTCAATCTCCGCAAACCTTTAAACAATTGCTTATGGTAAGCGGATATGACCGTTATTTTCAAATTGTAAAGTGTTTTAGAGATGAAGATTTAAGAGCTGACCGACAACCCGAGTTCACACAAATAGACTGTGAAATGGCATTTGTGGAGCAAGAAGATGTTCTAAACACATTTGAAGGGTTGACAAAATATTTATTTAAAGAGATTAAAGGAGTTGAGTTAGCCGATTTTCCAAGAATGACCTTTGCCGATGCCATGCAAAATTACGGAAACGACAAGCCTGATATTCGATTTGGAATGACCTTCAATTATATTGATGACGTAGCCAAAGGAAAAGGATTTAATGTATTTGATGCTGCTGAAAGTGTGATTGCGATAAGAGTAGAAGGTTGTTCAGAATATACCAGAAAGCAATTAGATGCACTAACTGATTGGGTGAAACGACCTCAAATTGGTGCAAAAGGTTTGATTTATGTAAAGTGCAATACTGATGGCACTTTTAAATCTTCAGTAGATAAATTTTTTGATGACGCAGCATTAAAACAATGGGCTGAAAAATGTGGTGCACAATCAGGAGATTTATTGTTGGTATTATCGGGTGATAAAAAAACGACACAAAAGCAAATGAGTGAATTGCGTTTGCATATGGCAAATGAATTAGGTCTTAGAAAACCTGACGAATACGCACCGCTTTGGGTAGTTGATTTTCCTTTGTTGGAGTGGGACGAAGAAACCAATCGTTACCATGCCATGCACCACCCGTTTACTTCGCCTAAAAAAGAAGATATAGAGCTGTTAAACACCGAACCCGGAAAAGCAAGAGCCAATGCCTACGATTTAGTGTTAAACGGAGTAGAAATTGGCGGTGGTTCAATTAGAATTCATAACAGAACATTACAAGAAAAAATGTTTGAAGTACTTGGTTTTACCAAAGAAAAAGCACAAGAACAATTTGGGTTTTTAATGGGAGCATTTGAATACGGAGCTCCGCCACATGGCGGTATTGCCTTTGGCTTTGACCGACTTTGTGCTTTATTTGGCGGACAAGAAACCATCAGAGATTTTATTGCCTTCCCGAAAAATAATAGCGGCAGAGATTTAATGATTGATGCTCCTTCGGCTATTGACCAAGAACAATTGGATGAGTTGAATTTAGAATTAGGAGAAAAAGAAGAATAAGTCTTTCAATTTTCTTAAAGTTTTACCCTTGTTTTAGTCTTCCTTTATGTAATACTCTGGCACCTTTCGCCCTAGTTTAGGGTTAGACTCTAGTCTTTTAACTTCTTGGAAAAATCTATTTAGTTGAATCTTGGAATACTTAACGGAGTTTTGAGAAATGAACCTGGCTATACTTTCAATATCCTGAAATGCCTTATCAGTCCACTTTACTTCAACCATTTTTTTAATTTCCCTTTTACTTCTTCTGTTGTATAAACCTGTCCGCTTTCAGATTGCTCTAATCCTATTTCTACTTTTTGTAAAAACATTATTCTATCCAAAAGCTCTTCAACATTTACATTTTCCGGAAAATCGTTAATCGCTTTAATTAATTTAGACTTAGATATTGCTTTACTCATAGTACCAAAATTAACTCTTTTTTTTGAACCACAAAACTAAGCTTCCACTTTCGTAAACCACTCTTGTTTTACCAAAAATTCAGCTATTTGCACCGCATTAGTTGCTGCACCTTTACGTAAATTATCAGCAACAATCCAAAGGTTTAAGGTATTAGGTTGTGATTCGTCTCTTCTTATTCTTCCCACAAACACATCATCTTTGTCATGCGCAAATAGCGGCATCGGATATACATTCATTTCAGGATTGTCTTGTAAGGTAATGCCATCAGATTCGGCCA